>DDVC01000194.1:0-14474 GCA_002345145.1 Bacteroidetes bacterium UBA2322
CTAATTTTTGCCGGTTTTGCGCTCATAGCTTTGTGTACCATTTTACATCAAACTCGGGTCACACCCTATCTACACCATCATACTCCCCTACCCTACCCCTTGCTGTATGGAAGAATCTAAAAAAAAGTCCGGTCTGTTTGGAAGTATTAAAAATTTAGTGCAAAAATCGGGCGAAATATCGCGCAATTTCTGGGGCAATGCCTTTGGAATGGGTGAAGTGGTGTACTATTTAGAAAACCTTACCCTTGCCCACCGGCAGTGCCTTACTTTACCCGATGCCGAAAATGCCTTGTTGCATCACCTTAGGCAACAGTTTCCACACTCGCCCATCAAAAAACAGCCCTCCAACCAATTTAACATAGCGCTTACTGCCGAGTTAGAAGGAAATATCGGGCTTATTTGCTGCCTTGCACCATCACTCACCCTCCCGTCTTTAGTAGAACTGATAGGTAGGGCGCATTGCATTAGTCATTTAAAATACAAAGACCAACTGATAGTGGCAGCAATAGGAAAACCCGATTTAGAAAACCATTTCCTGCTGCAAGAAATGAAAAAAATGCTCGAAAATTTATCGGTTAGTTACTGTTATGTAAGTTTAGACTCCTAAAAACACACACCCATAGCACTTTTGGGGCGTGTTAGCTGTTTGGGCAACATGGCAATTTTTACCCCCTTCAAAGGCATTTCGCCTCGTATTTGGGTGCTGGCGCTGGTAAACCTCATTAACCGCAGCGGCAGCATGATTATGTGTTTTTTGGCGCTATATATTACCGGTTTTTTACAATACAATATCAAACAGGCCGGTTATGCCATGTCGGTATATGGTTTGGGGGCGGTACTGGGTCATCAGTTGGGCGGTTATTTTACCGATAAAGTAGGGTATCAGCGCGTACAAATAACCTCGCTCATTGCCACCGGATTAATGATGCTTTGGTTAATGCAAGTGCGCAATTTTTATGCCTTATGTGCCGTATTGTTCATTTTAAACACCGTTTCTGAGGCATTTCGCCCGGCAAACACCGTAGCCATAGGGCTCAACAGCAACGAAACCAACCGCACCCGCTCGTTTTCGCTCATGCGTTTGGCGTTTAACCTTGCCGTAACTTTTGCGCTTACCATGGGCGGCTGGCTCATTACTAAAGGCTGGAACTACATTTTTATAGCCGATGCCGTTACCTGTTTTGCCGCCGCCGCCACCCTGCTGCTGTTTGTGCCCCAGGTGCAGGGTAAGATACCCAAATCGGGTACTGCAACAGAGGCAGTTGCTCTTAAACACTCGCCCTATCAAGATAAAACCTACATGCTGTTTACCTTTGGCACTTTTTTGGCAGCCTTAGTATTTATGCAAATTGTGTGGACCCTGCCGCCCTTTTTTAAAGACGTGTATCAGTGGAACGAGTTTACCATAGGCTGGGTATCGGCAATAAACGGCGCAGTAGTGCTGCTTACCGAAATGCCTTTGGTGCACCGCATTGAACGCCTTAAACCTGCCCTATGGATAATAAGGCTGGGCGCTATTGTGTATGCCGGCTGCTACTTGGTTTTAACCCTGCCCGATACCTACAAGTGGGTTGCAGCCGTATGCTACATGGTTTTTATTTCGTTTGGCGAAATTTTGGTTATGCCGTTCAGCACCACTTGGGCTACCCGCCGCGCACCCAAAACCCAAGAAGGTAAATACATGGCAGTATATGGCATTGCTTATGCTGTTGCTAATATAGTAGCGCCGCTGCTGGGCACTCAAATTATTTACCATTTTGGGTACAATACTTTGTGGGTATTTATTGCGGCAGTTTCGCTCTTGTCTTGGTTCATTTTTGGGCTACTGCTCCAAAAAGAAAAGCAACCCACTACACAAGAGCAGCCCATATTAACTGCAAACTAACCTTAGTCCCGCATCGGGTTAGCCCACAGATGGTCAATGCTGCAATAGTTGTCAGGCAAAATAGTTCTTATTATTGGTTGCCCTCTGAAAATGGGGGTTAAGATAATTGGAACGGAGGGCGAAATGGTGAGTACTAAACCTATTTGTAATCCGTAATACCACAATCCGAAATCAATTACCCAATTGAGTAGAAACAGGGCATGCCCCCGTCTTCTACGTCATTTTAACTAATCGGCGCAAATCAGCTCCATCCGTGTTATCCGTGTGCTAATTGCTGCCGGTTTTGTGCTCATACCCTTGTGTACCATTTTACACCAAACTCGGATTACACCCAATCATTAAAGGCTAATTACAATTTATCCGTCTTTGCCGGTTAGCCCGATGTATGCTACTGCTACCCAAATGCTGTTTTACCGCCCAAACTGCCCATGTTATGTTACTTTTAGGGCTAAAAGTAACATAAGCAGCCCTCTCATGTTACTTTTAGCCTCAAAAGTAACATGAAACCGTTTTTACAACGTGAGGTTAGAATCAAAATGAATGCCCGATAGGGGGTAAAGCCTGTGTGTGGTTTAGCTGCACTTGATAAAACGGGCAACAGATTACGGTGCGCTGCACCTATTAAGAACATGGTTTGCAGGTGTTTTACCAAGATTGAAGGGCACTGCCCCTTGTTGTGTGTTACTCACCGGCAGCTATAAAATGGCGCGTTTGGTTATGCGAGGGTGCAGCGCACCAAAATATAGGTAGCAACCATGTTAATAGCCCGATTAACAAGGTGCAGCGCACCGAAATATGTCACCCTACCTGTTTAAAATCCTTTTGCGGCAAGTCTTTGCGCAAGCTCACAACTCCAACCTCACGTTTTTATACCTCCATTTTTGCAACCTTTGCCGGGCATTTTTTATCATAATGGCTACTTTAAGGTGTTACATTTTCAGCTCCACCATTACCGGGCAGTGGTCGGCATGTTTAACGTCCATAAAAATTTGGGCATTTTGTAAGTAGGGTTGCAGCGCTGTTGCGGCAGCCCAATAGTCTATGCGCCAACCTTTGTTTTTGGTGCGGGCGTTAAACCTAAAACTCCACCAACTGTATTGGTGAGCCAAATCGGGATAAAAATACCTGAATGTATCTATAAAACCGTGGTCAAAAAAATGGGTCATCCATTCCCGCTCTTCGGGCAAAAAACCGGAGCTTTTTTTGTTGCCCACCGGGTCATGTATATCAATGGGCTGATGGCAGATATTGTAATCGCCCCCAATGAGCAGGTTAGGACATTCATTTTTTACTGTTGTGCAATAGGGCAAAAAGTGGTCTAAAAACTGCATTTTAAAAGCCTGCCTCTCCTCGCCCGATGAGCCGGATGGTAAATACACATTCATAACCGATAGGTCATTACCAAAATCGAGCCGCAAAATGCGCCCTTCGCGGTCGTACTCCGGTATGCCGCAGCCATACACTACGTTTGTGGGCGTTATTTTGGTAAGCGTAGCCACACCGCTGTAACCCTTTTTTTCGGCGCTGTGCCAGTAGCATTGGTAACCTATGTTTTCAAACAGGCTTTGGTCTATTTGTTCGGGCTGGGCTTTGGTTTCTTGCAAGCAAACCACATCGTAATTGGTTTGTTGCAACCATTGTACCAGCCCTTTGTCTATGGCAGAGCGTATGCCGTTTAGGTTATATGAAATAATTTTCATAAATAGAAAAGGTTTTACGGGTATTACAGTAGCATTGTTGCTAACATCGGGCAAAAATAAAAGAGAGTAAACGGATTAAGCCGAAAAGCAGTTCTAAAAATTCCGATATTAGTGCGGTCTTCTTTCAAAAAAGGCAAAACCGCCTTCGGTTTTAAGCAGTTGTGCATCGGGCGCTTTATCGGTAACCAATTTGGTGCGGTTAATTTTGGTAATCAGGTAAGCAGGTTTGTCAATAGCGCCGGTTAGCAGCCACTCATCGGAGTAGTGGGGCGGGCGGTGGTTGGGGGGCAGGTTAAAGTAAAAATACTGGGCATAACTTTTAAAACCTATTGGTTCGGCATATACATTTTTACCTTCCATTTGTTGGTAAAACCTTATCATGGGGGCTTGGGTATATTGTTCTATTTTGGGGGCTACTGCCCACATATACACCCACAAACAAATAGCGGTGCAGGCATACAGCAGCAATACGGCAGGCAGCGTTTTTTTTCGCAACAGGAAAAGCGCGGCGCTCAACCCCGCCAGCATGAGGATGGCTATACTTTGCTCCCACCCTTGCCACTGCACCGGAGTTTGCAGGCAGGCTACGGCAAAAGGGTCTTTTATGTAGGGCAGCAGCAGGTTAGTGTTGGCAGCCACAAAAGGCAATGCCCAAAACACCAGCGCCCACACAAAACCCAATACTGCCAGCATTACCTGCACAAAACGGGTAAGTTTATAGTTGCCCTGCAACAGCCCTTGCAAGTAAGAAGCCGCTAAAAACGACAAAGGCAAATATGCCATAGAGGAGTAATGCACAATTTTGGTTTTGACCAAAGTAAACAACACCATAACCACAAAAAACAGGCAAATCATAACCAAATGGGGCATAACCCGATAGCTTTGGCGGTTAAAAAACGCCGGTATTGCCCAAACCGACATAGGAAAACACCCAACAAGTACTACTACCCAGTGGTAAAAAAACGGCTGCGCATGTCCGGCATCGGGTGTGCTTAGCAGCCTTATTTGGTAGGTAAAAAATTCTTTCACAAACCAAGGTCCGTTTTGCAGGGTTTCTATACCAAACCATACCGATGATACCAATAAGGTTACTGCGGTAAACACAAACAGATTTTTAAAGGTTAAACCCATAGGTTGTTTCCATACCAAACGATGCCATACCCATACTAAGCCCGATGTGAGCAAGATAATGAGCAGCCCTGCCGGACCCTTGGTTAGTACGGCTAATCCGGCAGTAGCGCCGGCAAAAATATACCATCGGGTAGCAGGAATGGGGGTTTTGTGCGCTTCTATAAGCCCGATGATGCTGAGGAAAATGAAATAATTAAAAACAGGGTCAATAATGCCCGATTTAAAGTACAAATGCGGTAAAATACTGCCCAAATAAGTAACCGCCCATAAAAACCCAAAACCCGAATGTTGCCACCGTTTGCCCGTTATAAAAAGGGTAAGCAGGGTAATTAACCCAAAAACAGCATTCGGAAATCGGGCAGCCCACTCATTTACACCAAACAAGTGCATGGCAGCGGCTTGCATCCAAAAAAACAGGGGTGGTTTTTCCCAAAACGGCTCAAATCCTATTTGAACACGGCTGTAATTGCCGGTAAGCGCCATTTCGCGTGCCGACTCGGCAAAGTTTACCTCGTCCCAATCAAACAATGGTACACTGCCCAAAAAAGGGAAGAAAAAAAAGCAACCTAATAACAAAAGCGCTCCTACCATAAGTGCAGGCGGAGCGCTTTGCCATTGGGCATAAAATGTGGTGGTATGGTTGGTGTTGGTTTGCATATTTGGCTAAACAAAGTCACAAAGTAAACGCGCAATGTTGTATTAACCAAATAAACAGGTTGGTATTATGTAAAAATCAGTACCTGATTTGCGCCACACCAATTTTACTCATATTGGGGCTGTAGAGGTTCAGGTCGGCTACGGTAACATTTTTATCCATATTACAGTCGCTATCCACATAACTGTTAATGATACTCATTTCGGCTTGGAAATAGTTAAAATCGTTTACGGTTATAGTGCCGTTTGCGTCCATATCTCCGGCAAGCAGGGCATAAACGCCATTACCCATATTAGCTAATTGTGCTGCACCACCCATTACGTTAGTTGGATTAGTTAGGTCTAAGGTGGCAGTATTGGGAACGGTAACTGCATTTGCGCTCAGTATAGCAAGGTGGTTTCGGGTTTTAACCGATATAAAATAAGGTGCATTGGCTGCAAGTGAAGAAAATACAACACCCTGCGTAGTACCATTTACATCTACTATATTGCCATTGCTGAGTAAAAAGGCTGCTTTTGTTTCTGCAATTTGATCGTTGTTGTTTCCGTTTCGTGCTTCCAGCAGCACCCAATCTACGGCGTTAGTAGGAATAGCTGAAGCAGAAGAAACCGACTCGGAGCCGTTGTAATTCCATGGCGCGCGGTTAAAGGGTTGTGTAGTAGGCAGTAGGTTACTGTTTCGGAGGTGGGTATTCATGTTTTGTGTTGATGAATTATAGGCACCTTGCAGGGCAATTTTAACCTTAATAACCACGCCCGAAGAAGAAGTTCCACCACCCGCAATATTTACATCAATATCGTCGCTGCTGGAGAGTATGTTGCCTGAGGCATTTTTTAGTTCGCAATATACTACGCAGGTACCTGCGCCACTGGCATTCATATTCCAGCTAAGGGTATTGGTAGCGGGTTGCCAGGCACTCCATGCACCATTGTCGGTTTTTACCCTAAGTTCGTTGTAGCCTGCTGCTACATATTTGTAGAGATTAACCTGAGGTGTAGTGGTAAACACCTCTTCGTTGTTAATAATAACCGGAAAGACATTAGCTTTTCTTCCCAAATCCATAACCCACCGGGTAATATAAGAAGCTGAGGCATCATAATAATAACCTATTCCCACTTCGTAAACCAATGCACTCATCATATTGCTGTAATGCCCCGGGCTATTAACCCAGCCATTAAAAGCGCTTTGTGCATCAAAATAACCGGCGGCAAGATTTTCGGCGGCGGCAGCCCATGTATAAAAAGCGCCTATACGGTCAAAAGTTTGGCAGGTTACATTGCCGCTTCCATCTTGACTGGCGTGTGCAAAATAGTTTTTCTGGCACATATCGCGGGCATGAAATCGGGCGGCAGCGGTAAGCTCGGCAGATATTTTAACCGGTGGCAATCCGCTGGCAACTCGCAGGTTATTGAGCAATACCACAATCTGGCGTTCCATAGATACATCGGAACTGGGCGCTTGCTCGGTGCCGGAAGGGCAACCCGCTCCACCCGATTGGATAATATCGCCGTTGAATGTATTTTGGGGTTCTTCTAATTGCTGAGCACTAACGTAAATGGTTCCAAATACCATTAAGCAGCTAATGAGCAGTAAGATTGAAGTTAGTTTGTGGCAAGAAAAAGTAAGCATACGAATTAAGAATACAAGCAGTAATTTTAGAAAATCAGCTAATTTATTCTTAATGAGGGAAATAGTAGTAAGGGGTGTTGTTTCGTGTTTTCTACTTAACTTTTACGGTAGCATTATAGGCAGGGTTGCAGTTTTACATAAAAATTTTGCTCAAAAGAGTTATTTTTTGAGAAGTGTGGAATGTTATGTAAAATGTTGCCTTGCTGGCTGCTAATCTGTTACAAACTTGTAGATGAGCCAGCCCATAAAAACGGTGGTAAAAAAAGAAATAATGCCATATAACACCGCAATTACTGCCATAGGAGAGCTTACCAGTAGTTTAGTAGCTATAAAAATAGCCAACGAACTGTTTTGCAAACCCACCTCTACGGCTATGGTGGTACGCACGGGTTTGCTTTGTTTGGCAAAAAGGGTGAGCAGGTAGCCGGCTGCAACACCTAATATATTTAAAGCAAGAGCGTAGGGCAGCAAGGAGGCTAATTGTAGTATAGAGGTTTGATTTTCTTGTTTATCAAACAATACAATGCCATAAAAGGCAATGAATAAAAGAACAGGCAAGATATAACGCAGTGGACGTTCTAATTTTTTGGCTATATCGGGAAATTTACCGCGCAAGTACACCCCAAATATGGCAGGCAAAATGGTAAAACTAAATATGTTGATCATGGTTTCGCCCATAGGCAGCTCAAAATCGTGGCTTTTACCTAAGTAAACATTCATGGCAAAATTTACAATCAGTGGAATAGTGAATAAAGTTAATAAGCTGTTTATGGCGGTAAGCGAAATAGATAATGCCACATTGCCACGCAACAAATGATTAACCAAATTTGACGATGAACCGCCCGGACACGCTGCTACCAGCACAATGCCCACTTTTAATTCTGGGGGCATGGGAAACAAACTTGCCACTAAAAATGCAACTAAGGGCAACAGCAGCATTTGCGCTGCTAATCCGATAAGCAGAGCATCAGGTTTTCTGAAAACTCTTTTAAAATCAGTAATAGTAAGGGTTAATCCCATACCCAGCATCACCATTGAGAGGGCTGCCGGCAAAAAGTAATCAGAAAAAAAAGTTTCCACAAGTGCTTTTTGTTGCTTTGTAGTAACATTTAAAACTACCTTCGGGTTAGCAAGATGCAAATATATTTTTGTGTCTTTGCCATTTATGGCTAAGTAAATGTAGTTTTTGGTGTGTAAACAAAAAAAGGCAGTTCCAAGAACTGCCCTTTGAGTAAAACAAAACTATGAAACAAAAACTACTCGCCTTAAAAATATCGGGGTGTAACAAACCTGCCCATACCTTTGGGGTCTTTCAAATCAAGCCCTACCATTACCTCATGCGAACCGGAGGTAAAATTGCTCAGTTTAGACAGGGTATAATCATAGGCATAACCTAATTTTAATCCCATAGGAAACTGAAAAGCAAGAATGCCGTTAATAGATTCTGACTGTGCAAACGGGTCAGAGTTGCCAAAAGCAGTTCGGTATGATGCGCCAAACCAAAGCACTTCTTTAAGTAAAAACATAAGATTAGCATCTAATTGTATGGGCGCTTGGGTAGGCACCATTTTTACCAAGAACGAAGGACGCACTCTAAAATCTTCGTTGCCTATTACTACGCCGCCCATGGCATAATAATGCCTGTACTGGCGGGCTATAGTGGTTACACCGTCATCAGAACGGAGATTGTTGTTTAATAAATGGGGAGCCGAAACGCCCAAATAATACTTATTGGGCTGGTACAAGTATAACCCTAAACCAAAATTGGGCAACAAATTGCGTTGGTTATCGGCAAACGCGTTGTCAATGGTAATATCTATATTTTCATTACCCTTAACCTGCGTAAAATCGGAACGTAAATAGGCCACCCCGCCTTGCAAACCAATGGCTAAGCGGCTTTCGCCCAATATAAATTTGTAGGCATAGCTGGCAAAAGCATTGGTTTGGTTGTGTACACCTATGCGGTCGTGTTCTACATAACCGCCAATACCAAATTTTTTATATCGTCCAAGCGGGGTGTGTACACTAAGCCCGGCTGTTTTGGGTGCACCGTCAATGCCCGCCCATTGAAGCCTGCCAATGCCGGTAAAACTGAGCCAATCGGCACTGCCCGTGTAACCCGGGTTTATCATTTGCTGGTTAAACATATATTGCGTGTAGCGGGCATCGCGCTGAGCCATAGCTACCAAGCTAATACTTAACAAGAGTACAGCGGCAAGTATGAATTGTTTCATATCAACCAAGGTTTTGTTCAACAATAAAAAGTCAAAAAATTGATTTCTAATTCTGTATTCAATCAATTACCGTGCCAAGTTGCTCTTTGATTGTTTATTCTTTTGCTAAGCACACCTTAATGACTTTTTTATGACTAAATACAAGCAAACCCAAGCACAATTATATGCAAATTAAAAAAATGACTTGTTAATGACCAATTATTTGCACAATTTCACCAATAATTCACAAACAGTGCCTAATTTCAAACCCAAATTGAGCATATCTTACCCACCACTATCCGGTTATACTGCTTCTTTATTACTGGATACGGATAGCAACATTACTATACTTCCAAATTTACAACTGTCAATTTTTTTCACACCCAAATAGCCTCAAAATGCTGTTACAAAACCGATACGAATACAACCCCCAAACCGATTTTATTGCCGATGGCAGCGCCGCAAGAGTTTACCTTGCCTTTGACAATGCTACCGATAAACCGGTAATTGTTAAATTTTACCACGCCCTTTCTGTTGAACACCAAACTTTTAAGCACAACATGGAGCGCATTCAACAATTGCATCACCCCAATTTAGTGCAATTGTATGATTATTTTGTAATGGAAACCATTAACCACATCGGGCAAATTACCGAGGTAAAAGTGGGCATTTGGGAGTATGTTCCCAATACAATTGTAGATACTCCCCTCTCTTCCGAACAAACAGAACAAACGCTGCGCTCTATCCTAAACGGCTTGCAGTTTTTGTATGATAACGGCTGCTCACACCTTGACCTTGATTTTGACAATGTGTTGCTAACCCAAGATGGAAAGGTAAAACTAAATAACTACGAAATTACCAATACCAACCCCGATAACCCGCCTGCCATGCAGCAAGACCTTTTGGGGCTGGGCAAGGTACTGCATCAATACTGCACTGCACAATTGCTCGACCAAAACTATGCCCAATTGCTCCAAAACAGCGGTGTTAGAGAGGTTTATACCGTCATCATTCGCGAGTGTATAGACGGATCTGCCCAATCACTACAACAAGTGTTGGATACCCTCAATACCTATGAAAGAAACAAACGTTTTAGTGAGGTAATGCCACTCCAAACTAAACAAACGCAAACACGCTATGCCTTTGAGCTAAACGACGACCTGCTCCAAGATACCAGCCACTCGTATGTGGTTAATGCCTTTGATAACCTCTTAGATACATCTGTTACACTCGAAATTTTTAAAGATGAACCCAGTATTGCGCTCCTACAATCTATAAACCAATCTAAATACAGCCACCTCTTTAAACTCCAACTGCCCGGCGATGAAGCCGAAACTTTTAAAACAGCGCTTGCCGGTATTATAGCCAAATCAGAAGCCCAATCCGATAGCGAATTGCTGGCTATGATAGACGAGCATACAAACCTGCCCGAAGCCGGCGATACTGCCACATTAGAAGTTAATCCTGCTGCCAACCTTGCCCAAGAAACCAACCTTGCCCATGTGCTTAATGAACCCCATACAAACCAATCAACTCCCGAAAACAAAGAAGTATCTGCACAAGAAGACGAAACCCCCGCGTTGCCCTTTGAACTGCCACAACTACCCGCTCTGCCCGATGAATTAACAGAACAAGAACCCGAACAGCAAGAACAACAACAACCCGATGATAATGGCATTATTGTGGTTCAAATTAAAGACCACATAAAAGGCTCTTCGCCTGAAAATGATGCCGATAACCAAATTGCCATTCACATAGCATTGGAACAGTCTAATCCTCAAACAGAGTCTAACGATGCCGATGCACAAGAAGAAACCGCCCAAGAAAGTTCAGTAAACGTAGAATTTGGCAACCAAGAACTCCTGCCCGATGGCGATAGCTCCGACAACTATGTTAATACAGAAATTTTGGTGAAATCTGCTATAGAACAAGTAACTGCCGATATTAACAAAGACGCACAAGCTATGGACGATATTTATCAGGAAATACAGGAAAATCTTGCCGACTCTTTTACCGACAACGATAACACTGAAAAATCTACCCCAACCGGCTTAATCAAAATTGAAGCCCTCTCCCAACTTAGCGAAGACCTTGAAAAGGCAGCCGAAAAAACAGAAGAAAAAGACAAATACCTCGATATTGCCATAAACACACTCAAAAACGAAGAAAGCGCCGAAGCGCCCTCTTCTTCCGATACCGAAATTATTGAAAAGGAAGCTATGGAGCAGGTAATGAAAGACCTTGAAAAACTGCTCTCCGGCGATGATGAGGGTTAAGTGGCTGGGCATATAAATAAGCGCCCCCCCAATTTGAGCTATATGTTGGGGGTGCTTTGCTTGTTTTTACCCCCCCAAAACACCAACAAAAACAGAACAGACAAATAAACGCCTAATAAAAGTGTTGTTTGTGCAAACACAACACAGCGGTAATGTGCCTTATGAGAACACCATAACCGTTAGCCTCATGCCTAAAAACCACAACACCTCACATTATTGAGCCTTAGTTTGGGCTTTTCCAAAAACGCTAAAAAACGAAAAAATGCGCTTTCTTTTTACTGAAAGCGCATTTTTGTTCACCAAAACGTTTATAAGCAAAAACTATGAAGTTTTGCGAGTTTTGTGGTGATGGTGGTGTCCACCCTCTCCTATTTTTGCGGTAAACCGGCTTAATTTAGATTTTAGATTAGCTGCCTTGTTTTTGTGAAACAATCCTCTTTTGGCAAGTTTATCTATCAAACTTACTACTCCGGGCAACATAGCTTCAGCTTCGGGCTTGCTATGGCTGTGGCGAAGCTTTTTAATCATGTTTCGGGTAGTTTTTTTGAAATAACGGTTGTGCAAGCGTCTTTTCTCTATCTGCCTGATTCTCTTTTGAGCTGACTTATGGTGTGCCATATCTTTAGACGATTATGCTTTTTTGAATAAATTTTGATTTAGGGCGCAAAGATAGCAATTTACCTATTCACCACAAACTATTGTGTATGTTTTTTTGGTTTCGGGAAAAAAAAGCCTTTTCCTGTTTATTTCGCCCTACTTTACCGCTTATTGGCAAAAATAGCCGGAAATAATGGGCAATGACAATAAATGCACTAATTTTGCCCTTTTATTGCCTATTTTCCTCCAGCCAAAAATGAAAAAAATTGCCTTTATTGTAAGCAGCCTTATCGGGCAGAAAAAGAAAATTTTAACCGACATTAACACGCATTTTTCTAACCTGCCGGGTTATTCCTATCAAATTATGGAAACCCAACGCGCCAAACATGCTCCTGAGCTTGCCCGACAAGCATTTTTGGAGGGTTATGCCTGCATAATAGCGGTAGGCGGCGATGGCACACTAAACGAAGTGGTAAACGGTGTGCTACTGGGTGCAGGTGTGTTTAACCACCTCCCCGATTTGGTAAACCAACCACTTCGCACTGCTAACCTGCCCAATGCTGTTTTTGAGCAGCTTAAAAAGTGCGTAATAGGGGTGTATCCTGCCGGTTCGGGCAACGATTTTAGCCGCACTGCCCAAGTTTTGCGCAGCGCCGAACACCTTAAACAGTTAATAGAAAACAATAAGCAGGCATTAGTAGATGTGGGCATAGGGCTGTTTACCCCGTTAGCCGCCGCCGAAACTGCCTGCCGAGCCTTCATAAATGCTACCGATGTGGGCATGGGTGGCTCTGCCACGTTTTTCCTTGCTCAAATGAAGAGCAAAAGCTGGCTCTCTCCTACCCTTCAATATGCCAAAGCCATTGTACAAACTTTTTTAACCTACCAAAAACAAGAGGTTGCCTTTACGGGCGAAAATTTTTCGTGGCAGGGTAAAATGATGTCGTTGGTAATGGCAAACGGCAAGTACTTTGGCAGCGGGCTGGGTATAGCCCCCTATGCCGATTTGAGCGATGGGCAGCTATCGGCAGTGGTACTGGGCAATGTATCGCTTTGGCACTACCTAAGTTACCTGCCCAAACTGCGCCGGTGTGAGGTTATCAACAACCCCCAAGTGCGCTATTTTAACGATGAGTGCATCAGCGTTCAATCCTTGGGGCAGCCGCTTTATATGCAAATGGACGGCGAACTGGTGGGTACTACCCCTGTTCAGGTAGGCATTATGAAGCAGTGTTTGCCTATGCTTGTGGCTGTGTAACCAAGCAAAGAGGTTGTTTTTTTGCAAAACTGCCCTAACTTTGCAGAGTTTTGTGTTTTTGCATGTTTTTCCCCCCTACCCCCCAACCGCTTATGGCGCAGGTAAAATACTACTTTAATAGAGACAGTCTCAGCTACGAAAAAGTGGAGCAAAGCTGGCAGAGCGTTGCCCTGCGCATTTTCGGGTTCTTTTGTGCCGTGTTGGTATTTGCCTTTGTAATTGTGGTCATTGCTTTTAAATACATCGATTCGCCAAAAGAAAAACGGCTGCGCAACGAAATTGCCGACCTTGAGCTACAATTTGAACAACTAAACCAAAAAGTGTCGCTCTACGAAAAAGCGCTGGGCAGTTTGCAGGATAGAGATAAAAGCATTTACCGCGTCGTTTTTGAAGCCGAACCCCTATCAGACGATATTAGAGAGGCGGCAGTAGGCGGCGCTAACCGCTATAAACATTTAGAAAACTTTACCAACCACCGCCTCATTACCGCCACCGCCGAAAAAATTGACCAAATAGGGCGCAAACTTTATGTGCAGTCTAAATCGTATGACCAAATTATAGACCTACTCAAGCGTAAGGAAGAAATGCTAAGCAGCATTCCTGCCATACAGCCGGTTTCAAACAAAGATTTGAGGCATATAGCATCGGGCTTTGGCAGGCGCATACACCCTATTTACAAAACCCGCCGTATGCACACCGGTTTGGATTTTTCTGCCCCCACCGGCTCTGAGGTTTATGCCACCGGCAAAGGGCGTGTGGTGAGTGTAGAAAACCTGCGCCGAGGCTATGGTATTCACGTAGTTATTGACCACGGTTACAGCTACAAAACCCTGTATGCACACCTGAGCAAAGCTACCGTTAAACCCGGACAGTGGGTAAACCGCGGCGATGTGATAGGTAAAGTGGGTAATACCGGCACTTCTACCGCCCCGCACCTGCATTATGAGGTGATTAAAAACGGCGAAAAAATAGACCCCATCAATTTCTTTTTCAACGATGTTTCGCCGGCAGAGTTTGAGCAAATTGTTGAGCTTGCCTCACGCCATAGCCAGTCTTTTGATTAACCAGCACAATGTTCAGCCCTAAATTGGGGGGGCAAGTTTGATATTATAAAATTTCACGCAAGGACG
>DDVC01000194.1:14756-14904 GCA_002345145.1 Bacteroidetes bacterium UBA2322
ACGCAAAGACGCAATACTATGATATCGGAAAATGATATAGCAAGAGTAGTTCAAATGCAATTTGAATTAGTAGGGGCGTACCCTCACATCTTTTTTACCTAAGTTAGACTTCTCCGCAGTTACCAGAAGATTATAAAATTTCACGCAA
>DDVC01000194.1:15079-15477 GCA_002345145.1 Bacteroidetes bacterium UBA2322
ATATCGGAAAATGATATAGCAAGAATAATTGTGAATACAGCATTTCATATTCACACACAAATGGGACCGGGTCTTTTGGAGTCTGTGTATGAGGAAATAATGTATTACGAATTGACTAAAAAAGATTTATATGTTGAGAGGCAAAAAGTTATTCCTGTTATTTGGAATGAACTTAAAATGGAAGTTGGGTTTAGAGCTGATTTGATAGTTGAAAATAAAGTAATCATTGAAATTAAGTCTGTTGAATCTATTGCTCCCGTTCATTCCAAACAATTGCTTACCTATTTGAGGTTAACGGGTCTGAAACTTGGTCTATTGATAAACTTCAATGATTTGTTAATAAAAAACGGAATAAACAGAATTGTAAACAACCTCTAACTTTGCGCCTTTGCGTGAAA
>DDVC01000223.1 GCA_002345145.1 Bacteroidetes bacterium UBA2322
CTCTTTAATAGCGAGAATGGCTGACGGCTTTTGCCGTATATGATTTTTGAAACTCAGGGAAAAACTACCGAAATGGTTGCTACGGAGCAGCCATCGGGAGCTAAAACCACTATCAGGCTATTTTCTTTTGACCCCAACACTATTACCCATGAACAGGCATTGGAACTGGGTTTGCCGGAAAAAATTGCCAAAAATATAATTAATTACCGCAATAAGGGAGGAAAATTTAAAAAGCCCGAAGATTTTAAAAAACTATACGGTTTAACGGAAACCGATTACAACCGACTTCTTCCATACATTACCATAGAACCCGGCCTTATAGCATCGGGCAAAACAGATGAACGGGTAGAAAAAATGGAGTTTACCACTTTTGATAATGATGCACCCATTGATAAATCGGCACAGAAAAAATTTACCATTGATATTAATACAGCTACACCGGCAGACTGGGATAAACTGCGGGGTATAGGCGAAACTTATGCCAACATGATTGTAAATTACAGAACCAAATTGGGTGGATTTACCCATGTAGAGCAGGTTAAAGAGGTAAGGGGGCTGCCTCCCGATGTTTATGACCAAATAGCCCCTTTTTTGGTGAATCAAAACCCTACAGCCATTAAAACCATTCACCTCAACACCGCCGATGAATTAACCTTGTCAAAACACCCCTATATAGACAAGTTGGTTGCACAGTCATTGGTAAATATGCGTTTGCAACACGGACATTTTAAATCTGTGTCTGATATAAAAAAATCTAAGCTGGTAGATGAAACACTTTATCAAAAAATAGCGCCTTACTTGCATGTAGATTGATACTTTTGACAATACATGTTGCGCAATGTAATGTGTAAAAGTCATGCCATTGTCAAAAATGAAATTGCTATACAAAAGCAGCCCGAATAACAAGAAGAAATAGCTGATTATTTTCCTAACATTGCACTAAATTATTGACCGCAACAGTAAACTGCCCTATAAAACACCAAGCAGATTATTTAAGCCGTAGAATAAACTGCTAATTACAAATTTAGCGCTGCTGCGAAAAGGAATATTAAATGAGTAAACTAATAGCTATAATCAGGCTTTTTTGGGCAGAAAAACAGAAGTTATCCTTGTTGGCTGCCATGTCAGCTCTGTTGCTGGTATTATCGGTAGCGGAACTTTGGTATAGCAGCAGCCATTATGCACTTAAAAATACAGCGCACAAAATAACCCAAAAACTGAAAGCACAAGAAGCCGATATGCGGGCTCTCTTAGACAGGATTGGTTTGCTGGATAGTTTAATCAGCAACAAATATACCCCTCAACAGTTTAACGAAGTAGTAGCAAAATCATATAACTTACTCATTTACAATAGAAATGATCAATTGGTTTTTTGGAATAGCAATGAAGCTATACCCCCGGTGCGGTGGTATGAAAATTATAGACCAAGTACCAGCTATATTGATATGGTGAATGCCACCTATCAAGTTTATATTAAGAAATTTGACGGCTCAAAGGGAGAGCTGCAAGGCGCTACAGTAGTGGCGCTATTTCCCGTAAAATACCAATATAAACAAGAGAACCGATACTTAGCAAATAAGCCCAATAAACTATTAGGTGTAACAGATAAGGTAGTTTTTTTTACGAAAGAGGAAAAAGGAGCAATACCGGTTGGCATAGAGAGTACTAATTACCCTCTGTTTATGCAGTTTGATAAGCAGAACCTACATGGCTATATAAATTGGAAGGTGGTAATACTCCAAATAGCAAGCATGCTGCTGCTGCTGGTGTTTATGCAAAACATGGCAAACTATGTGGCAAACCGGTATAGCAAAAAAGTGGGGGCAGCGCTTTTTTACGGTTGCATATTGTTGATAGTAGGAGTAGGGCTGATATTTAATTTGCCGTCCACACTAATGAATTATGTAGCCCCTAATTCAGGCACAGTAACCAACCACTTGCCGGTATTTACAGTTTCTTTAACGGTAATTGCCCTGCTAATTTGGTTGGTGCAATTTACCTATAATATACTTATTGATGTTAATGTGGTGGCATTTGCCAAACTTAGTCCGCCTGCAAAATTAGGGGTGTATGCTGCCTTGTTGATGTTGCTTTTTGCTCATGCCTTTGCAACCAATTATGTTTTAAGATTGCTCATTACACAGTACGATGCCAATATTAATCTTGCCTATTTAATAAGTCCCGAAATATCGGCATGGGTAGCGGTATTGTGCGGGTTGGGATTGTATTATGTGTTGTATAGATGTATTCAGGTTTTTGTGGCTTTGGTTAGGCAGTTAAACCTTCAAAAATGGCAATATTTTATCGGACTAATAGCAGTTAGTTTAGCTTATTGGGCTATTTTTATTTTTGTTCCCTTTTATTCAGAGTATTGGCTAACGTTTATTGCCATAGCAGGCTTTGTGGCAGTGATTGGCTTTTTTCCTACCAAATTTCAGCCAAAACTTGAAACAAGATTGGTGAAAATTGGCTGGTTAATGCTGCTAACCTTGTTTGCTTCCTTTTCAGTTTACCTACAAAGCAAGGATAAAGAGCAAAATATGCGTAGGCAGTTTGCCTATACACTTAGAGAAGATAAACAGTTTGAAACCGATTTTGAAAAAGAAGCCAATAACATCATTAACGAAGATGAAGTAATAAAAAACTATTTCCTGCGCGGACCACTCTTGCCTGCTTCGGAATTGGTGCGAAGGATAGAAAGTAAATATCTGCGAAAATATAAATCCAAGTACAATATAAAGAGCATCACACCGTTTTCCTGCTCCGGTAAGGCGTTTGATGCTCGTAATAATCCAATCTCCCTCAGTTATTATGAAGAGCTTCTGTATGCCAATAGCATCAATACCAACACAAACTACCTATACCTCATACCTAATGATTATGGCGGCTATTATTACCTTGCCAAAGTGCCGGTTTTTTATTCTGCCAACTGCCCAGTGCCCGGTTTTATAATAATTGAACTGGAGCCCCAAACCAGTAGAAGCGAAAGTATTTATCCCGAATTGATTTCGAAAAATTCTAATAATTTTAACCGTCAATCATCGGGCTATAGTTTTGCCATTTATCAAAATGGTATCCTTGAAAACTTTAAAGGCACTTATGTTTATGAGTTAGAGCAACCAAACTACCTCCTACCACCTTCTACATCTTCCGGTTTGAGTAAAAAACAGAATAGCAATACAACTGCTTTACAAAATTATGCTAATCTGCCTGAAAACGCTGACCTTCCAAGCCATTTGGAAAACTATAAAGGATTTTCGCACCTGTTACTTTGGATGCCCTCTTACTCTAATTCAGATTCATTGAGAACCATTAAAGTGTTGCCGCCAAAAACTATTGTGGTTTCAGCACCTAATACTAACTTTACTGACTTCATCGGGCTGTTTACCTTCATATTTGCCCTTGCTATTTTTACGCTCTTACTTAAAGGATTATTTAACATAAGTGCAGCATTTGGTAAAGGCAACAATCCTCTCAAACAATTTATTTACGGCAATTTGGAAGGCCGTATCAGCACCGGTATGATGGCAGTTTTATTTATAACCATGATTCCTCTTATTGCCCTGCCTACCTATATTTACTACCAAAACTCTGCCACCCGATATACCGAAAATTTGCTCAATAAACAAAAAGAAGTACTTAGTGCCCTAAACGCCATGATAGACCAAAGAAGCAATGAGCTGCATCTGCGCGAACAGTTGGCTAATGAATCGCCGGTTTTTAACAGAACAGGTAATTTTTTAGACACTTTATATGTAGATTATTATAATTATGAATCCGATATTTACAGCAGTAAATTCAATATACTAACAGATACCCTTGAGCTAAACTCCATTTTGAACAAGGTAGCCAAAACTTTTGACATAGATATAAATATATATGATTTAAGCGGCGATAATATCGCATCTTCTTCGCCCGAAGTTTTTGAAAAGGAACTGAAATCACGCAAAATTAACCCCATAGCCCTAACCAAGCTAACCATTGAAAAGCAAAACCAGTTTATACATACAGAATCTATTGGCAAGCTTAGCTATCTGGCGGCTTATATACCCATAAAAGACGAAACAAGCCGAGAAATTAAAGCATTTCTTAATTTGCCCTATTATGCCCGACAGCGTGATTTTGCCCGAGAATTTTCCGATTTTCTGCTTGCCAACAGCTATCTCTATCTATTTCTATTCATTGCTGGAACCCTCTGGGCTTACTATCTTTCTCAAAAAATAATAGAACCCCTTAAACTAATAGGCGGCAAATTAAAAAATATCAAATTAGGCCAAAAAAATGAACGCATTCAATGGCAGCACAACGACGAAATAGGGGTACTGATTAACCAATACAACCAAGCAATAGAGGAATTAGAAAAAAGTGCACAAATTCTTGCCGAATCGGAACGGCAAAGCGCCTGGAAACAAATTGCCCGGCAGGTTATTCATGAACTTCTTAACCCACTTACCCCCATTAAAACCAGAATGGAGCTCCTCCAAACAGCCCTGAAAGATGACCACCCCCAACTCAAATATCACATCGGGAAATCAACCGAAGTGGTGCTGGAACAAATTGAAGTATTAGAAGGTATCATTTCTAATTTCAAAGAATTTAATGAAATGCCCAAAGCGCGTCTGGAATACTTTGACCTTTTAAAACTAATACAAAATGAAGCATTGCTGTTTGCCCAAGGCAATAAAGTTAACTATCAATTAGAGGTTAATATGCCCACTACACCCTGTTTAGTATTAGCCGATAAAAACCAAACTGTCAGAGTATTTAATAACCTGCTTAAAAATGCCGCAGAAGCCTTAGTTGATGAACCAAACGGCTTGATTTTGGTGGAAGCAACCCTGCAAAACAATCAGGTTTTGGTGTCTATTACAGACAACGGGCATGGTATTCCCCAAGAAATTCAGACCAAAATTTTTCAGGCAAGTTTTACCACTAAGCCCAAAGGTAGTGGCATAGGCTTGGCTATGAGCCGACAAATTATCCAATCTTTTAATGGTAAATTGTACTTCACCTCAGAAGAAGGCATTTCAACTACCTTTTTTGTAGAACTACCCTTAGCCAACCGTTTTGAACTTGTGCAGCAAAACCTGCCCGAACAGCCAGAGGAAGTATCTTAAATATACTCTCCCGCACCTTGCCTTGTTTTAGCCCTGCCCAAACTGTACTACCCCCTGCTTAATAATATGGCAGCACCCTCATGCGTTATCCTAATTCCTGTGGAATTCCTCTTTAAAAAAACGGTCTATACTTTATAATAAGCAGCTTCTTTGCCGCTTTTGTATTACTTTTGCTCAAAAGTAGGGCAAAATAAATTATCTGCTTACCTTTACTCCCCATTAATCCGAAACACGAAAAAACTTCAATTAACAATGGCAAAAATTCAGTGCTACAACTGCAAAAAAGTAACCCCTGTAGTAGCCCCAAAATATCGGTGCAAGTTTTGTAATTATCCCCTAAACAAATACCTTGAACAACCCGAAAAACAACCCGAAGAAGAGGTCGTTATAGAAAATATAAAACAAGTAGAAGAAACCCCCGAACGTTCTATCAACGACGTTTTTAGAGTACAACAAGAACAAATTGATATAAAAACTATTTTAGAGAAATTAAAACCCGATGAAAAAATAGAAAAAAGTGTAACCGGACAGGTTATCATTAAAGAAAATAAAAACCCCGAAAAAAGCGGAAAAATAGTTGCCGGCTGGTTAGTAGTACATACCGAAGGTAAACTGCCCGTAACCTATGAACTGTTTGAAGGTAAAAATGTAATAGGACGACCCGACGGACCACACCATGTGGACATAAGGGTGGAAGACGATGAATATGTTAGCCGAATTCATGCTCTTATTTACATAAACAAAGACTTTTTGCACCGCTTCAGCTACCGCCTTGCCGATGACGGAAGCCTGCGGGGGGGGCACCCCAGTACAAATGGTACCTACATAAACGGTATCACAGACCGGTTACCAAAAGACTCTTCGGTGTTTTTGCGCGATGCAGATACTGTGCAGGTAGGCACCACTAAAATGGTATTTAAAAGCACCGATGTTTCTGATGACCACTACTCTGCAGCCAATAGTGTACTTAATACCGAATTTACCAACACAGTTGCTATACTAAAAAAGTAAACAGCCCTATCTTTGTACCCAATCTGTTTAACACCTCTCCATCTGTAAACACGGTTACTCTCAAATTCCCAATCTTGTAAAATATGAACCAGCAACGTTTAAAAAATTTTCTCTTCGGACTTGTGGCAGCTACAATTTTAATTGCCGTTATGATTGCAGGCTATAACTTCATCGGGCAGCCTACCCTTCAAAGAGTTTTTCAAATTTTTGGTGGACAGATGCCTGTCGGTATTGTGCAATACATTACCTATATTGCTTTTTTTTGGGGGTTTTTTGAAATGCAGCAACTGCTTAGACAGGTTAAATACGAAGACGGAAGCTTACACCTTCACTTATTGCCCGAACAAGAGCAATGGGTATTATCGCCCGATGACTTGAATGAGCTTAAAATAAAAATGATTGATTTTGAAAAACAACATAAATACCTTATGGTAGATATAATTAAAAAAGCCGCTACCAAATTCAGAGCAGATAAATCGGTTTCCGATGTTTTAAGTGTGGTAAGTTCGCAGGTAAAAATTAACTATGCCCGTGCCGAAAGCAAACAATCAATCATTCGCTACATTGCATGGGCAATCCCTTCACTCGGATTTATAGGCACTATTTTGGGTATTGCACAAGCCCTTGGGTTTGCACACCAAGCCGACACCCCCGAAGGTTTGGCTAATATAACCAACTCCATGTACCTTGCCTTTGATACTACATTAGTGGCTCTTCTGCTTAGCATTATCATGATGTGGATATTCCATGAACTTCAGGAAAAAGAAGAACTGCTCCACACCAACATAGAAGAATACATCATAGAAAACTTAGTTAACAGAATACACTTAGAGTAATCCTGTTTTTTTACTTGATAAGCCGGTTTATATTGGGTAATTTAGCCAATATAAACCGGCTTATCTCTTTTTCATACCTCTTCAATACACAAACAAATAAAACCAAGCCAACCCCGCAAATCCCTTGTTCTTAAAAAAAACGTAACTTTGCCAAACATTGGCTTAAAATTGTTGCCCGATTGTTTATTTTTGCTCCAATTACCCTAATTAGCGCTTTTTGCTGTCTATTTTGTTTTTGTAGTTGGAATAAAAACGCTTACTTTGTGGTCAAAAACCCCAGCCGCTACGCACTTTAACATCTACCTATCTTAAACCGTTGGTTAAAATCTCTTATTATGAAAAAGGTAATTACCCTCTTAGCCCTTTGTTTGATTTCTTTGGCATGGAGTCCTCATAAAGCGCTTGCTCAGGCAAGTTGTATTGGCACCGCCACCTTAAATGTAACCATAAATACCTGTGTAGTGGGTGAATTGGTAAAAGCAAATGTGCGCCTGCAAGGCTGTGCTAACCCAACCACCGGACAAATGCAGGTGGGTACAACCTTTTTTAACCTCATTCCTCTTACACAACCCTACAACAGAGTGCCATGGAACTATGCCGGTACCGAAAGCATTACCACCAAACCCGCCAATATGATAGATTGGGTGCTACTACAGGTTTACAATGCCGCCGGTACAAGCCTTATTGAAACAAAAGCCGCCCTGTTGCTCAATAATGGCAATATAGTAGATATTGCATACGCCACCAACAATACCATAGAAGGTGTTTATTTTACCAACATCACCGCCAACGGAAACTATCGCCTTGTAGTACGCCACCGCAATCACCTTGCCGCAATGAGTTCTGCTGACATAGTGCTCCCCAATAATACCAGCTTTAGTTTTTCTGCACCCGCCAACGTATTAGGCGGCGCTGCTCAACTTGCTAATTTATCCGGCGGAGCTAATGCCCTATTTGCCGGCGATTTTAACTCCGATGGCGTTTTTTCTTTGCAAGATTTTAATGGCTACTTTACCGCCCCACCCTTAAACCAATATACCGATGGTGACTTTAACCTCAGTGGAGCAGTTACCACCGCCGACTTTAACCTCTACCAACCCAATTCCGGCGTTATTGGGGTATCCCAAATTCGGTATTAATTTTTACGTTTGCCCAACGCTGTTTTATGTTAAAAAAGTGTTTGTTACTATTTGGTTTACTGCCTTATCTGTTGGCAGCACAAAACCCATTGTTTATTCCCGATACATTAAGTGGAACAAACATTAACCTTACCCTGCAAACCGGCAGCGTTAATTTTTATCCGGGAATCCCCACCGCTACCATGGGCGCAAATGGCAACCTGCTCGGACCTACACTCATTTTAAATAAACATCAATACGTTACCATTAACGTAAACAATCAGCTACCCGAAAATACAACCCTCCACTGGCATGGCTTGCATGTAGCGCCCGAAAACGATGGAGGTCCGCACGTGGTCATTCCGGCAGGCACTACATGGAGTCCTTCTTTTCCGGTAATGGATTGGGCTTCTACTTACTGGTATCACCCGCACCTGCACATGAAAACCAACGAGCATGTACTAAAAGGTATTGCCGGGCTCATTATTGTTAGAGATGAACAAGAGGCTGCCCTCACTCTGCCCCGCCGTTATGGCATAGACGATTTTCCGCTGGTAATACAAACTAAGGCATTTGATGCCAACAATCAGATTGTAACTACTACCTCTGCCCTTGATACAGCGCTTATGGTAAACGGCACACCAAAACCCTACCTAAATGCACCCGGGCAAATAGTGCGTTTCAGAGTGCTAAACGGTTCTTCTGAACGAACCTACAATTTTGGCTTTTCCAATAACGCCACCTTTTACCAAATTGGTTCCGATGGCGGGTTGCTCTCCGATGCCCTGCCTCTTACCCGACTGCGCCTGTCGCCCGGCGAGCGAGCCGAAATACTCGCCGACCTCAGTGGCAACATCGGGCAAATAATTTTTCTGATGAACTATGGCGCTGAACTCCCCAATGCCATTTATGGCGCTGCACAACCCGGTATGGGCATGGGACAAACCATTCCCAACTACAACCTAAATCCGCTAAACGGCGCAAATTTTAACATACTCCAAATTAATGTAGGCAACCCTACCTTAAATCCGGTAACTACCTTACCCACCTCCCTTGTAGTCCATAATCCATGGCTGCCCATTCAAGCTAACCAAACGCGCAATTTAGTTTTTATGCCTCAAAACATGGGACCCGGCGCTATAAACGGGCCTTTTGTCATAAACATGATGCCGTTTGATATGATGATGATTAACTACTATGTGCCATACAATAACATTGAAATTTGGGAGCTGCGCAACCAATCGCCCATATCGCATCCGTTTCATATTCACAACACCAGTTTTTATGTATTAGACATAAACGGCGCTCCGCCTCCGGCAAACTTAGCCGGCAGAAAAGATGTAATTTTAGTGCCGGCAGGCAACACTACCGTGCGGTTTATTGCCAAATTTGAAACGTTTTTTAACGATACCTTGCCATACATGTACCATTGCCACATGCTCACACATGAAGACGAAGGCATGATGGGGCAGTTTGTGGTTACCACCCCCAATTTGGGCCATAAAGTAAAAGCGCGTGCCATACTGCAAGGATCTTATAATGCTGCCGCAGGTTTGATGCAGGTAAGCAACGGTTTTAAAGCCATAATACCCATGCAACAACCCTTTAACAGGCAACCATGGAATTACAGTGGTCAAGAATCTATTCCGGCAGTTCACCCCAATATGATAGACTGGATACTCTTGCAAGTTTACTCGCCCGATGGCAGCACACTCATAGAAACCAAAGCCGCCCTGTTACTTGCCGATGGCAGCATAGTAGATGCCCGATATGTAACCACACCCAGTATAAACGGCGTATATTTTGAAAATATAGTTCCCGGTGCCTCCTACCGTTTAGCTGTTCGCCACAGAAATCATTTAGCCCTGATGAGTTCAGGTGCAATTATGTTGCCCAATGAAACCTTACATGATTTTAACAGTCCTACCAATGTATTGGGCGGTTTAACACAACTGACCCCGCTCAGTACTACTTTGTACGGATTGATAGCCGGCGACAACAACAGCGACGGCGTAATATCTGTTGCTGATTTTAATGACTACATAACCCACCTTTCTGCCATAAACCAATACATTGACAGCGACCTCAATTTTGACCGAAATGTTACTATTGCTGACTTTAACCTTTATTTTCCTAATGCAAGCCGTATAGGTGTGCCGCAAATTAGGTATTAACCCTTTTACCTCCCTCTTAATCACATTGCCATGAAAAATGCCGTTAAACTAACATTTGTATTTTTAGTAGGACTGTTCTTCGGTTTTTTAACGCAGCCCGCCGCAGCTCAAACAGCCTCTTGCATTGGTACAGCAAGTTTAGATGTAGTGATAGAAGATTGCACAGACATAGAAGAAGTAATATTTGACCGTTACTATCGTCTTTATCCTAATCCTGCCAGCCATGCTGTTACCATTTTAAGCACCCTTCCACAGCAAAACGCCACCTTACAATTGGTAAATATGCTCGGGCAAATTGTAATGCAAGAGCAGTTTACGGGTTTCCTTGTATTGGATATAAGCAAACTGTCATCGGGTATTTACTTTGTTGCGGTACAAACAGAGCAAAATACAGCCGTTAAACGCATTTTTGTGCGGTAGCAGGGGGGGCTAATAACTAACACATAGGGCAAAACATTACCCGTTTTTCCAAATACTGTACGCCAGCATTAGCCAGCCAGTTATAAACATCACTCCGCCCAAAGGTGTAATGGGTCCTAACCACCGCCAGCCGGCTATACCTAACCAATCTTTATTGGAGAGCAAAAACAATGACCCCGAAAAAAGCACAATACCCCCTATAAAAGCATAACCTGCATAAAGGGTAGTGGTATGAGGCAGTTTCTGATATAAAAAGCCCGTAGCCAACAGCGCTATAGCATGGTAAAAAAGGTACTTAACGCCGGTTTCAAATACTTGAAGTTGGTCGGGAGTTATTTTGGCTTTTAGCCCGTGTGCACCAAATGCACCAAGCACTACGGCAACCGCCCCAAAAATTGCCCCTGCTAATAAAAATTGCTTTTGCATGAAAGAAAGCGTTTAATCAGTTACTATTTATACTATATTTGCCCGCAATTAACGTTTTTTGCTTTGTTAGACAAAAAATGAACACAACAAACCCTTAAAACCCATTTGCTTACATTGCGCAAATGTAGTAAATACTTAACAATGAACCAAAAAATTTTAGGAGCTGCCATTCTTGTAACCATTGCTGCTGCCTGGTACTTTATATTTAAAGCCGATGAGCGCAAACTGCTATTTAAAGCCATACCCAACAGTGGTATTATGGTAATAGAAATGAACGATGCACGCACCCTAATCAATAACATGTATAAATTACCTGTTTATCACGATTTGCATCAGTTTGATATTGTGAGGAAAACTGCATCGGGTTTTCAATTGCTCGACTCGCTGTTTTGGCTGCCTGCCAAGCAACATTCTTCGTCTTTACTGGCATCATTACATGCAGCTAAAGCAGATGATTATGATATTGTGTTTTTATTTAGCCCCAATGCCCTTAAACAACCCCTTGAGAATATCATAGACAGTCTAAACGGGGCTGGTTTTGTTTCGCAAGAACGCATATTAAAAGGTACTACAGTTTACGAAATTCAGTTGCCCGGCTTATCCCAACCCTTTACCATAGCCCAAGAGGGTAAGGTGGTAATGGCTGCCGTTAATCCGCTGTTGGTAGATGAAGCCATTACACAAAATCATCGGTTTTTTTCGGGTTATTTTACGCGTTTTTCATCTGTCAATCACACTAAGCTAAATAGTTTTAATCTGTATGTGAGATACGCTAATTTTTCTCTGTTAGAGCCCATGTTTATTCATGCCGGCAAAAAGCAAAACCTGCTGCGGTTTATTGCCAATTCTTTTGAAGATGGCAGTTATCAGGTTTCAGTTCAGCCCGATGGGATACAGATACAGGGTAAAACCCAATTGCAAGACAACACACTGTTGCAGCATATTGTAGCGCACGGCTCTCCGGCAACACCCAACATCGGGAATATATTACCCTACAATACAGCATTGCTCTGGTATAACAGGGTAAATAACATAGGTAAGTTAGTAAAAAGCCGAAACAAGCAGTTCCTTTCTTTGGGCAGCGATTGGGGCTGGGCTGGGCAGGAGTTTGCCCTTGGTTATGCAGAACCCTCTTCCGCCTCGTTATCTGATGTGTCTTTTGTAGCCATTGCTTGTGCAGATTCGGCTGCGGCAGTTCATACCCTACAACAATACCATGCCCCCAATAGTAAGACGGAAATTTACAAAGGTTATACCCTGAGCCCGGTCAATGCCGCTACACTGCTAAGCAACCTGATAGGGCAGGCAGCAGCAGCTCCCTTTAAAGATGCTTACTATACCCAACTGAAGCAGTATGTGTTGTTTGCTGCCAACAAAGAACAACTGCAAGTGCTGATAGAAAACCAGGTGGCCGGACAAGTATTGCAAAAAAACAGCTCGTTTACCCGATTTACAACTCAAATTAATTCCGATAGTTATTCATTTGTTTACCTGCTCCCCAATCGGTTCGACCCGCTGGTAAAAGCTACTGCCTCTCCTGTTTTTTTAAACAATTATCTTAAGAATAATATGTATTACAAGCGCTTCTCACCTTTTGTAATGCAATTTGGGCAGGGGCAGGGCAGCTCTTCTATGACTACCGGTATTGCCATTCACTACCAAAATGGACAAAGCAATGCACAAGCAACGGAGGCAAATGCACCGGCTACCCTACTGTGGAATGTAGAGCTTGACCATGCACCCTATGGCATACCGCAAGTAACCCTAAACCACCTAACCGGCGAAAAGGAATTGATTGTTAGCGATGAAAAAAATAATCTGTATTTGATTAGCAAAAATGGACGCATTTTATGGAAACGCGCATTAAACGAACCGGTTTTGGGCAAGGTTAAACAAATAGATATGTACAGCAATGGCGAGCTGTACTACCTTTTTAATACCCAAAGTCATATTTACCTAATTGACCGCAAGGGTGAAGACGTACAAAGTTTCCCTATTAAACTCAGCGCTTCTGCCACACACGGGCTTACCCTAATGGATGTGGAGGGAGATAAAAATTATCATTTTTTTATACCATGCAGCAATAAAAACATTTATGGCTATCATTACAGCGGACGACCACTCTTAGGCTGGAGCCCTCGACAATACTTAGCAAATATGGCTTTTGAACTGCGCTATTTTTCTTTTGAGAAAGAAACGTATTTAGTTGCCACCAATACCGAAGGCACTATTTACTTGCTTGCACCCGATGGAAGTTTGATTAGAAAATTGGTATGTGGCAGCCCCCTCATTGCCCCGCCCCAAATAGACCTCCGAAATGGCAAGCCCCACATTATTGCTACTACTAAAAACAGCATAACCCACATTTTTAACCTCGATGGCAATAAAACTGCTTATGAAGTGGTACACATAAGCCCCACCGCCGATTTCTTTACCGCTAATATCAATCCTGCCACCGCTAACGAGGAATTTGTGTTCTTGTCTAACAACAAAGTGTATGTTTATTCCGATAAAACCAAAGTTTTTGAGTTTGTTTTTCCCGATGGTAATAAGCCAACACGCATTTTTCCGGTGCAGTTATTTGGCAAACCAAATAAGCAAGTGGGGGTTTATTGTGCAGGGTCTAATCAAATATATCTGATTGACAAAAAAGGCAATAAACACCCAAATTTTCCTTTATTGGCTACTACCCCTTTTATAGTAACCGATTTAATTGATAATGACTCCAATATACTGGTTGCCGGTGGAATTAATAAATTAGTAGCGTATAAGTTGCCCTAAATGGCAGAAGTTTAGTAAAAACAAAAAACCCACGCAACAACTGTTACGTGGGTTTTTGCGTGGTGTGGGGCGGGATCGAACCGCCGACACATGGATTTTCAGTCCATTGCTCTACCATCTGAGCTACCGCACCAAACCGGCTTTTTCAAAAGCGATGCAAAGATACAGCTATTTTGCAGATTATTGCAAGTTTTTTGGAAAAAAATTTCTAATAATCAAAAACTAAGACAAAAGAGGGCAGTAAATACTGTTAGCTTAGTTGGTAATTCTGAATTTGCGGCTGTAGGCTTTACCCCCGGTTTCGAGGCGGTAAATATACTCACCCGATGGCAGGTTGTATTGTGCCGGCGAGAAAGCATGGGTGTAACTGTTGGGAGCAAGTTGCTCGTTTACTAAGGTTGTTCTTACTTGCCCGGCGGTATTAAGGATTTGCAGGCGCACCTGCCCGGCGGTTAAAATGGCGTATTTAATGAGGATAGTGCCCAACTGGGTAGGGGAGGGGTTATGCCCCAGCAATACGGCATAATCATTAGACCCTAAACTGGGCGTACATTCGGGCAGTAAATTGGGTATGGTAGTAAATTCTCTGCCCATAATAGCATTTGCCACGTAGGGTTGCAGGCAAAACCAGTCTTTGAGAATGGTGTAGTAAACAGAACGGAAATCGGTGGTAAAGGCTTGGTCATAATAGCTTACCGGTGAAATAGTGCCAAAACTGCCTTTTAAACCGCCAATAGTATTGCCGCCAAATAAAAGTAGGGGGGCAGCTTGCCCATGGTCGGTACCAAAAGAGCCGTTTTCGCCCGATGTGCGCCCAAACTCCGAAAAAGTCATGGTAAGCACATCTTGCAGGCGGTTGGCTTGGGTTAAATCATCGCAAAATGCTTTTACCGCCGTAGCTAATTGGTTCATAAGACCGGGGTGATAGGCATTTTGGTTGGCATGGGTATCAAAACCGCCAATTTCAACCATATACACGCGTGTACCCAATCTACCTTTAATTAGGCGGGCAACCAAAGCAAGTTGATTAGCTAAATAATTACTGGGGTAAGCGCCACCAAAAGCGGCATTATCGTAGGCATCTTTTATAGATTGGGCATACCTTACGGTATTGTTGGCAGTTTGGCGCATAAACAACAGCTCTTGCCCGTATGAGCAATCGGTATTAATATCGGTGTTAAAAATCTGACCGTTTTGGGCTATTTGGTAAAACTCGGTAAGGTTGTTAATGGTAAGCCCCATTTGGGCATCACCGCCGGCAAAAAGCAAGCTTGACTGGTAGCCCACCTGTAGCCCCACCGGGTAGTTAGCCGGCGTGGTGGCATAAGCCGGAAATTCTTGGGTAAGGAATCTGCCTATCCAGCCGGTATTGAGGTATTGGTCAGAATCGCTACCCGATTTCCAAATGTCGGTACTGCGAAAGTGGGAGTAATCTTGTGCCGGATACGCCACACTGTGTATTGCTGCCATTTTACCTTCTTGAAAAAGCGGGTTTAGGCTGAGCATAGTATTGGGCATACCAAACTCAGGGCTGAGCGGAAACAATTGCGACTCTTGAACAGCAATGCTGGGGCGGAGGTTGTAATAAGTACTATTGAATCGGGGAATAATGGTATTTAACCCGTCGTTGCCGCCGCTTAGGTTTATGATTACCAATATGCGGTCGTTTTGAGCGGCATCTAAGGCGGCAAACATGGGCGAAGCTGCCAAAGACTGGAGCTTAGAATTGCCCAACATGAAAGCATTTCCGGCGGTAAACAAGCCGGTAGTGAGCAAAAAATTCCGGCGGCTCCACTTGGCGTGGTCTGCGCTGTGTTCTTTGCCATCATGAAGGCTGCTGCCTATTCGGTTTTGGTTTTCCGGTTGTTCTTCTATGGGGTTATTATTGTGAAGTTCGCACATAAGCAAATTGTGGAATTGTGGTGGTTAAAAAAAGTGGGTGTAGCAGCAGCAGTTAGTTTAACTGAAAAGCAGGCAATTTAATGAGGTAAAGCAGTAGGTTGCGCACTTGGTCTTGGGCTTCGTTCCAATCTAAGTTCCATGAGCCGTCGTCAAAGTAGTTATCGGGAATAGCGCCTTTGAATACGTCTGTTGCAATGGCATATTCATCGGGTGTTTCTAAACCTCGAGGCAACATAAAATCGGCAATTGCTGCGGCAATGGTGGCAGGGTTGTTAGAGTTGCCTGTAAGGTCTTTTGCCAATTGTACCCAGTTACTAAGTGTAGCGGAGTTTACATAATAAACATAGTATGAGCTCACATCCCAGCGGCGGGTAAGGTTATTTTCGTTAATCCATGTGCGATGCCCGGGCCAGCCTGCTACATTTACCGGTTCAAAAAGGCGTTGTGCCATATCGGCGCTATCGTAGTAGATGCCATCAAGTCGTCCGTTGTCATAAGGTATTTGTAGGCTATGGTGCAACCCTACATTAAGCTCAATCGGGCTTTTAATAAGGTGTCCTATGTTGGCTTCGTCAAAAAAGTGTTCGCTTTTAAACAACTGCCGCATTACAGGAGCTATTTGGAAGTTGTTGTTTATAAACGTTTGCGCTAAGGCGGCAATAATAGTAGGGTCAGAGTCAGGGGCAATAAAGAACTTGTAAAGTTTGGTGCAGATATAGGTAGCCGTTTGGTTTGCCCGATGTGTAAGAATAAGGTTTACCACGTTATCGGGGTTTGTGGGGTTGAGGTCGTTTCGCCAGTTACCGGTTTGCCCAAAAATGGTTTTTTGTCCGTTGTCAAACTTGGTTGGGTCAAAATAGGCATCGGCACAGGTGTAGGCGTAAATGGCGTTGCTGTAAGGCACTTTCCAGCCGCTAAGTGCGCGCGCCATTTCGTAAATATCGTCTTCGGTGTAGCCGTTGTTTTGCCCCATGGTAAACAGCTCCATCAGTTCGCGGGCATAGTTTTCATTTAGGCTGCCGGCTTCGTTTTGGTTGCCGTTCAGGTATAGCAGCATGGCGGGGGTTATACCTATATTATGAGCAAAATCTCTGAAACTACCCAAGGCATACTGCTGTAAGATTTTATGATACTGATAAAGGTAAGCCGAACAGGTGTAGCTGTCCCACCCTGTAACAAAATGATTGTGCCAAAACAACGCCATTTTTTCTCTGAAACCTTTGGTTATCATATCGGTAAACCAAAGCCTTGTCCATTGCATACGGTGCTGGTAGGAATCGTCTCCGTAGTCGGTATAATCGTCTATCGGAAACCGGGTCCAGTCATACCAAACGGGTGGCGGGGGCAGGGGTAGCGCTATGGATTGGTCAATTATTTGGTCAACCAAAGCAGTAGGTGACATAGCCAACCCTGCGGTTATTTGCTGATTGGTTGCTCCAAACCCCATTCGGCGGTATAAATGGGCAACTCTTCGGCGGTTCCAAGGCATATTTGCCGATGGAACGAAGGGGTTAATAGAACCGGTAGCACAACTCATAGGTAGATAATTTTTATGTTGTCTGAACTGCGGGCACTAAGAATGGAGGTCGCTAAATGACCTGCTTTTTTAGCCCGAAGTTATTCTTTTATGCGGTGATTTAAAAAAAGAAACACAAAATTGGGAAATGTTGTGTAAAGTTCTTTTTTTTGTGCAAATTTATTTACCATTTCGGCATTTTTTTTTTAGCTAACCTTGCATAAAAAAGTGGCAATAAGTAGGTACATTTACTCCCAATATCAAAACCCTGTGTGCAGGTATGGGAAGGCATGTTTTTAAAAAGTAGGATTGCCCATACCTTACAGCACAAAACGTTCAATTTTTCCATTCCACTCTTTCAAAAACTAAGCTATGATGTTTAGTAAATTTTACCCTACGGCGCTGCTTTTGGCAGTTATTACCCTGTGGTTTGCATTTGTGCCCAATGTGGCTGCCCAACAAACGCTGCAAGCCCCTGTTATAATTGAAGAAAATTTTAACGACTGTGAATTTCCTGCCGGCTGGACGACTAACCTTACCGGATTTAGTGGCGCTGTTTGGGGGGTAGGTATTCCGGATAATACTAACTCAAACGGAGCAAGCATAGATGGTACTTGTATGGTTTATTTTGACGATGATGCCAGTGGCAACAATACTGCCCCCTGGACCGCACAAGTAACCTCGCCCGCTTTTGACGGAACAGGACCGGCCGGTTCTATTTTGTTGTTAGAGGTAGATGTGCATTTCCGAAACTGGAACGGATCTGATGCTTTTAAGATATTGGTTTCGCAAAATGGCTCTACCAACTGGGTGCAGGTGGCGGTATATCAAGGACAGAATTACTCGGGCACAAATTTTGACCAGTATTTACCTGCTAAAATTGATATATCTGCTCATGCCGGTAATGCTATGCGGGTGCGTTTTGAGTATAACGATGGTGGTGCATGGAACTGGTGGGCTGCCTTTGATAATTTTAAGGTGAGCCAAGCCATGCTTATGGAAGATTTTGATGATTGTGCCTTGCCTGCCGGCTGGATTAACTACATAGATGCCGGCGATTTTGGTTGGAGTTTTGGCAATGATGTGGTGTGGCCCTATAATTTGAATGGCACCTGTATGGCTTATTTTAACGATGATGCCATTGGGCAAGATGCTGCCCCTTCTACCGTTGCGCTGCTATCTCCTATTATTGATGCCACCATTTATGCCAATATTGTTTTAGATGTGGACGTGCAGTTTAGAGCTTACCAAGGCTCGTTTTTTGTGATAGGTGTTTTGTATAACGGGCAGGTGGTGCCCTTGCGAACCTTTGTGGGCGACAATTTTGAAGGCTATAATTACAATAATTTTGGGCATGTAAACCTTGATCTTTCGGCTTATCGTACTACCGATTTGCGACTTGCTTTTGTGTATGGCGATGCCGGCACATGGGCTTGGATGGTGGGTATAGACAACGTGAAGGTGAGCGGCTGGGGGCAGATAAACGACCTTTGTACCTCTGCCATACCCGTAACCGTAAACGGACCTTGTGTGCAAGCTACTAACGTGAACGCTATTTTTGAGGGTCCGGCTGCTGCTTGTGTGGACAGTACACGTGCCGGTATTTGGTTTAGTTTTGTGGCTCCTGCCGGCGGGGCGGCTGCCATAAACAGCGCATCAGATTTTAATGAGGTTATTACCGTTTTTTCGGGCAATTGTAATGCCCTCACCCCTATTGCCTGTACCAACCGCGATGAATTTGGCTTTACCGGTGAGCGCCTCCGCCTTACCGGGCTTACCGCCGGACAAACTTACTTAGTAAGGGTGAGTGGCAGGGTGGGCTCTTTTGGAGCAACTATGGGCAATACTTGTATCAGTGTTACATCGGGTGGCGCTGCCCCGCCGGCGCCTGCTAATGATAATTGTAGTGGCGCTGTGCAACTTTCGCTCAACGGCAACTGTGTATCGGGCAATAACCGAAACGCTACTTTTGAAACCGGCGAACCCTTACCCAGCCTCAACAACCGTTCACGCGCATCTATCTGGTACCGGTTTACCGCCCCTGCCGGTGGGAAGGTAGTGATTAACTCAGGCGCTGATTTTGCCGATGTAATTACCGTTTACAGCGGAAACTGCGGCGCTTTAACCGAAGTTTCTGCCACTGATTTGGGGCACTCCTTAGTGGTAAATGGTTTAACTCCCGGTCAAACCTACCGCATACAAATAACCGGTTATTTTGCCACTGTTGAGGGTAATGTGTGTATGGCTATTACTACTCCGCCTACTCCGCCGGCAAACGACCTTTGCAGCGGTGCGCTTACCATTCCTGTTGACGGGGCTTGTGTGGCCGCCTCTAATCAGGGCGCTACCATTACCGGTCCGCCTACTAATTTAACCGTACCTTTTACCGGATACACCGCTACTACATCGGGCAGTACCAATTTTTACAATCGCCCCAATCAGGGCGCTTCTTGTACGGTGAGCAGTGTGTATGTTCGTTATGATGTGTTTACCTTTACCGTAACCGCCAACGGCAGCTATACCATTACCAACAGCTACCCGCAAATGGACGGCTATTTGCACGTTTATGCCAATAGTTTTGACCCCAATAACCCCTGCGCCACTTATGTTGCCGGAAACGATGATTTTAACGGCATAACCCAATCGCAGGTAACGGTAAACCTAACTGCCGGTATTACTTATTATGTAGTTACCAGCGCTTATGGAGCCAACCAATCGGGGCAATACAGTACGGCTATTACCACACCGGTTGCAGGAGCGCAGGTGCTTAAAACCTTAGAAAACGTAGTGCTAAATGGTGTTACCACTAACTGCAATGTAAATCCCGATGCGGCTATTTGGTTTAAGTTTACCGCTCCGGCATCGGGCAAAATTTACCTAACCACCGATGCCGATTTTGTGCATGTAGTTTCTGTTTTTGCAGGAGTTTGCGGCTCACTTACTGAGTTACAGTGCTTTTCTAACCCCTCACGCTGTGGCGACCCACTGTTGGTTACTAACCTTACTCCCGGACAACAGTATTTTATACAGGTGGCATCGGCAAGTACGCCCTTTGGCTATAACTATGGTAATATCTGTATTGGTATTAAAAACGCTCCGTATGAGCCGGTTAAAGCTAAAATACGCGTACTGTTGCAGGGGGCTATGCAAAGCAATGGGTTAATGACCACTGCCTTGCAGCAAAATAACCTCATACCTACCACTAACCCATACAGTGAAGCACCCTGGAACTATGCAGGCAATGACTGTGCCGATGAAATACCCGCCAATGCCGTTGATTGGGTGCTGGTAGAACTGCGCAGCGCTACTGATATGAACCAAATAGTAGCCCAAAAAGCTGCTTTGCTCATGAACACCGGCGTAGTAACAGATAAGGGTAAAGATGGGGTAAGATTTTTTGGTATTCAGCCCAATAACAGTTACTATATAGTGGTGCGCCACCGAAACCACCTTGCCATTATGAGCTCGGTAGCAGTGCCGTTGCCAAACTTAAATCCCTACGATTTCTCTGCCGGTATAACTTACACTATGTTGGGCAACTCGCAAACAGTGGCTCTACCCGATGGCAGCAGAGCCATGTTTGCAGGCGATATGAACGCCGATGGCGTGGTTAGCGTTGCCGATTTTAATTACTATCAAAGCCAATCGGGGCAAATAAACCAATACCTTGATGCCGATTGCAACTTAGACCGTACAGTTACTGTTGCCGATTTTAACCACTACCAACCTAATGCCAGCATTATTGGTATTCAACAAATACGCTACTAAATAACATTTACCATTAAAAGGCAGATTTATGTATAATCCTGCCTTTTAATTTTACACGCATACTACACAGCTTTTACACTCGTTTACTTTACACTCCACCATACTAACAGCAAACATCTGCTCTCTGATAATTGGTTAATCACTAACTTACTCAGATAGAATGTTGCTATGAGAAAAATTTTCCTTTCGTTGTTCGTCTTGTTTGGTGTGCTGTTGTTTCAAACGGTGCAGGCACAACCGGCAACTTCCGATACGCTGTATCACATAGATGTTCATGCGCACATTTCGCTTAAACCCTACAACCGCGCATACGGCTTGCCCGATGCCCAGCCCGAACTGTGGTGCGAGCAAACAGCTTGCGCACAAGGTGTTTACCGGTTTCCCAATCTATTGGGCGCTTACAAAAAGGTGCCGCCGGTTTCGTGCTGCAATTTTAACAACTTGGTTAAAGGCGATGTGAAAATTGCCTTTGCTTCGGTTTGTCCTATACAGCGCGAGTTTACCCAAAACCGATTTTACACCAAACTCTTTTTGTGGAACAGGTATAAACTGGCGGCTACTATGGCTTATTTTGCAGGCTCTAATACCCAAAAAATTCTCGACCTGCAAAATAATGAGGTGAACTATTTTACAGAGGCTAAAAATGAGCTTAACCTATTTATGAAAAGCGCCGCAACGCATTCGCCTAATGGTAAAAACAGTTATCGGGTAGCTTACAATTATGCCGATATTGCTCAAAACCTTGCCCACGAACCCGATGCCATTTCAGTGGTGCTCAATATAGAGGGCGCACATGCCTTAGGCACAGGCATACCGCATACGCTGCGCATGGAAAAGAAAAACCCCGAACAATTTTACCAACTGCTTACCCAAAATGTAACCGAGCTTAAACAAAACTATCCTATTTTTTCGCTTACTTTAGCTAACCATTTTTGGAACCAGCTTTGCGGGCAAACCCGAACCAGCAAAGGCTTAATTGCCGCTCTGATAAACGAGCGAAGAGGGCAAAAAGTGGGCATTACTCCCTTTGGCTACCATGTTATAGACCAACTACTATCTACCCAAAACGGCAATAGAATACTCATAGATATTAAACACATGAGCCTCAAAAGCCGATTAGAATATTATCAACTGCTAAATGAAAAATATCAAAACAACATACCCATTTTATATAGCCACGGCGGGGTAAACGGTATTGAAAATTTGGAAACTGCTTTTAAAAACTCACTGCAATTTAAGCGCGATAGAAGCAAGGTTAATAAAAAGAGCTACCTGCACCAATGGAGTTTTAACCTTTATGACGATGAAATTAAGCTCATTCATCAATCTAAGGGCTTAATAGGCATTATGCTCGAAGATACCCGACTGGGTGGTAAAGTGGCGGTAAAATCTATCAAAAAAACCATAGACTGGTCGCAGCAGCAGAAAGATGAGTATATTAAGCTCTTTATGGCAAGTCCGCTGCACATTGTTAAGGTAATAGGCAATGTTTCTGCTTGGGATATTATTGCGCTGGGCTCTGATTTTGATGGAGCTATTAACCCTATGGATACGTATCAAGATGCTTCGCGTATGCAGGAGCTAAGGTTTGATGTGATAGATTTTCTTTACAGAGTGCAACAAAACCGGCTTGCAATAACAAAGGAAAGATACCTGTTTGATAATGCTGAAATTGTGGCTCTGATGTACGGTTTAACGCCCGAACAAATAGCCGATAAAATGCTGCGAAGCAATGCCCTCAACTTTTTAGCCAATAACTTTTAACCCGATTAGCGGCTCAACTTACTCTTTTACCAATTTTACCACATCATACGTTTGAGTGGCTGTGGCTGAATGGAGGTAATAAATGCCTTTGGGAAGGTGTGCGGTTGGTAGTAGCAACCAATTTTTGTGTTGCAATGTTTGGGTTTGTTGCAAAACGCACTGCCCCAGTTGGTTAAACAAAGTAAGATTTATATTTTCTGCTACCGGCTGGGTAAGTTGTACCCAAACATCTTGCGCGGTGGGGTTGGGTACAAGGCGTACCCTGCCGTCTATAGAAACAGCCGATTGATTGGGCGGGGGTTGGGTTGTACTTTTTTGGCTCATCATTTCGGGGCTGCTTATAAAACTGCCCCATTCCAGATTAACCAGTTGTTGTTGGTTGGCATTGCTGTTAAAGGAATAAAATACGTTGTTGCCTTGTAAAATTTCTACGGCGTTAAAATTTTGGTCGGCATTTATGAGTAGGGTAAGGGCGTGGCGGCGCAGGTTGGAAGGCGCATTAGTAAGCAGGAGGGTAATGGTAAGTTGGTTATCGGTAAGCTCCCAACCAACGGTACTATTTTGTTTAACCACTAAATACTCATATACTTCTTGTAAGGAAGCCACCCAAGCGTTGTCATTGCCGGCAACTCCATAATTATCGGCTATATGCTCTATGTACTGTCGGAAGGTTTCAAACTGTAAACCGCCTCCCACTGCACCGGTAAAGCTGCCGCAGTTGTGGGTAAAATCGTTCCACCAATAATGATTACCGGTATTAAGGCTTTGGGCGGCAACGGCGTTAATTTGGTTAATTAAAGCATTGGGGTTATCGGGCATATAGTTTCGGTTGAGCAAAAACTGGTTTAATGGTTGCGGTTCATCGGTATTTAATCCATATTGGAAGTTGGGTAACCAAAACTGGTTGTAAACCGCCTGCATACCGTTGTTAAAAGCGTATTGATAGTAATTGGCATCGCCCGATGGCACTACAAAATGGGTCATTTCTATTTGGTTGGTTGTGTGGGTGCGCACATGGTTGTTATTTTGTACTACCTGATTTACATAAACCGAATCGGGCAGGGGAGCGCTTACCCAGCCGGCTTGATGCGATAAGGAGTGGTTAAAGATGTCCCAACCCGATGCGTATAGTTCATCTACTTGTTCCCATGTTAGGTAATCGGAAATGGAGCCATCATGCACATCTTGCCCTGCTGCATTAAGGGCATTGATAGCTATGCCGGCTCTAAAGGGTATTTTATGACCGCAACCGTCTGTATAGTACAAGCCATCGGAAGAATAGCTGAAGTTGTCATTACCAATAGAACCGCCGTTAAATAGGGGGTAGGCTACGGTGTAGGCATCGGCAAGTCCGTCATCGAGGGTAAGGCTGTAGGCAAAGTCTTTATTGTATTTGAGCGGGGCTTTGTTTACCTGTATATTTTGCGGCGGGGCATCAAAGGTAACTCTTATGGAAATGGTATCGGCAATATTGGGCAGGGGTGTTACGGTTAAAACACAAGGTGGGCTATCGGTATAACTGTTGTTATTGTTGTAAAAAGCTCTTGACGTTAAGGTGTAATTACCGGGTTGGTCAAAAACAAATTCGGCGTGGTAGGGGGCTTGGGTAATTTCGGTAAGCAGGGTATCATTGGCAAAAAAGGCAACTTTGGAAATGCCGTTGGTTGTGAGCCCTCCGGTTATTAACTGTGCGGGCAGTGCGCCCCAGCCGGTGTTGCCATCGTGCATATTATCGGTTTTACCCTCGCCAAACCATAGGAAGGGGTTGCTGCCTCCGGTAAATTTTATTTCTTTGATACCTATGTTAAATGTGCCGGCGTTTGCACTGTATGGTATTTCAATGTGGCTTATGCTTTGAAAAATTGCCGTTCCGTTGTAAAAATCGCTTATCGGAATACTGATTTTTTTCCAGCCATCGGGCAAGTTTTCAGCATTGGCAAGGTAGTTGGCTATTGATATCGGGTTAGAGCCTACGCCTTGCGGGCGTATTTGGAGTTTGTTCCAGTTGGCATTGTTGTTAAAATCTTTTAGGGTTACTTCCATAGTGGTATTTCCGCCGGTTAGTGCGTTTATTTGCGGATACCAGAGGTTATTGGAGTGGTAACCTAATTTCAGTTTTAGCCAACCCCAATCGGGGTTGTCAATTTGCAAATAAGTATCGCCTGCAAAACCGGCTTGGGCGCTCAGGGTTATGCTACTTCCTTGCATTACCTGTGTATTGTTTGGGGGTTGAGTAAGCGTTGTTACAGGAGGGGTAGTAGTGGGCGGGGTATTGGGGTTTTCCTCTTCTTCGTTTTCTGTGTTTGCTGTTATGGCAATATTTACCGCTTGCGATGTGTTTTGCATGGTATCATTATAAACCACTGTTGCGGTGAGGGTATAATTGCCTTGTGGCGCATTGTTCCAAGTGTAGGAGTAGGGAGCGGTATTGGCTTGCCCCAGCAAGTTGTTGTTTTGGTAAAAGGCTACGTGGTTAATGGTGTAGCTGCTGCCGGAGTTGCCTGTTTGCAATGCAGCCAATAGATTACCTCCCTCTAAGGTTTGCCCATCATGAGCGTTGTTGAAATGGTTTTGACCAAACCATTCAAACGGGGTGTTGCCACCGGTAAAACGGATTTCTTTTATGCCCAACTCAAAAGGAGCGGCATTTACGCTATACGGAATTTCTATGTAGGTAATGGCGCTAAAATTTACCCCGCCAAATGCTGTAAGGGGTATGCTGATTTGTTTCCACCCATCGGGCAGGTTTTGAGCCGAGTTAATATAATCGCCAAAGTTTACCGAAGGGGTAGCTGTTTGGCTTTGGGGGCGTATTTCTAATTTTTGCCATTGGGCTGCGCCGGTTAGGTCTTTAAAGGTTACTAATAGGTGGGTATTACCTCCTGCCGTTACATTTTGGGCAGGATACCAAATGTTATCGCTGTATCCTAATTTTAGTTTTCGCCACCCGCCGGAGGGGTTGGTTATTTGCAGGTAGGTATCGGCGCCGTTGTTTGGGGGTGCCGATACGGCTGCCTCTATGGTTACGGTGGCAGGGGCGGTAAATTGAGCCTGATTTGCGGGGGTCAATAGGTTTACCGTTGGTTGTGCGGGCAACATAAGCCCCCAAAAACTGAATAACAACAACAGGGCAATTTGCCCCGCATTATTTGCGTAACACATGATACTTGTTGTTTGGGTAGGGTTGTACTAAAATCTTACACAAAGATATTAGGCTTTTGCTCCAAAGCGGTTTAGCGTTTCAAACAATTGAAAAACTTGCCCAAATTATATATGCAATAATTTATTAACCTTAATGTTGATTAAAGGCAAAATAGGGTTAAAGGCATTGTTTTAAAGCCGCTGCCCACGCTAAATCTAAACGAATGCCCATGCCCGATGTGTTAAATATAAAAACAGTTAAATCAACTTGAGGTTGGAGTTATCAGTGCGCCAAAGGCTTACCGCAACAAGATTTTAAACAGGTAGGGTGATATATTACGGTGCGCTGCACTTTTTAAAAACCCAAAACGCCCATTTTAGGGGGGAGTAATACACAAGGGGCAGCGCCCCTTTAAATCTTGGTAGAAAAAGGCGTGCCGTGTTAATAAAAGGTGCAGCGCACCGTAATCTGTTGCCAGTTTAAAAATAGGGCAATGTAAATCTTAGGCAGGCTTTATCTGTATCGGGCGTTTAATTCGATTTCAACCTCACGTTCATTTTCCCAATAGAGCCTTTTTTTCCAAAAATCTGTGCAAATCAGCCTTATCTGTGTTATCCGTGTGCTAATTTCTGCCGGGTTTTAGGGTAAGATAAGGAAATTTTAGGCAGGCTTTACTCCTATTGGGCGTTCATGTTAAATCCAACCTTGCGTTAAATCAACAATATTGGCTAATACCGCACTTGCCATACGCCAATAGCGCCTGCATTTTGCAGAAACAGGTCAAAATCGGGGTTGTTAATGTTGCCGTCTAAGTTTAGGTCGGCATCAGAATAAGTACCGGTTAAACCCCATTGCAAAAACAAAATGCCTGCATCGGCAAAATTAACCACGCCGTTTGGGTTAGCATCGGCAGTTTTAAGGGCAAAGGTAAGGTTGGGTGTTAGGGCAAGTTGTGCGGCATTACCCACCACATTGGCGGGTTGGGTAAACAGGTAGGCATTGCCGGTATTGGGCAGCGAAGGCAGCGCTGCGCTAACCGCCCCAATATGGTTCCGATGCAAAACCCTAAGCCTGTAAGCGTTGCCATCTGTTACGCCCGCTGCAAATGCTACGCCCTCAGTGCCATCGGGGTCTATAAGGTAGCCATCGTTTCGGAGTAGGGCGGCACGGCGCGCCACTATGTCATAAGATACGTTTAGTATTTCCAGCAGTACCCAATCTACCACATTAGGCATGGGCTGGGTAAGTTGTTCGGCGCCGGCATAGTTCCAAGGGGGGCGGTTGTAGGGTTGGGCGGTGGGGAGCAGGTTGTTTTGGGCAAGGGTGGTAAACATACTTACATTGGCAGCATTGTATGCACCCTGCAACCATAAACGGGCATGGGCTTTTATGCCGCTATATGCTGTTGTTCCGCTCAGGGTTAGGTTATCTATGTATAAATTGTTGCCATTGCCGTTTATGTTTACCAACCTTATGAGTATCTGTGCACCCAAAAAAGCGCTCAGGTTTATGGTTTCGGTGCGCCACTGTGCGCAGGAGGCAGGGGTAAAAGCCGCAGTAGTAGGTGGGGCGGTGGCAAGAGCGCTGCCTTGTTTGTTATAAACAGTAGTAAAAGATAAACCGCAATTGGTAGAAACCTGCACTTGCAGGGCATCGGTTTGGGTGGGGCTGTATGCGGCATAAGCTACCTCAAAACTGAGCAAAGCAGTGGCAAAAGAGCTTAAATTGACAACAGGCAAAACCAAATAATCTTCATGCCCGATGTTATTACTGCCAAAATTAGGAAACTGTGCCGATGTGCCATAACAAGCGGTACTGCCCGATACCCATGCGGGGCTGCCCACATTGGGATTAATAATGGTAACGCTGCCCGATGTAATGCCGCCGGTAAAATTATTGGCATAAGGCACATTGCCCGTAGGGTATTGGTTTAATGTGGCAGTAAGCGAGGTTATAATGGGGCAACTTGTACTGTATAATTGCACGCTGTAATTGCCCGGTGTAGTGGCGGCGTAGGTTTGGGCAGTAGCGCCGGTTATGATACTACCATTTAGCAGCCATTGGTAGCTGTACTGGGTAAACCCGGGCGCTATGGCAGAGGCGGTAAATACTACCGGAACATTGGGGCAGGTAATGGCTTGGACGGGGTTTATGGTAGGCGTACTGGGTGTGGTACAGGGTAGTGTAGCGTTTAGGTTTAGGTTATCTAAGTATAAATTATTGCCGTTGCCGTTTATGTTTACCAGCCTAATTAGCGTTTGTGCACCCAAAAAAGCGCTCAGGTTTATGGTTTCGGTGCGCCACTGTGCGCAGGAGGCAGGGGTAAAAACCGCAGTAGTAGGCGGGGCGGTGGCAAGAGCGCTGCCTTGTTTATCATAAACGGTGGTGTAAGATAAACCGCAATTGGTAGAAACCTGCACTTGCAAGGCATCGGTTTGGGTAGTACTGTATGCGGCATAGGCTACCTCAAAACTGAGCGAAGCATTGGCAAAAGAGCTTAAATTGATAATAGGCAAAACCAAATAATCTTCATGCCCGATGTTATTGCTGCCAAAATTAGGAAACTGTGCCGATGTGCCATAACAAGCGGTACTGCCCGATACCCATGCGGGGCTGCCTACATTGGGATTAATAATGGTAACGCTGCCCGATGTAATGCCGCCGGTAAAATTATTGGCATAAGGCACATTGCCCGTAGGATATTGGCTCAAAACGACAGTGGGCGAGGTAACAATGGGGCAGGTAGCGCTGTATAATTGTACGCTGTAATTTCCCGGTGTAGTGGCGGCGTAGGTTTGGGCAGTAGCGCCGGATATGGGGTTGTTATTTAATAGCCATTGGTAGCTGTACTGGGTAAACCCAAACGGAATGGCAGAGGCGGTAAATACTGCCGAGCCTCCGGTACAAATATAGGCTTGTGTAGGACTAACAGTGGGTGCCGGCGGCGGACATGCCGGCGTGCCGGTAATGCAGATATTGTCTAAAAACAAGTTTTGCCCATATACCCCCGATAAGGTTACGGTTATTTTAAAAGTTACTTGTTGCCCTAAAAAACTGTTTAGGCTGAGGGTTTGTGTAGCCCAATCGGAACAGTTGGCGGGCAACCATGCTGTTGTTTCTACTCCCGGCACAGAGGCTAAGGCAGCTCCCGATGCATTGTAGAGGGAGGTAAAAGTAAAACCACAATCGGCAGAAACCGATATATCTAAGGAAGTAATCAGGTTGGCAAAAGTTTCTTTGTAAGCACGGTTAAACGAAAATTGGGCATCGGTATAACCACTCAGGTCAAATGCGGGCAGCAGCAGCACATCGGTAGCGCCGCCACTGCCGGTATTGATGCCAAAGGTATTGTAGCGGATAGCAAAATTGCCATTCTGGGGGCAGTTGGCAGCGGGGGCAACATCAAAAGTAACCAAATTATCGGGGTTTACCAATGTCCACCCATCGGGCAGGTTTCCGGTTTCGGCATCGGCACAATAAGGCAATTGGTTTATGGGCGGCTGGTAGGTAAACGTGGTGCAGGCGCCATCGTTTTGCGGATAAGCATCGGGCAAGCCGTTGGGGTTTTGGGTGTAAATGGTTAGGGTGTTATAGCCCTCCAAAACCAAAACATCGGGCAGTACAACAGTGGCGTTTGTATTGGAGGCTAAACTCCCCGTATAATTATAGGTATAAACAAGCTCGTTATTTAATTCAACTGCTATTTGTGTAGCAGTAAGGGTAGCTGTGCCGTAGTTTGTAAGTTGCACAATGGGCGCAAAGGTAGCGGCACAGGTAAATACATTAGGCAATAAGATAGCGGCAATACCCGCATTATTGGGTTGTATGGGCACACAAGCTAAGGTGTTAAACAAACTGTTTCGGAAAGCAGTAAGCGAGGTGGTCATGCGTTGGCTTTGCCCTTGGGTAAAAGCGCCCCAGCAATTGCCGGAGTAGTCCATATAATTTTCGTTGGCATCGGGTTGGTTGCCCAATCCGCCCAAAGCAACGGGTCTAAACGGATTATTGGCAGAGGTATCATCATCATCGGTATTGGGGCAGGAGTTAGAAGGAGAGCATACGGGTGGAGTAGCGCCTCCGGGGCTGGCTTTGGGAGGTGTATCGCACACGCGGTCGCCATTAGTAAGGCAGTTGTTATTAGTACAGCCGCCCTCAAAGGTGTGGAAAAGGTTGCAATAATGCCCTGTTTCGTGCGCCAGCAGTTTTTCCCACCAAGCCTCATACTGAATAACCACCCCATCAATGGGTGTTCCGTGCGAAGAAGCCATAGTACTGTACCCGCTTACTGAGCCGCCACTGCCCGAAATACTGTAAACAAGGTAAATGTTCAGGTATTGATTAGTGTTCCAGTTTAGGGCGTTTTGGGTATTATAGGTATTGTAGTTGTTGGCGCTTAGGGCATTGCTCTCGTGGCGCAAAATGCCATTGGTGGGGTTGCCTTCGGGGGTGCGGGCAGCAAGGCAAAGCTCAATGCCGGTATTTACTCCGCTAAACGGGTTAGAAAAAACAGCTTGGCTGCTGTGGGCAAACAAATCATTGGCGGCATTAAGTACCGCAGTAACTTGCTCATTGGTAAGGTTTTCGGCAGAGCCTATGGGTATGCCGCTTCGGTGAACTATATGCACTACGGCGGGAATGGTAAACACCGGTTGCTGGGCATTGCAATTGCCGCCGCTGCTTCGGTAGCTGTTGGCAAAGTGGGGTAAATGCGCTTTTGCAGCATGGCGTAAAAGTGCAGCCTCGTGGTTTTGTTCTTTTTGTGCATAACCTTTTTGGGTATGTAGCAAGTTTTGCCGCACTTTATCGGTAGCACAAACCAAAGCGGGCTTTTGTGCCACTGCCCAATGCCACCAACCAAACAATATCAATACCCAAGTCAATTTAGCCATTGCTATATAACTATTTTTTATTGGTAAGTAGTGCGTGCATTTACGTTATCTGTACCTTACAAAGGTAGGTAATTACTGCCTAAACGTGGTGGTGGTACTGCCCAATTTTTCTGCCCTGAAAGCAAGGGGGAGATAGATAATTGCCAACTGTGTGTTGAAATTAAAAAACATATTGCCCGCTTACTTGCAAACAAGTGTGGCGGGCAATATGAAATGTATTGATGATTAAGTTGGTTTAACCCTAATCGGCAAGTAGGTCAAAATCGGTTCGGCGGTTTTTGGCTTTACCTTCGGGCGTATTGTTATCGGCAACGGGTTTATCGGGTCCGTTACCCACCACTACAAAACGGTTAGGGTCCATTTTATATTCGCGGGCAAGGTAATCAGCCACAGCCTGTGCGCGGCGTTTAGATAAGGTAATGTTTTGCTCTCTGTTGCCCACGTTATCGGTATTACCCTCTATACGGATACGGGCGTTACCAAAAGCCTTGGCTATTTCTGAAAACTGGATATCTATGAGTTGTTTAGCATTTTCGGAAAGGGTAGAAGACCCCGAATCAAAGTTAATGGTTACTTTTTTGCTCGAAATAGCGGGGGCTGTTTCCATTTCCTGGGTAGGCGGTTTAAACTCTACTGCTCCTTCGGCAAGGTGTTCTTTACCCGTGAGCGAGGTGGTGCTGCGTATAAAAGCGGGGTTAGCCACTAAACGCCATGCGGGTACATTTTGAGCATATTCTTTATTTATGCTCTGATACGTTTTTGTCATTTTGTTATACAAATCTTCGCCTTTTACGCCGGTGTAGTTGCCATTAAGGTTAAAAAAGTTTACGTTATCGCCATAAGTACACAGGCGCACGTTGTTAATGGCGTTGTAGCAGTAATCTTCGGGCATGTTTAAACCATCGGCAAGAATTTTGGCCGCTTTGCGTTTGCTGGCATCATTGGCATTAATTTCGGCAGCGCCGCGCATCCAGCCTTCAAACAGTTTTTGGAGTTTTTCTTTGTTTTGTTCGGCATAGGCTTTTTTAGCAATAAACACATCGGCTATAATGTGCGAGGCAGATTTTGTGCTGCGCAAAATTTTAGAGCCTTTTACGCTGTTTACACAATCGTCATCATCGGGGCTCCAAACTACGGCGGCATCTACCCTGTTGGCTTTAAAATAAGCTGCTGCATCTATTGCACTGGGGGCTTCTACTATTTCTACATCAGAAGATTTAAGGTCGCCTGCTTCTAAGAGCCAGAGCAAAAAGGAGTGCGAGGGAGTTTTGAGTGCAACGGCAATTTTTTTGCCCTTTAAATCGGCAACGGAATTGATGCCGCGCCGTGCCACAATAGCATCGCCCCCGCGCGACCAGTCGGCTTGAAAAACTATTTGCGGTTCAAATTCTTTCATGTTGCCCACTTCGGTAGGAAAAGCATCAACCGTTGCCCAAAGCAGGTTTACCTCATCGGCTTTAAATGCTTCGCGCGAGACGGCAAAATCGTCAAGCACAATAAATTCTACTTTTATGCCGTAATCTTTATAGTAGCGTGAGTTTTCGGAGGCATTAAACCCTTCGTTAAAGTACTGACCACCGGCATAACCGCCCCAGGTTACTACACCCACTTTAATTACATCGGGGTCTGATGTTTGGTTATTGCCCGATTTGCCTGTGGTGCCTGTGGTGCCGCTGTTGTTTCCGTTGTTATTATTTGCGTTTTTGCCAAACTCGGTATTATTGGCTAAGTAGTACAAACCGCCGCCTATGCCGCCCACAATGAGCAGGGTAATGAGAAATTTAGAAAAACCGGTTAAACGAGTTGCCATAGTAGCTAAATTTATGCTGTTATTACAATTGAATGGGTAAAATTACAAACAAATTGGGTTTTGCCAATTCTTATGCTGTATAAATGCAAAAATGCCACCCAACGTGCCGGCGCTATACCCTTTTTTTGGTACTGCCGGTACTTTTTTGTGGCATTTATAGTTAGCCTTTGTCTATGAGTTGTTCATAAAGAGGTAAGGCATAAAGAAGAATTTGTAAGGGGGGGAGAAATTGGTTAAAAGTCAAACAAATCGGAGTACTGGGTTTTTTCGCCCGGTTTATGTTTGGCAGAAGCAATAGGGGCATCTAAGTCAATAGGGGTAGATTTAGCGGCATTGGTTTCGTCAATAATTTTCTTTTTATCAGCCCCCAGCAGAAACGAAACGCCTTCTTTTTCCCATTTTTCAAGCATTTCCAAGCCTTGTTCTTCAAAAATGCCGTTTTGGAGGTCAATAGAAGACATAAAACTTTCCGATATTTCCATAAAATGCTCCATTTCGCCCACTTTTTTACCTATATCATCGGCAATGGCTTCCATGGCTTGGTCAAACATCATACGGCGGTCTTTATCGCCCGATATAATGTTGATAGCCGATTTCATGGCTGAATGGCTGGCTCTGATGGCTTCGCGCTCACGCTTGCGCACCGACACTTCGTCTTGAATATCTTCCAGCAGCACTTCGGAGTTTTCATACATACGGCAGAGAACGCGGTAAAGCACCTCCATTTTTTTATAAAGGTCTTCTAATTTTACGTTAGACTCTTGCAGTCGTCCGGCTTTTCGGGCTTTCAAAATCATGATGTTTTCGATGCCTTTTTCTTTTGCCCGGCTTGCAAGCGACATATTTTGCTTCATCATTTGCTCATTTTGCTCAATCTGCTGTTTAAGATTGCGCATTTGACCCCGCAAACTTGAAATTTGCTTACCCATTTTTTTCAGGTTGTCTTTTAGGTCATCTATATAAGACTCAATGATGCCTATGGGGTCTATCTGCACAAAGATGCCGGTAATAAACCGCATGATACTCTTGTAAATGTACCATATCAGGTTTCTAAACTTGGGGTCTATTAACACATAAATTACTGCTGCTAGGGCTGCCAGCATCAGCACTAAATATAAAGTATTAGCGGCGAGGGCTATAAGCATGGGCAAAAATGTGTATAACAAATATGCCAAACCGCCTAAAATGGCAATGCCAAAGATGGTGCCCGTTTTACCTTCGGGGCGGTCAAAAAAACTTTTGCTTCTTAATTCTTCCATGTTTTATGGCTGTGTAAATAGGGTGGGTGGTAAGTTTGGTTGTGTATGTTATTGGTAAAATAGGTAGTAGGTATAGCTGCAAAATTACAAAACAATACCCAAATATAGCTCTATTTTTATTTTGCACCATGGCGCCGGTAAAATATTGAGTCAATCAACTGTTAAGTTTATCGCCAACAGTAAATTTAACCCCCTGTTTTAACCAAGATATTGACGCATTTTTTGCATATCATCTTCAAACTGCGACAGCAAGTGCTGATGTGTATTAAAAAATGCCGATTGTGTTTGCTGTATCTTAAACTGAATTTCGGCAAGTTGCTGTTGTAGCTGGGCAAGGTTTTGCCGGTGTTGGTTAATTTCGGAGCTTAGGTTGGCTATTTGTTGCTCTTTTTTATTGATGTTATCTTCTAACTGCTGTTTTTCTTTATCTTTAGATACTACTGTATCCTGCATTTTTCTTTCAAGTTCGGCTTTAAATTTATCGCGTTCTCGGTTTAGCACATTCTTGTAAAAATCGGCAGAGGTAATGAGTTTATCTAAGGTAAGCCCCATGGTAGAAGCCGTAGCAAAAGCCGATTTGTACTTAGTGGCTTCGTCAAGGGGTAAATTATTTAGCGCTTGTAAGGAGGCTTTAAATTCTAAATAATCAAACCCGTCTTGGTTGTTGCTTTCTATTACAGAAAGCAGCATTTCATATACTCTTGGGTCGGTTTTGGTTTCAGGGTTACCGCTGTAATTTTCGGGGAGTGGCGGTGGCGTAAGTTGCACTCCCTCTTGCTGTGGGTTTTGTTTTTCTGTTTCCTCCTTTTTTTGCGTTGTTTCGTCCACTATAAACAACGACTTTAAATTTTTCAAGTTTATCATTTGGCAGGTATTTAGTTACTGTTTTGCGCAAATATACCATGCTTTAAGGTGATTTACCTTTTTTTTGGTAAGGTTTGTAAAATTTTTCTTTGCTAACCCTTTTTTTTAGCCTTATGCCATGCGTAAGGAACTTTTGCACATAGGGTAATAGCTTCAAATCCCTTAAATTTTGTACATTTGTGGTGTGTTTGTTACTGTTATTAAACCCAATGGCGTTAGAGTTTGCGGAAAAAGCGCGGGTATTTGCTATTTTGCTTTACCTTTGTTGGCTGCCAATTGGTTGGTTATCAGTTTCAATTTTCTTGTTTTTATGCGAACTATTATCCCCCCGCTGCTGCTATTAGTAGCCATTTTGCTCCTTGCTCTCTTTATCATGCGCCAGTTTAGTTTGCCCAATCCGGAGGTTAAATCCGAAACCAACTCCAGCGTTTTGTTGGAACGAATTAATAAAGTATATAAAATGGTGGTTATAGAAGGTGAGTTTACCGAGCTGCTCTCCTATAAAGACTACTATGGGTACGACCTGCCCGGTTTCCGCAAAAAGGCTATTATAAAGGTAGATGCCAAAGTGCTGGTGGGTTACAATTTAGACAGCCTGCGCATTGAAATTGATGAAACCAATAAAGTGTTGAAACTGCAAAAATGGCCTGAACCCGAAATTTTAGCCATTGATTCGGATATAAGCTACTACGATATAGACAACGGCTGGTTTAACAGCTTTACCCCCGAAGAGCTAACCAAACTTACCAAAGAAGGTAAAGAGCTGATACGCAAAAAAGCCAACGAAAGCAAACTAATTCCTGCCGCCCGAAAACAAGCACAGCAGATGTTTGATATGATTACTGTACTGGCAGAATCTAACGGTTATACAGTAGAAATAGATGGTAAATTGCCGGTAAATAAGCGCAATATTACCGATGTGCAATCTTTTTTGCCCGATGCACCTGTAAAGGTACTGAAACCCCATACGCCAACCAACAGCATACCGGGCAAGTAAACAAGCCTGCTACCGCACCCAAAAAACGCCTATTTGTTTAGCATTTTGCTGCCACAGTTCAAAATCGAGGTTATCCACTATGCCGTCTAAGTTGCAATCGCCTTGCAGGTAATTGGGTGAGGCGGTATCAGCATCGGTTTTCAATTGGTTGTAGTCTTGCACATTTATGATGCCATCGGCATGGCAATCGCCGGCAAAAAGGGCAAACAATCCGGGTGCAATTTCTACCTGTTGGTTATTGCCAAAAGCCTGCTGTGTATTTAGGGTAAAATCAAACAGCGTTTGGCTTGGCAAAGCAACGGGTGTAGCACTCATAACGCCCATGTGGTTTCTTGATTTTATAACAATATGGTAATTGCCCGGATTAGCTTTTGAAAACAATAACCCCGATGGGCAACCACCCCACGAAGCGCCGGTAATGGTGCCATCTTGGTGTAAAATGGCAGCCACTGAGTCCACAACGGTAAAAGTGCCCGGCGTGCGCAGCTCCACCACCACCCAATCAACGGCAGTAGGGGGTAAATTGAGCAAAAACGCATTGCCGCTGTGCAAGGGCGGGGTGTTGGTAAAAGGATGCGAGTTGGGCAGAAGCTGATTATTAACCAAATCAGTGCGCATGAGGGCAGGGTTGTTATCGGGCAGATAAGCGCCCTGCAACAGTGCTTTTACCCGTGCATAAACGGCGGTTTTGGGCGTTGCCGGAGCTTGTGCCGGCTGCGGAAAACTGCCCGATGTGGCAACATTGCCGGTTCGCAAGTGCCTTTCATTGTTATTTACGTAGTAGATTTTTTCTAATGATTGACCGGTATTTACCTGTGTTATAGTTGGCACAAAGTACCATTCACATTGTGTTCTGGTAGGTCTAACATCAATAACATTGTAGCCGTGTCTGTCCACATCAATCCATTTAACGTGCGGATTGAGCAAACGGATAAGGTTTTCGCCCACTGAAAACGGAATGCCTGCGGAGGTAGCGCCCGATACCACATACTCTACCCCGTAAGAATTAGCGCCGGTAGAGGCATTGTAACCGCTTCGGGGTATATCATTAGCCCATGAGGAGTGAATATCGCCGGTTAGTACTACTAAATTAGGTATGTTGTTGTCAATAACATGGTTTAAAATTTGCGACCTCTGAAATCGGTAACCGTCCCATTGGTCGGTATTCAGTACTAAACCAAACACTACCAATGGTGCAACCATTACCTGCTGCCCCAGTATTTTCCATTGTGTATCGGGGTTGCTAAGCGAGCCGGTTACCCAGTTAAGCTGGTTGGTACTAACCATTTTTCGGTTAGGGTCGTTTAGGTTACCACCTATGGGCGGTTGTTCATCTCTGCCCTCTATGCGGGTATCCATCATAATAAGGTCGGCAAGGTTGCCAAAGGTAAATTTGCGGTAAATAGCGCCCGGCAAATCGGGGTTTTCTCTTATAGGCAGCCATTCAAAATAGGCTTGCACACCGGCTGCTTTTCTGGCAAACCAATCGCCCTCTGAGCCCGGGCTATGGTTTTCAGCGCCGCCAAACCATGCGTTATTGGCTGTTTCGTGGTCGTCCCAAACAGCAATAAGCGGGTGCTGCTGGCGCATACGGCGCAGGTTTACCTCTTTGTGGTACTGGGCATACCGTATTCGGTAATCGCTAAGGCTAATACACTCAGTAGGCGGCTCATGCGGGTTGATATTGCTGGTAGGAAAAGCTCCCCCATTGCTGGGATACTCGTAAATATAGTCGCCAAGGTGAACCACTGCGTTTAAGTCATTTCTATCGGCAATTCTTCCAAACACATTGTAAATGCCATCGGTCAATCGGGCGCATGATACTACCGCCAGCCGCACATTGTTTACATTGCCTATGGGCAGGGTTCTGGTGCGTCCGGTTAGGGAGTAGCGGTTTAAGGCAAAAAATCGGTAATAATAATAGGTATTGGGTTGTAGTTTATCTGCATCAACCTTTACTGTATAATCGCGCGAAGCATCGGTAACAAAACTGCCACAGTTTACTATGTTTTGAAACGCCGTATCGGTAGCAATCTGCCAATCTACTTGTGTAGGAGCATTGGTATCAGAAACACGCGTCCACAAAATAACCCTGTTATTTTCAGGGTCGCCGCTGGCTACACCGTGGTAAAAGGGCGCTAAGGCAGGGTCGAGCAGAAGCTGCGCTTTGAGCGGAGCAAAAAAGGTAAAAAGAAGGAGTAAAAGATAAAAACGGTTAGTAAAATGGCTGTTTTGCATAATAGCAAGGTATTTGGTTAAAAAGGAGTGCAAATATACGCAAAACGCGGGTAGTTTTTAGTGGTTAGCGGTTAGCCGATGTGTTCCAATTACATGTGCCGGTTTTTATCGCCATTTATCCAAAAGCCAGTTCCGGATAAGCGGGGATTTCTGATATAAACCGGTAGCTTTTTTGGTGGTGGTCTATTTTGCAGCAAAAATGGTCTATACCGTTGCTCACTACCAAGTAAGGCACCTGCAAGGTCATGTTATAGCGGGCAATCTGGTCAAAAGTTTGTTGGTTAATACCAACCTGTGGCGCTTTACACTCAATGATAAGCAGCGGTTTAAAATGTTTGTTATACACTACCACATCGGCACGGCGCTGAATAGAAAGAAATTTTACCCCGCGTTCTACCGCTATCATTCCGGCAGGATACTGCAAATGCCCTATTAAAAAATGTAACCAATGCTGCCTTACCCATTCTTCGGGCGTAAGAGCCACATATTTTTTGCGCACTACATCATAAATAAGCGTTTTACCCTGTTGGGTGCGTTGTGGCGCTTGTATGGTGGGCAAGTTTAGCACAAAATCCATGTTACTTGGGGTTTATAGGTTAGCAGGCGAGGGTTTTTAACAA
>DDVC01000229.1:0-2051 GCA_002345145.1 Bacteroidetes bacterium UBA2322
TCTTTATATTTTCAGGTATTGGTGTTTAGCATAGCCGCAGGCGCTATGCTGGGTTGTGGCAGTTGGTTTGCAAAACGGCAGGGGGAAGAAAAAGGGCAGATAAACCAAGCATCTGCCCAAAAGATATTGCAAGATTCTTTGCCTCAAAGTAACGACCCCCTCAGCAGCATAAAAACAAATTTAGAAAAATTCTGCTTTTTTCCGGGAATAAATAACTTTAGTACCCGAAATAACCCCTATTACTTTAAGTATCAATTTTCCGATAAGGGCAACTGCCCCCCTGCTAATGCCGAAGAGTTAATTAGAGGCGCTTTTTTGCCCGCAATGGGTAAACATGATAGTTTGGGGTTTTTAGAATTCAGCAATATTGGTACAGCAAAAGGTGAACGCTACCAGCAATACTACAAAGGTATTAAAGTAGAAACCTATACTACTCGGTTCAATTACACTAATGACCAAGTAACCAGTATTGCAGGCACTTTCTATCCCAACCTAAACATAGATACAACCGGTATGATAAGCAAGGAAGAGGCGGCAAGGGTGGTGTTGAAACAGCGCAACATACCTGACAGCTTATACAACATTGTACTGCCCCAAATGCTTAGATTTTCGAACTTTGGCGTATTGCCGAGTTACAATAAAATATTTTATGCTTTCCGGTTTTACGTGGGTTCGGATAAAGGTACTTGGATAGTAAATGCGGTAACAGGGCAGTTTCACAGTTATGTAAAACCCGATTGGTCTAACGTTTGCCGCAGATGTGTAGCCGGCAATTCCGTAGAGGTTACATGCCCTCCTGATGCTTGCAGTTCAATGCCCAGTACAGAAAACTATACAGAAAATGTACTTTTTGAGGCACCTACTTTATACAACAATTGCCAGTCAATTCGTGTAGATAGCTGTTTTACAGATGATGTTGTGTATTACCGTCTTTCACCTCAGTTGATTTCACCCGATGAATTTGTTATCACGGATAATGACACCATCAATATCTTTGACGCAAGTATAGAAGCAGCTGGTTCCGTAATGCTACAAGAGGAGCGATTTTGCAACAAAGATAGTATTACGACTAAAAATGCTATTGCCGCCTCCTTATTTTATGGCATGAACTTGGCAAAAAGCTATTTTAGTAATCACCAAATAGATAGAAAAGAAAGGCATCTAATTTGGGCACACATGCCCATTCCCGAAAATAATGAAGCGCAGTACTCTGCAACAGATGATATATTTTTGTTCGGCGATGGCGACAGTATAAATTTCAACCCATTTGTTTCTCCCGATGTAGTTTCTCACGAGTATGCGCACTCGGTATTGTCGCATGTGTTTAAGATTAATCGCGACTCTGTTCATGCCAACCAACCACAAGTAAAGGCCATTCACGAAGGCGTAAGTGATATTTTCAGTGTTTTGACCCGTCGTCATGCTTTTGGCGCTGTTGATTGGACAATAGGAAATCAGGTGGCAATAAATCCGGTTAACACCTTTCCGCGCGATTTGGCACATCCCGAAAATACCTTACCGCCGCAAGCACTTTACTACAACGATGCAGCCAACAATTGGAGTTCAAATGATGCCGACATTTACAACCATGCCGGCATTATAGTAAAATGGTTTTACCTCATCACCAACGGCGGAACAGGTATAAAATTTCCTACCGATGGCATTACCGTACAAGCAATTGGTTTGGATGCCGCAGAAAATATACTCATAGCAGGTTTGAACAAACTAAAAGCAGATGAAACTGAAGTTCCCACCTACGAAGACTTTTGCCAAGCCACAACGCTTGCCGCCCACGCCCTCTACCCGCCCACAGCAACGGGCGAGTGCAGCCCGCAGCTAACAGCCGTTAGAAAGGCATGGCAGGCAGTAGGCTTAGATTGTTGGACGGCAATTTCTCCGCCGCTTTGCACCACTTGCCTCCCTACCGACCCCCAATCTGATGCCTGCGACCAACTCCCCTACATCCAATCGGTACAAATTACCGATATTGCTACCGGCTACACGGTAGCCCACCAAGGTTGGCAGTGGAATGAAAGCCTAACCCAGCTTTG
>DDVC01000229.1:2321-6417 GCA_002345145.1 Bacteroidetes bacterium UBA2322
CGTTGTTACCTCCGAGCCTATGAGCAACCTGTCTATTAACAATATACTTTTCCCGAATGGAACAAGTTATACGCCACCCGGAATAACCGCATTTGGCAGCGGAACTAATTGGTCTTTCACATTGTCTAACTTTTATTTAAGTCTTTTTAGTAGCAATACATACTACAGACTTCGATTTATCGGGCAGGATTTGGACGGCAACTCCCTTATAAACCTGTACAACTACCCGGGCGCTAATGCTACCCCGCCTTGTATTGCTGCCAATGACCTGCCTTACAAAAACGCCCAAGGAAATTGGGTGAATTACTTGTATGGATATGATAAGTCTTTTGGGTTTACGTATGGGTGCAGTTTCGCCGCCGAAGTTATCATGCAGTGTAGTTATGTAACAGGCACCAGTATATTCTTCCTCGTAAACATTACTCCTTGTGCTAATGAAGTAACTTGGACTACTCAACTGGACTGGAATAACGATGGTTCTTTTGAACAGACAATGGCAGGAATTAATCCTCTTGCTATATCAACTTCAACATCGTATAGTGCATACAATTCACAAGCCCGATTTATCTTTACCAACACCATAACCGGAGAGCAGTTGGAGTTATACACCTCTTGCCAAGAACTAATTACCGGTAATGAGTGCCAAAACGATGTGCCTTTATTTACCAATACTTCATTTACCCAAAATTTGCAAACTTGTATTGGGGAGCCGGTATGTATTGATTACCGCGTTATCGACCAACAGGGCATACAAGATGTTAGCTGTTCGGTTGCCGGAGCCATTCATTCTTCTATACAAACCGGTTTCACATCAACCGGATTATCTACAGGCTATTACTGGCGACAAGGTACCTTCTGCTTTACGCCCACCCCTTCAAATGCATCGGAAATGGTTGTATTTTTACAGGCAACAGATAATACATCTTTCTACTGCATGGAAACCGGATATACTGCGGGTACTGTTTCCGTCCTCTGCTGCCCCACCGGTTTCAATTACCCGCAGCAGCTTACCGCCGTTTACGATTGCCAAGGCAACCTGTACCAGCCTGCCACCGCCACCGTTACTGCCCTTACCGGCGGCTGCACGCTGCCATTTACCGTAAACGGCAGCCCCAACCACACCCTTACCAACTTGGGCACAGGCAGCCATAGCCTTACCATAGCCTTTAACAACGAAACCATAACCATTCCCAACGCCATTACCGTTACCGGCATCTATTTAGATGATACCGACCTCCAAATTACCCACACCGCACAACCCTCTGCCCCCGCCTGCGGAAACGACTTGTGCAAAGGCAGCATTACCTTACAGGTGCAGGGCGGCAGTGGCAGCTACACCTACTACTGGGCAGATTGTGATACCGGCGGCGCACAAATGCAGATGCCCTGCAACGATGCCTACCGAAACTACCTTTGCTCAGGCGCTTATACCGTTACCATTGTAGATGATATAACCGGTTGCCAAACCGTTTATACGGCTACTGTAGGCATCAGTTACCCCACCAATGCCGGCGCTATTACCGATAACGAGTTTAGCGTAAACCCCACTGTGTTTACCGGCAGCACCACGCTTGCCTATCGGGTAGGGTATGATGCACAGGTGAGCATCAGCCTATTCAACAGCATGGGCAACCTTGTAGCGCAACCCATTACCAACGAGTTTAGGGCTGAGGGGCAGTACCAGCACCCGCACACGCCGCCCGCAGGTTTACCGCCGGGGTTGTATTACTACGTGCTGTATGTATGCGAGCAACCTATTACCCGGGTGGCGGTAAAGGTGCAGTAAACGCGGGTATTTACTAAAACCCGACACCAGTTAGCAAACAGATAACACAGATGTGGCTGATTTGCACCGATTTATGAAAATATCGGGATTTTGGAATTTCTCGGCTAAATAATTATCGGACTTGCCGTTGTTTTATGTCCTCCCCCAAACAACAATACCGTTATTCGGAACGAGGTATTGCAATATAAGGCAATAAAAATTCCAGCAATTGCTGCACCGATTCTTCGGGCAATTGGTTTTGGGTATTTAGGGTAATATCGGGCGCTATGGGGGGCTCAAATGGCGAGCCGATGCCTGTAAAATCGGGTATTAAACCGGCGCGGGCTTTTTGGTACAAGCCTTTTACATCGCGTTGCTCGCATACTTCTAAGGAGGCGTTGATGTAAACTTCTAAAAAATCGGGTTTATTACCTATTATTTGCCGGGCAAGTTGGCGTATGGCAACGGTGGGGCTAACAAACGAACAAATGGTAACAATGCCGCAATGTACAAACAACTTGGCAACCTCTGCTATGCGGCGTATGTTTTCGGTGCGGTCGGCATCGGTAAAACCTAAGTTATTGTTTATGCCGGTGCGCACATTATCGCCGTCTAAAACTTGGGTCAGTATGTTTTGGCGGTAGAGGGCTTGCTCCAAACCCTGGGCAATAGTGCTTTTACCTGCTCCCGATAAACCGGTGAGCCAAACTGCCACACCCCGCTGACCCAACATTTTTTCTTTGTGGGCGCGCAGGAGCAGGCGGTCAAAAATAGGGTGTATATGTTGCACGGCAAAAAATAGGTTGGTAAAAAGTGAGCAAAACGGTGGGGTTTTGTTTGGGTTTAATCTGCCCCAGGGGTGCGGTAAACCTGCATGTTTCCTGTGGTATCGCTGTAAATAAATAAAGCGTCTAACTGGGGGTTATTTTCTACTATGTTGCGGGCTTTTTGGTAGCCGAGCACCATAAAGGCGGTGGCGTAGGCATCGGCGGTCATGCAGTTTTGGTGTAATACGCTAACGCTGAGCAAGTCCGACATTTTAGGGAAACCGGTAGTAGGGTCAATAGTGTGGGCATATTTTTTACCGTTTATGAGGTGAAAATTGCGATAATTGCCCGATGTAGCAATAGAACGGTTATTAAGCTGTATGAGCGCGGCGGCTTCTCTGTTGGTAGCGGCGGGGTCGTCATTAGGTTGGTCTATGGCTACCACCCAAACATAGTCTTGCGGGTTCATGCCATTGGCTCTAATTTCGCCGCCTATGTCCACCAAGTAACGTTGTATGCCGTTGTCTTGCATAAAACGGGCAGCCACATCTACGCCATACCCTTTGGCAATGGCGCTAAAATCGAGTTCGGTATGTTGTTTAGCTTTTATGATTCGGTATGGGTTTTGGAGCAGGGTAAAAGAGGTAAAATCAACCAATTTGAGCAGCGAGTCAACGGCTGCGCTATCGGGCGGGGTGGGCGCCGGATTTTTTTTGTAGCCAAATCCCCAGGCATTTACCAATGGCATTACACTGGGGTCAAAAGCGCCGCCGGTTTTTTGGTACACCTCTTGGGCAGTGGTAAAAACGGTGGCAAAATAGTCATCTACCGGAATGGTATCGCCGGCGTTTGCCTTGTTTACCCTTGAAATAACCGAAGTAGGTAGGTAGGTAGAAACCGATTGGTTAAACACTTCCAGCAGCGAGTCTATTCGGGGCTGCATACTCATATAACCCCTGTCTGAGATATAGGTAATTTCGTAGTAAGTGCCCATGGTATTGCCCCGCATTTTTAACACCGATATTTTATCGGCAGTGCGGCACGAAACGGTAACAAGCAGGCACAAACCCAACACATAAAGCAGGCATTTTTTCATAAGAGTATTTGTAAACGGCTTAGATGGGGGTAAAATTGGCAAATAGGATAGCAAACAATAAAACCGATGCAACTGATTAGCGCCCATTTTTATAGCATAAACTCCCTAATTTGGTAAATTATAGGAGGTAAATGCCCATAAACTGCCCTTGTTTTTAACACTTTGGCGGCGTTTTATTTTTTGGGCATTAATTGGAGTTGCTTAGCAAAATTGCGGGCAAAATCCTGTATTTGCCGGCTCAGTTCTGCATTACCGGTAGCTTTGTTGTAGGTGTCTGCCATGGTGAGGAACATTTGGAAAAAAAAGTGGTTCATTTCATTCACCTCCATTTCATTCGTCCACAGGTCAATGCGCAGGGCATTTTTAGCTTCGCCGTCCCAAATGCCAATCAGGAGCGATTTACAATTTTTTTTGCCTTTTATTGGGTGGTCATCGGCTTCCCAATGCAACCCTACCGGTAGGGTTGCA
>DDVC01000229.1:6633-6871 GCA_002345145.1 Bacteroidetes bacterium UBA2322
AATGCAACCCTACCGGTAGGTTTTTGTCGTCTAAGGTAACATAAAATTTCAGTTCGGAGGTTTTTTGGGGCGTTTCTTCCTGCTTACTCATGCGGGGTATTTCATTTAATGGTCAAAGTTTTTAAAATCGTAACAAAGGTAGTTACTTTCGGGTTATTGAAAAGATAAAAAAAGACGACAAACCACAAAAAAATAGTCTTTCCCGATGATAAAAAAACAGACTTTCTTTACTTTTAAC
>DDVC01000210.1:0-3986 GCA_002345145.1 Bacteroidetes bacterium UBA2322
GCATCGGCGAGGTAGTGAACGAAACCACGAACCCGGAAAATTGCGTGCCTAATGCTGCATGGAACGTTGTATTAAGCGCCTGTGTCTGCATCCAAGGCTATGTAGAGGAGAACGGCACATGTGTTCCTGAGTGTACCGCGCCCACTGCCTACACCGTTACCGGCGGCGGCGTGTACTGCGCCGGCGGTGCGGGCGTAGCGGTCGGCCTGTCTAATTCTGAAAACGGTGTTACCTACCAACTTCAAAAAGATGGTATGGACGATGGCGCAGCAGTCAGCGGCGACGGCACACCCCTTGATTTTGGCATGAAAACAGCAGCCGGCACCTACACTGTAGTGGCAACGCGGACAAGCGGCGGCTGCACCGCCAATATGACAGGCAGCGTGGAGGTGACTGCTACCCAAGCCTCGTTCAGCGCCTGCCCAACCAGCCCCTTGACGGCAACCACCGAGACGGGTGCCTGTACAGCTCTTGTAAATTATTCCGCCATAGCGACGGGCACACCGATGCCTACCCTGTCTTATACATTTACCGGCGCTACCTCTTCTTCGGGTGCCGGCACGGGCAGCGGCCAGTCTTTCAACCTCGGTACAACCGTCGTAAATATCACGGCCACAAACAGTTGTGGCATGAGCAACTGCTCCTTCAACGTGGTGCTGCTGGCTGGCCTACTGGAAAGCCTGAACTTGGCTATCGTGCCTGGTGTAAACCCCCTCGACGCCCACAATGTAATATGTGGTAGCATCGAGTCTGCCTATGAGACATGCACAAATGAAGCTGAGCCGTGCAGTGATGATATCATCTCACAGAATCAAGCTTGTATACAGCTCAGAAGTTTACTGTCGTCTGCCGGGGCACCGGTGATGGCCATTGTGGTGCAGCCCGATGGGAAATACCTTATCGCCGGTGGCTTTAGCCAGGTGCTGGGTGTGGCACGGGCGAGCATCGCGCGTATCAATGCGGATGGCACGCTCGATAATGGCTTCAACGCCAGCACGAATGGTTACATCACCAGTATGGCCCAACAAACGGATGGGAAGATCATCATTGCAGGTGCTTTCTCTACCGTTAACGGAACTGCCGGTCTCAGCAACATCGCGCGGCTGAATGCGGATGGTAGCTTAGATGTCGCCTTCAACAGCAATAGTGGCATCAGCTTAGGTGGAACCAACAGGCTCGTCACCACCGTGGCCGTGCAGGCGGATGGCAAAATCCTGATCGGGGGTGCCTTCACCAGTGTGAACAACAGCGCGGTCAGCGCAAGCACTGGCATCAACTACATCGCGCGGCTGAACGAGGATGGCACGCTGGACATGAACTTTAACCGTAGCAGCGGCATCGGCCTGGGTGGAGCCAATGACTACGTTTGGAGCATCGTCGTGCAGGCGGATGGCAAAATCCTGATCGGGGGTGCCTTCACCAGCGTCAATGGCAGTGCTGTGAACGCCGGCACAGGCATCAATCGCATTGCGCGGCTGAACCCGGATGGCAGTTTAGATGCCGCCTTCAACAGCATCGGCGGCATCGGCTTAGGTGGGGCAGATAACGATGTCCGGAGCATCGCCGTGCAACCAGACGGCAAGATTCTGATTGGTGGCGCCTTCACCAGCATCAATGGCAGTGCCGAAAGCACCGGTACAGGCATCAACGGCATCGCGCGGCTGAACCCGGATGGCAGCTTAGACCCCGCTTTCAATAGCAGCGGCGGCGTAGGCTTAGGTGGAGCCAATGGGCAGGTGTCCAGTATCGTGGTGCAGCCAGACGGCAAGATGCTGATCGGGGGAGACTTCACCAGCGTCAACGGCAGTGCCGAAAGCGCCGGCACGGGCATCAACCGCATTACCAGGTTGAATGCTGACGGCAGCATAGACGCTACCTTTAACAGCAGCGGCGGCGTCGGTCTGGGTGGAGCGACGGGCGGTTTTGTAACCTGCATGTCCCTGCTGGGCGATGGCAAGATACTGCTCGGTGGCGCCTTCACAGCGGTGAATGGCACCCCGCGCGATTATTTTGCTGTCTTGAGCAATCAGATCGCCACCGACCCTACGCAGGTAGTTACCTGTTCGGGTTACTATTGGGCAGTAAACGGGCAAACCTATACGCAATCGGGCATTTATACTCATGTAACCGGCTGCCTTACCGAAATTTTAGACCTTACCATTTTGCCGGCTACTTCTAATACTACGCAGGTAGTTATCTGTTTGGGCTACTATTGGGCAGTAAACGGGCAAACCTATACGCAATCGGGCATTTATACTCATGTAACCAGCTGCCATACCGAAATACTTGACCTCACCATTACCCCCAATACCACACTGTTAGCCAGTGTTAGCGGCACAGTAACCAATGTGTGCGAAGGGCAAACACTCAGCCTAACCGCCACCGGCGGCACTAATTACCAATGGAGCGGACCCAATGGATTCAGCGCATCAACCGCCACCATTACCCGCCCCAATGCCGATGTTTCTATGTCGGGGCTTTACACCGTTACAGTGAGTGCGGGCGGTTGCAGTTCGGTTATTACCGTAACTACCACTGTTCTGCCCATTCCGAGCGGCACGATTAGCGGGGCAACGGCTTACTGCACGGGTCAAACCATTAGCCTCACTGCATCGGGCGGAACGGCTTACCAATGGAGCGGACCGGGCGGTTATAGTATTACTACCCCTACCTTTAACCGCAATAATGCCACCCCAGCTATGGCAGGCGTTTACTCGGTAACCATAACCGGCACAGGAGGTTGTATGGTTACGGCATCGCAATCGGTAACAGTGAGTACAGCTCCGGTTGTTTCCATAAGCGGCAACACCACAGCGTGCATCGGCGGCACTATAGGTCTAACGGCTTCGCCGGCAGGAGCTGCCAACTACCAATGGAGCGGACCGGGTGGTTTTACCCAAAACGGACCCAATGCCACCATGACCCGAACTGCCACCACCGGCACGGGCGGCGTGTACATAGTAACGGTAACCGATGTGGGCGGCTGCACCGCCATGGCTGCTGTATCGGTAACGCTTACTTCTTCTATATCGGCAACCATAAGCGGCGCCACTACTTACTGCGCCGGCTCTACCATTAGCCTTACCGCATCGGGCGGAGGTACGGGTGGTTCCTACGCATGGAGCGGACCAAATGGTTTTACCGCATCGGGAGCTGCCATGACTCGCCCCGCTGTATCAGGCACAGGCGGCACAGCAGGCGTTTATACCGTTACGGTTACCAACGCCTCGGGCTGTGCTGCCACTACCAGCCGCACGGTTACCATTCACCCCTTGCCCAACGCTACTATTAGTGGTAATACTACTTACTGTGCAGGCAGCACTCTTACCCTTAGCGTACCCACCCAAAGCGGCGCTTCTTATGCGTGGAGTGGACCGGCTTCGTTTAGCTCCACCGCTGCAACCATTAGCCGCGCCAATCTTCTTGCCACCCATCAGGGTAATTACAACGTAACGGTAACCGGTACAGGCGGTTGCCAAAGTACGGCAAGTGTGTTTGTAACGGTAAACGCCAAACCTGTGGTAAGCATTAATGGCAGTACGGCAGCTACCGGCAGTCTTTCGGTATGTGCGGGCACCGATATTAGCCTCACCGCATCGGGCGGGGTTAGCTACGCATGGAGCGGACCGGGTGGGTTTGCCTCCTCCGATGCCACTATGACTCGCCCTGCTGTATCGGGGCTTGTTGCCAATGGCGGCACGGGTGGCACTTATACGGTAACTGTAACCAATGCAGCAGGCTGTACAAGCACTGCCAGCCGAAGTATTACCGTAAATGCTGCTCCGGTGGTTAGTATCACCTTAAACCAGAGTAATACCTGCGCCCCCACAGCCTTCAGTTTAACGGCTACGGGTGGTGGCACCTACCTGTGGAACGGACCTAATGGTTTTGCGGCAAGTACCGCCTCCTTTACGCGCAACCCGTCTAATGTTACCATGAGCGGCAATTATAACGTAACGGTTACGGCTACCAATGGCTGTAAAACT
>DDVC01000210.1:4421-11021 GCA_002345145.1 Bacteroidetes bacterium UBA2322
GCCATTGAGCTTGACTTGCACACCTTGCCTGCGGGTACTTACCACGCCGTACTGCAACAAGCTGATGGCAGCAGTACGCAGGTGCGGTTGGTTATAGTGCGGTAAACGGCTAAATGTGAGGGGTAAACCCTCTGCCAAACAATAAAACAATCCCCCATTGCCTTATGCTTTTGCAAAGGCGTGGGGGATTTGGCGTTTTGTGGGGGTGGAAGAACCGGTTCCGGTATCTTGTAAAGATGCTGAGGCGCACAGCAAATAAACGGTTCTGTGCGCTTGGTGTTTTTGGATACAACTAAAATGAGTGAAAAATCTGCAAAAAAAGCTCGGTTGCCGTACAATCAGCAGTTATGGTCAAAAATGCGAGTTTTTTTACTTGAAAAAACACTATTTTGGCTGAAAGTATTTATATTTGCGCCAAGTCAAGTATTATTATCTCACCAACAACCATTACCAATTATGGAAATGAAAAAAAGACACCTGCAAAGTTTAATGTATTTTGCCCACGCAGACAACCATGCCCACCCTGCTGAGTTGGATTTCATAAGACAGGTGGGTAAACGATTGGGGCTTGACGATGACGAAGTTAATATCATCATTAACTCAAAAATTGTAGCGGAAGTTTCTCTGCCCCATAGCGAGGTGCAACGCTACATTTTATTTGACGACATTTTAAATCTTATTGCCATTGACAAAAAAATAACTGATGCAGAAGAAGCAGGGGTAAAAAAAGTGGCAACAGCTTTGGGGTTTTCTGCTGAAATGGCTGAGGCTACACTTAACAAACTAAAACGACACATTGAGCTTGGGTTTGATACTAACCAGGTTTCACACGCCATTAAAAACACCCTTTTTTCGTTTACCTTTAACCTTAAAAGCCATGAAAAATATAGTGATTAAAGTACTTAACCATTTGGGCTACAAATATCAGATTATAGTAGATAAGCCACAGCAAACAATCATCAGGTTAGGAATGCAACTGGATAACGGAAGGGCTGATATCTACATAGATATACGTCCGGAGCAGGAGCAAGTGCTTATTTCTGCTGTTAGCCCGGTAATTGTACCTGCGCACAAACGCAATGCCATAGCGGAGTTTATTACACGCGCCAACTTTGGGCTAATTATAGGAAGTTTTGAAATGGACTATAATGACGGCGAATTGAAATATAAGTGCAATTTTCTTTACGACGAAGACGATTGTATGTCGGAAAAAGTTTTTGCCCGAAATCTGCTTATTTCATTTCACACCTTAGACAAGTATTTGCCCGGCATTATGACGGTACTTTATGCCAATGTGATGCCTCATAGCGCTATTGCACAAATAGAAAACGCTCCCGACCATAATCAGAACTAAGGTGCAGTTTGCCCTGTTTTTGCCCGACAAATGTTATGAGCTTCCATAAAATGGGTGTTTATCTGCTGTAATGTGCCGGGTTTGGTTCATACCGGTAAATGTGTGGTGATGTACATTACTGCGTACTCTGGATTTTGACCTTTTTAACGGCTTATTTTAGAACTGAAATAGTGTGCCAGGTATTTGTTGAACTTGCCGCAGCAGTGTATAGCATGTAAACAAAACCCGGTGTTGTAAAAAGAGCAAAAAATAATTCATTTACATAGTTTTGCCACCCCAATCACATTAGGCATAACGGCAGAATTAGCGCCACCGGAAGTAAAATACGGGCTTATTGCTACATTAAAACAGCTAAAATGGCTATCTTAGCGGCTCAAAACATTCCTTGGCAAAGGAAACCAATTAAAAAATTGTACCCATCGGGGTAATAATTTGCTGATTTTGTTGTTTTAAAAACAAGGATGGTTTTACCCAATCTACCCTGCTATCGGGAATTTGATTTTCGGTATTTGGTTATGATGGTTTTGCCCGTTACAAATGTTTTGATGCCTGTTTTTGCCCTGTTAATTATTCACCATTCTATAAGCTCCCTTAAAACTATGCGTTCTGTATTAGCCGCCCTTAATTTACTTTGTATTGTGCTGGTATTGTTTATACTTTTTAGCAGCGGATTTGATGTAAACCTGCCCAATAACCGCGTAGAGCAGCGCATTAGCCAAACACCCATACCCGCTGCCATTACCTTTGCCGGTGAAACTGTGCCACTGTACGACCGCGAAGTGCGCGAGCGCTTAGACCGTGAACTAACTAATGTAACCCACCAACACTCCAGCACCATAAGGGTAATGAAATTAGTGCAGCGATACCTTCCTGTTATTGAAGACTTGTTGAGAAGAAACGGTATTCCCGATGATTTTAAATACCTTGCTATTGCCGAAAGCGGCTTGGAAAATGTTACCTCTTCCAAAGGGGCAAAAGGGGTATGGCAATTTATGGATGCCACTGCCACACAATACGGCTTAGAAATAAGCAACGAGGTAGATGAGCGACTGCATTTAGAAAAATCGACCATTGCAGCATGTTCTTACCTGCGAAGCGCATATCAACGGTTTGGCAGTTGGACCATGGCAGCAGCAGCCTATAACCGAGGTTCGGCAGGTATGAGCGAGCATACCGCAGAGCAGCAGGAAAACAGTTTTTACAACCTTTACCTTAACTCCGAAACATCGAGGTATATTTTTAGAATTTTGGCATTTAAACAGGTGCTTTCTAATTCGCAAGATTACGGCTACTATTTTACCTCCGAAGACTTTTACCCTGCCACAGCTACCAAATTAGTGCAAGTAACCAACATTAGCGATATAGCTACCTTTGCCCGAAGCTATAATACTAACTATAAAACCATAAAACTGCTAAACCCTTGGCTGCGCAGCACAGCGCTAAGGGGTAAAAATGGTAAAGCCTATAATGTAGAAGTGCCGCTTTAAACTAAATCACACCTATTTGTAGGGGATTAGGCGTAAGTTTTATAGCTAATGTATCGCCATTTGCTGTTTGTCCTTATATTTGCATCTAAAATTGTTTTTATCGGCATATATTATGCCGAAAATTTTCGTTTGTCTTTATTACTATCTGCCATGCATACATATTTACGCATCTTTTTACTGTGCTTTTTAGGAGCATCATGGAGCATGTTTACCAATTCTTATGCTCAAACTTACGCTTTAGACCTTGACGGTCCGGAGCAAAAAATATGTGTACTCGATGACGAACCTTACATTGAAAGACAGCTGCAAACCAATAAATCCGCCACCCTTGAAGCAGTACGCACCCAAACACTGCATCGCCTACAGCAATATGCCGCACTGCCCAATTATTCAGATAAACGCAGTTACGCCTACATTGAAATAGGTAATTTGTTTAGCTCTCAAATTAAACATGCAGTAGTGGCTTACCTAAGCAATGCACATCTGAAAAATAAGGCAGATTATTACCTAAACCTGTATGTTTATGAGGTACAACCCAGCGCGCTTGTGCAGGTGTTTAAAGCCGAAAACCTAAGCAGTTATTACCAAAATGTGGGTGTAAGCATTGCCGATTTTAACCAAAACGGCATACCCGATATGCTTATAACAACCTCTGAGCCCGAATGGTACCATAGCAGCAAACCCAGTAGCATATATTACCACCTGCTTGAGTACACTCCGGCGCCGGGCAAGCCCTTGTTTACCCCAGTTACAACAATTACCAATATACCCAACCCCAAATTTTTAAACCGAAACTCGTTTTACACCCTTACCGATTGTGGTACGGGCGGTTACTGCTGGGTTTCTAAATTATATGTACTGCAAACAAACGGCATTCCGCTTTTTGTAGCAGAAGCCGGCCAGTTTGGCACTAACATAGTACAGGTGTTTAAGGTAAACGGCAATAATAAAATCTTTTTTACCGACTTACCCCATATAGATGCCGGCAACAGTCAACTTATTGAACAAATGTGGGTAAAAATGCTTGGCTCTTTTACCGGCGCTCAATAACTGTTTATGACTGACTGTTAAACAGTTTTTTTATTGCCGATGCCGCCAGCAGTTTCTTTTCGCTCAGTTCCAGCAAGGCGGTTTTAAACCAGTAGGTAAATTGCTCCGGCTGTTCGTTCAGTTCTTTATACAACTGGGGTATGGTTATCCAGCGCACGGCGGCTACCTCTTGGGGGTTAAACAAATGAATGTTGCCATTGTACAAACCTATAAATACCACGTCTAACTCATGCTCTATGAGTTGGGTAGCCTCATCTTGGGCTCGGTAAATAAATTTAAAAACCTCTTTTAGTGGCGTATCAAAACCCAGCTCCTCTGTAAGCCGGCGGTGGGCGGCATCTTCGTCTGCTTCATTTAACCGCGGGTGGCTGCAACAACTGTTGCTCCACAATCCGCCAAAATGATACTTGGTTAATGCCCTTTGTTGCAGCAGCATCTCCCCTTTATCGTTAAATATAAAAACGCTGAAAGCCTTGTGAAGCAATCCTTGTTCGTGTGCTTTTATTTTTTCTTCGGTGCCCAGCACTTTACCTTTTTTGTTTACCAGCACTACGTATTCCTGTGTATCAATCATGTGATTTTTTTAGTATTAACCGAAAAAATTGTGTTGTGGGCTCAGAGGTGAAAAATTGCCCTGCCATACAAAACTGAACTGACCAAACCGGCACAGCAAATTGATGCGCTGTTTTGTATGCCCTATAGCGCTTTTCAGCCCTGTTAATTAACGGGGTTGTAACATTTAAGCGGCGCTCATTGTTTTATGAAAGGCAAGCATAACCGGTTAATTTTAGAACAGTTGTTTTAAAAACCTAAAAACCTACTACTGCCGTTTTCACCTTTGCTGCCTCCTTGCGGGGTTTGCATTTGGAATAGAAACGCAGTGCCCTCCTAAGGTTAAAGCAGCAGTATGCAATACACAGTTCACTTGCCATAGTTAAAAAAAATGACCCAGAGTGGCAGTAGAAATCATGATAAATTTTAAGAAAAACGTATTACAGGGTTGTAAAACAGAGATGCCTTTGCGCCATTTTGGACTATAGCCCCCGCACAACCAAAAAAAATTATCGGGCTTTATACCTTATACTACAAGCATTTGCGCCACTTATCCACAATCGGTGGAAAAATTTTGTTGCAACTTTCGCTATCTTGTCTTAATTTTGCTATGCTTTTAAGCCAAAAACTAAAAAAAGTGGTTTTTGTGCAAAAAACACTACTATTGTTTAACCGTTAAACAAAAAACGCCCTGCAATAAATGAATACCCCAGAGCCTATATTGATGGAAAACAAAGACCGGTTTGTCTTGTTTCCGATTAAGTACGCCGATGTATGGAAAATGTACAAACAAGCCGAAGCCAGTTTTTGGACTGCCGAAGAAATAGACCTCTCACAAGACCTTACCGACTGGGCAAAACTTTCTGACGACGAGCGGTTTTTTATCAAACACATATTAGCCTTTTTTGCTGCCAGTGATGGCATTGTGAACGAAAATTTGGCTATCAATTTTATGAACGATGTGCAAATTCCCGAAGCCCGATGTTTTTACGGCTTCCAAATTGCTATTGAAAACATACACTCCGAAACATACAGCCTACTCATAGACACCTACATAAAAGACCCCACTGAGCGCAGCTACCTCTTTAATGCCATTGAAACAGTGCCCTGTGTAAAAAAGAAAGCCCATTGGGCGCTGCGCTGGATAGAGCAGGCTCCCTCGTTTGCCCATAGGCTCATTGCTTTTGCGGCGGTAGAAGGCATCTTTTTCAGTGGTAGTTTTTGTTCTATTTTTTGGCTCAAAAACAGAGGGCTCATGCCCGGCTTATCGTTTAGCAATCAGCTTATTAGCCGAGATGAAGGTTTGCACTGCGATTTTGCTTGTTTGCTGTATGGCATGTTGCAAAACAAACCTGCCGAGGCAGAGGTAAAAGCCATTATTTGCGAAGCAGTTGATTACGAAAAAGAATTTGTTACCGATGCCCTGCCGGTTTCGCTTATAGGTATGAATGCCCAACTGATGCAGCAATACATAGAGTTTGTTGCCGACAGGTTATTAGTAGCATTGGGCTATGGCAAGGTTTACCACACCACCAATCCGTTCCCTTTTATGGAAATGATTAGTTTGCAGGGTAAAACCAATTTCTTTGAAAACCGTGTATCCGAATACCAAAAAGCCGGCGTAATGGCTGAAAAATCGGCACAAGTGTTTGCCTTAGACGAAGATTTTTAAATCTTCTTAAAGATACAATGCCCTGTTTTACAGGGTTGGCGCATGTTTTTCCACTTCGTGCCATTGCAATTTTGCATGGCACGATTTTTTATGCTGTAATAAGTGATTGTGAATATGTTTTGACACATGCTGAAATGAAGAAAACGACCATAAAATCAATTTTACCGTACCTCAATGCCCCTGTTTTTTGTAGATGAAAATACTTTTTGAAGTGCTATTTTTAGCATACGCATACTTTTTTCAAAACAAATAGCCATGAAAACATACACCTTAAACGAAGTGCAAAACCAATTGATAGGAAAAATAGGAACGCCCGAAAGAGATGCTTTTGAATATGAGCTTCAAATGGAACTTATTGGTAAAGCCATTAAACAAACAAGGTTAGACTGCCAATTAACGCAAGAAGAACTTGGTAAAATTACCGGCGTACAGAGGGAGCAAATATCAAAACTTGAAAAAAAGGCTCTTTATGAAATTGGTTGCAG
>DDVC01000074.1 GCA_002345145.1 Bacteroidetes bacterium UBA2322
ATCTCTTAATGAAAGTCCTTCTACCTTAATAAAAGGTAAAAAGGTAACATTGATTTTCAGTTTTTCAGCCATGATGTGGTAGGGAGTTTTTATCCCTGCCTCTGGCTCAGGCTGCGAAATGATGATGTTTTTAATTTGCTTTTTTGTACCTTGGTTTTCAGGGGGCAAACTCATGCGGCAGCTTTTTTGGGGAATGATGGAGAAAATGAACTTACCAAAGGTATTTTATAGCGCTTTTACCCAATACCAATAGGGGTACAATTTCGAGGGTGCAAAGGTACAAAAAAAAGTGGAACTTATAGTGTATCCACATTTCTTTTACAATGGTAAACCCTCGGTAAAGTATAAATATACACATTATACACAAAGTTGCTAAGCAGAGGTTAAAAGCCCACAGAGCAGGTGTATAACTGCCAAATGAAAGCAATAACAGTATAGGCAGCATTAACACGGCAAAATAAAGGCTAATTATACGGTTATTGAAGAGGTAAAATTGTGCCACAGCGGCAACGGGCAGTATAGTACCTGTAATTTGTATAACAACTCGGCGAAACATTATAAGTATGCCGACAGTTGATAGTGTAGCCGGCAAGAGTATCCAGTCTTGTACTTGTGGCAATTTACCAAAAAATCTAATGCTCAAAAAAGCAAATAAGCCCATAGACCCGGCAGTGAGCAGCCACATGATTAGGTTTATGATAAAATTAGCATGGTTAAAATCTTCATAAAATTGTCGGGCAATATACACATTAAAAACTGATTCTCTGAGTTTTTCTACATACCCGGTGTAATTGTAAGATAGATAGGTATAAATGGCAGCCAAAACAAAAAAGATGTAAAAAAGGTAGGTGTTGTCTTTGGGTTTGGCTCTTAGGGGTTGCAGGGCAAAGGTAATGTTGATGCTATCGGCAGTTAGTTTTGGCAGATTGGGCACATTATACCATAGCGGTTGGGGAGTGCATTCAATAGAATCGGTAATGGTAAGTGAGTCGGGCAGAGTAGGATTAGTATTTACAGTTATTTCACTTTTAAGCGGCAAGATATTGGCGGTTTGTTCAAGTAGCGCTTTGAAGGTGGCAATGCGTTCTAAGTAAGGTTTGGTTAAAGAATCGGGAGGCATTTGTTGTTTAGGGCGAACCGGCAAAATGAAGCAGGCAGTATCGGTAAAGTGGGTGGTGGTATCGGTAAGTTGAGGTAGTGGGTTGCTGTGGTTGGCATGGGGTATATCTTGCCCACTAACGGAACTGCCCATTATAATTACCAATAATAAAAACAACACTTTTTGTATCATTACCCTTGTTATGCCATGAACCAAAACGGGCGCAAAGTTAATGATTTATCGGGTTTATTTGTGAATCGGTAATAGTAACCGTTGCCCTCAAGTTTTACGCGAGGTTGGAGTTAAAATGAGCACTCAATGGGATAAAGCCTGCGTGAGGTTTAGGTGTATTTGTTAAAACCGGCAACAGATTACGGTGCGCTGCACCTGATAAAAACATTTTTACCTCTATGCTACCAAGATTACGGGGCGCTGCCCCTTGTGTGTTACTGCCCCCTAAAATGCGCTTTTGGGGTTACGCAAAGGTGCAGCCATTAAAAATAGACAGCAGATTACGGTGCGCTGCACCTGATAAAATCATTTTTGTGGCTGTTCTACCAAGATTACGGGGCGCTGCCCCTTGTGTGTTACTGCCTCCTAAAATGCGCTTTTGGGGTTTTGCAAAGGTGCAGCCATTAAAAATAGACAGCAGATTACGGTGCGCTGCACCTGATAAAAACATTTTTACCTCTATGCTACCAAGATTACGGGGCGCTGCCCCTTGTGTGGTTACCAACATAAATTGGAGCACTTGTTTTGCAAAGGTGCAGCGCACCGTAATATAACGCAAGGTTGGGATTATAATGAATGCCCGATAGGGTGTAAAGCCTGTGGGTGGTTTATGATAAACCGCCAACAGATTAAGGTGCGCTGCACCTTTCATAACACGGTTTGTTGCTGTTCTACCAAGATTACGGTGCGCTGCACCTAACACTTGGCATACACGCTAACAATTACCAACACACTTCGGGGGGCAGGGGCTGGTTGTGGAGCAGATGTTGTACAAATTTATGTGCAAAATAGGCGCTCATGAGTGTGCCTTTTGTGCCTAAGCCGTTTAAAAGTCCTATTTGTGGGCGCTGCGGATGCAACCCTACTAATGGGCGGCGTTGTTGGGTGCTGGGGCGTATGCCTGCTATTTGGTTTACCACTGTATAGGGCGCTGTGAGCATTTTTGAAAGCGTTGCTTCCATTTGGGCACGTATGGCGGGGGTGGGTTCTTGGGTAAGATTTTGGAACAGGTATTGCGAACCTACCCAAAATTGGTTATTACCTTTGGGCACTAAAAAATTGCCGCCTTTTACCATATACTTTTCTAAACCTGCCAAATAGTCTGATTGTATTATGAGCGCCTCTCCTTTGTTGGGGGCAAAAGGTAAATGACTAAAAAACGGGTGGGCAGCAGCGTGGTAGCCATTGCAAAAAATGATTTTTTGGGCGGTAATACCTTTCCATTGTACTGCATCGGGCAGTAAAATGAGTTCATCGGCATTTACCCAGTCTTCTACTAATCGGTTTTGGCTTAAAAGATATTGCCGGTAGGCATCTATAAAGGCGGGCGAGTTTAGGTAATAACCGCCCACTTGGGCATAACCGGTTAGGGAGCGGAAACCTGTGCGCCACTCGCCGCGTTGGGTTGCAAGGATATGTTGGGCGTAGGCGGGGTTTTCGGTTCGGGCGGTAAATTTATTGAGGTCATGTTCTGATTGCAGCAGCCAAACAAAGTTGCGCTCTTCCCATAGGGGTAGGTTTAGCAGTTGTTCCATTTGGCGGTAGGCAGGCATGGCAAAGGCGAGCAACTCATCAAATAACCATGTTTTTACCAAATTTCGCCCGGTAATGGGGTTTACCACACCCGATGATACTCTACTGGCAGAAAAGGGGTTGTACTTATCGGCAACCAATACTTCTTTTCCGGCAGCGAGCAAATGATGGCAAAGCCACGAACCGGCAAGCCCCTGCCCTACTATAATGTAATCAACGGTCAAAATGATAAAGGCGATAGGTAAAAGTAAGGTATCGGGTTATTTTAACTTGCTGATATCCCGAATAAGTATGTTTTTTCGGTAAATATAAATGAGGTTTTGTTTTTTAAGGTCATTCAGCACCGTTGTAACCGTTTGGCGGGAGGTGGCGGTTATATTGGCAATATCTTGGTGCGTAAGAAATTGTTTAAGTAAAACCTCATAACCTACTTTAATGCCCATTGTATTTGCAGAATCTTTCAAAAATTCAACTATACGGGTGCGGGCATCTTGAAAAACCAACGATTCAAAGCGGCGGTTGCTGTAATCTAACCGGCTGCCTAATTGTAAAATAACTTTCAGGCTTAGTTCGGGCTGTTCGCTGAGCAGTTTTAGCAGAGCATCAAAAGGAATAACCTGAATTTTAGCTTCCTGATTAATGGCTTTGGCAGAATCGGTATGAATGGTTTCGCCGGCAAGGCAAAGTTCGCCCAGCATATCATCATTATGCAAAATGGCTTTAATAAGCTCTTTGCCTTCGGGTGAGCGGGTGGTAATTTTTACCCTACCCTGTTTAATGAAATAAAGGCATTTGGCGGGTTCGCCGGCTTTGTAGATGTAGCCGTTTTTAGGAACGGTGCGCGTTTCGGCTATGCTGTTCAGGCGCATGCTTTCGGTTTCGTTCCATACAAGGCTAAGGCGTTTTAGGGGTGATTGCGCTGAGGTGGTTTCTACGTGTAACATATCAGTTAAGTTTGGTAATGAGCAATAGAAAGGCTTAAATTTTACCCAAAATTACCGTGTTTCCGCTTGTGGTGCAAATACAATTTTGTGCGGTTTCCACCCATTAAGGCTTTTAGTTGCTTTACCGGTTTAAGGCGAAATTTGCTATAACCTTTTAAAATTAAGGGCTTGCGAATGGTTTGCCCAATACACAATACCTCATTTTCCGCCAAAAAACGGGGTAAACTTTAAGCAAATTTCCGAAAAAAATCCGGTTTTCCGAACTTTGGTTTTGCTATTCAAGGCTTCTGAAACAGCAAGGGTGCCTATTGTTATAGCGTTGTGTGGTGGTTTGTTTATGTTTGCTTGTAACTTTACTTGCCATGTAGTTTTTTCATAACCAAATGCCTTGTTTTTAACCTAAAACACGGCAAATGTTTTAGCAAAGCAGGCAAAATTCTGGGCGTTTTTTGCGGCAAATTGGGTCTTTTTACCACATACAAAACCCGCCATTACTAACCGGTAGGCAGCAATGGCGGGTTATAAGATGGTTGTTAAGAGAGCAGCAAAGAGAGCTGGGTTTATTTAACCACGCTCACTTTTTGGAGGGTAGTTTCGCCGGTGGCAAGGTCGGTTACAGAGGCAAGGTATAAACCCGGGGCAAAAGTGGCAAGGGGTATGCTTATGGCATCGGTAAAAGCGGCGGTGTATATGCTTTGCCCTGTGAGGGTGGTAAGTTGCAGCTTAAACCTGCTGTTTCTGTTGGGGTAAAGACTGAGCAGGTCATTGGCAGGATTTGGGTAAACAAGCATTTGCAAACCGGCGCTGTTTATAGGCTCTACTGAGGGCGCTTGTGTAACAAGGCTGCCTACATGAACCGGAAACTCAATATGGGTAGGGTGCTGTGGCGAAAAATAAACCCTTTGTACGGCAGTGCGAGGCAACATTTCTACGCCGTTAAAGATGTAAGTGCGCCCATCGCCGGGTTTGCGGCGGAAGTATTCGCCATCTTCAATGGGCAAATTGGGGTTTACCTGATACCTTGTGTAATTGCTGCTGCTGATGAGTATTTTAACGCGGTGATTTTTGCCCCAAACATAGGCAATAGGCTGCATGGCAAATTTGTACTCATAAATTTGCCCTATGTTAATGTTGGAGAAGGGGGCATTGGGGTCTTCTTGTCCTTGGGCAATAGTGCGGGCGTACTCTCGGGCTCTTGCGTTTATGCAACCCTCAAAAACAAACATTTCACGCCCATCGGGATAAACGTCTAATACGCGCACAAAGAAATCGGTATCGGTAGGTCCCGATGTTAAACCGCCCGGATTTGATTTGGCGTAAAGGGTAAAAACAGGGTTGCCCATAATAGCAAGCGAATCTTGCACCGGTTCGCTTGTAAATTTAATTACCCCTTCTCTGTCCATAGTGTAAGAGGCATATTGGGTATCGGCAAGGTTAAATTGGCCTTGGCTGTCGCGGTCATCTTGTGGCGTGCGCACAATCATATTAGCGCCGCCAATGGTAGCAATGGGGTCATCGGGGTCATGCACATATAAACGTGTGCCCTCGTCTGTGGTGGGGGCAGCCCAGTTAAGGGTGCCGTTTTGGTGAAGGTACATTTTTTGGGGTTGTACTTCCTGCGCCGGCGGAAACTCTTCTGACCCGCGCCAATAGTTGCCTACATTTTCGTTTTCGGGTACGCCATCGTTTACCGGACCCACTACATAAAAGCGCACAGCGGGCAGGTTGGGAAAATCTTGTACCGGCACACCACTGAGCGATTGTCCGTCTAACCCGCTAATAAGGGGTTCTTCAAGGGTAGGAATGGTAACGGCTATGGTAATTTGTCCGGTGGGCAGTTTAATTTCTACCGGCACGGCATTTAGCGGACCGCTGGCATTTATAAAGTTAAAAAAGGTAGGAAAATCAATTCGGTATTCTGATGCAGGTACGCGCACTTCTAATTGACCAAGGGCGCTGTTTACCTTTTGCCAGATAAGGCTTGCCGGAATGCGCACTTTGGGTTCGCCTATGTTGGCAAAGTTGTTGTAGTTTAAGTTATACCTAAACCAGCCAATAAGTTCAGAGTTTACAATGTTAGAAACCGGAATGTTGTCAATGTCAATATCGCCAATATCAATTTTGGTAAAATCGGCAACGTTTTCTTTGTAGGTCATATCGCCGGTGGTACGTCCGCCAATGGTTTGGTGCGCCCAGGGTCCTACAATTATTTTTTGCAGATTTCGGTTGGTTTCTGAAATATGCTGGCGCGATAGGCGGTGGGTTTCAATTTGACCGTCGTTAAAAATATCCCACCAGCCTGTTACGTGGTAAACGGGCACTTCTAAGTTGGTATATCTGCTGTACTGACCGTTTATATCGCCTTCACCTTGGGCATTTACGGGGGCAAAACTGGCGTCCATATCGCCACGCAATCTGCCATTGGGGTAGTAGCTGCACACGCCGTTATTGTAGCGTATGCTCACAAAGTGGTCTATGGCATTGTTTGCCGCGTCAAACATATTGGTTAAGCCGTAATCGCGCGAGGTGTGTATGTTGTTGTCGAGGCTCTCATCTATGTCAAAGAAATCATCGTTAGTGCCGCTAAAAATTTGCCCTCTAAGCCAGCCGGTAACCAATCGGTCTCTGAAAACGCCGTTTTGGTAGCCGGTACATTTGTAGTGTTCGCTGGCTGCTACTATGGGCATTAGGCATTTAAGCCCGCGCTCCATAGGGTTTACCCTATGTGCCAATGCCGATTGCAATTGTGTATTGCCCAATGCCGAAGCGCCAAACATACCCACGCTGCCGTTGCAGAGGTAATCGGTAAAATCGGGTACGCCATCAGAGTCTATATCATAGGTAAATTGAAGGCTGTCCACAATATATTTAATAGAGTGGTAGCCGTCTTCGTGATAGTTACCGTTTCGGGGGTCGTTAAAATCGGTAACGTCTAAAACGTGTTTAATATCGGGGTGATAGGGGTCTTTTCGCCAACCATCGGAATACATGGGCAAATAAACGCCGCCCGATGCATAACGCCCGCGCATATCTTGCTGGCAATAGGCATACCCCAATACCGATACTACGGCTCCAACTACATCTTCGCCCGATTTATTATAAGGTGTGCGGGTAAGAATTACCGGTAGGCGGTAAGGGTTATCATTGGGTTGTCCGTTCAGGGTTTCGTAAATGATGTACCAAGCGCCCTTGGGCAGTACTTGAAGTTTGCCCGAAACTTGCCCAAAAATGGGAACGCTGAAATTAAGGTCAAGCACCAGCGAGTCACCAAGCATAGGCACGGTAACATCGGTCATCAGTTGTGTGCCATCGGGCATGGTAAAAGGCACCGTAATTTTGCTGGATAACTCGGTTAAATCTTCTATTTGCCCATTTACACTAATTTGGGCATGAACACCCCCGCTAAACAACAACACAAAGATTAGGCAGGTAATTTTTTTTAACATAGGTGCAAGTGTTTTGATGGTGAAAAATGTGTTACCAAAATAGGCGGGGTAAGTTAAGAAAAATTACCCGTTAAGCACCTGTTTGTTTACAGGGGGTTGTATTTTTTTTACTGCCGGTAGTGTTTAAATGGATAGTGAACAACCTTCCCGCACCGGCATCGGGCTTTTTTTAGGTAAAGTTTGCTTACTTTTGCACTTTATTTAATTGTTTTACCAATCGTTGTTTAGCATGTTCCGATTAGTTGCTTTGTTTGTTTTTATCTGTTTTTCTTTTCAGTTTACCGTAGCTCAAACCAACCAATGGCAACAACAGGTAAACTACCGTATAGAGGTTAGCCTTAACGATACGGCTCATACGCTTACCGGTTTTGCACAAATAGCATACTACAACAACTCGCCAAATGAACTGCCGTTTTTGTATTTTCACCTATGGCCTAATGCTTTTAAAAACCAAAGTACTGCTTTTGCCAAACAACAGTTAGAAAACGGTAGTGCAAGGTTTTATAACTCCAAAAGCGCCGAGCGCGGGTATATAGATAACCTTGCTTTTGAGGCAAATGGTAAAGCCTTAACTTGGGAATACGATAAAAAACACCCCGATATTGCTAAAATTACCCTGCATAAACCGCTAAAAAGCGGGGAGCAATTGGTCATTACTACCCCTTTTACGGTAAAAATTCCCGAAAGTTTTTCCCGATTGGGGCATGTTGGGCAGTCGTACCAAATTACGCAGTGGTATCCTAAACCGGCTGTTTATGATGCTAAGGGTTGGCATGCTATGCCTTATTTAGACCAAGGCGAGTTTTACAGCGAGTTTGGCAGTTTTGAGGTGAGTTTAACCCTACCCCAAAACTATGTGGTGGGCGCTACCGGCGAGCTGCAAAACCCCGATGAAGTGGCATGGTTAAACGAAAAAGTAACCCAAACGGAAGCGCTTATACAATCGGGTAAATTTGATGAAAAAGACCTTGCTTTTCCGCCTTCATCGCCCCAACTTAAAACCATTACCTTTAAACAAGACAGTATTCACGATTTTGCTTGGTTTGCCGATAAGCGGTTTCATGTGCTGCGCGACACTATACAACTGCCCCGCTCTGCCCGAAAGGTTACTAACTGGGCTATGTTTACCAACCAAGAAGCCGAACTATGGAAAAAAGGCGCTAAGTATGTGGCCGATGCGGTTTATTTTTATTCCGATAAATTGGGCTTGTACCCCTATAACCATTGCACTGCTGTACAGAGCGCCCTAAGCGCCGGCGCAGGTATGGAGTACCCTATGATAACCGTTATAGGGCAAAGCGGCTCGGCTAAAAGTTTAGAGCAGGTAATTGTGCATGAGGTGGGGCATAACTGGTTTTACGGCATTTTAGCAACCAATGAGCGAGCGTTTCCGTGGATGGACGAAGGGCTGAACTCTTATTATGAACTGCGCTACTTTAAAGAAAAATATCCCGATGACAAACTATTGGGTAAAATGGCAAATAGCGGCATTGCCCGCACTTTTGACGTTGCACACCTTAAACCTGTTGCCTTGCAGTACTACCTTTACCTGTTTAATGCCCGAAAAAATGCCGACCAAGCTATTACCCTGCCCTCAGAAGATTATACTTCGCTCAACTATGGCGGCATTGTGTATGGCAAAACTGCCTTAGTGTTTGCTTACTTAGAAACTTGGTTGGGTACGGTTAATTTTGACCAAATTATGCAGGAGTATTACCGCCGGTACAGCTTTAAACACCCTTATCCCGATGACCTGCGACAAACTTTTACCACCAAAACCCCTAAAAACCTTGACTGGTTTTTTGACGAGTTGCTGCCTACTACCAAAAAAACCGATTACAAAATTACCCGCCTAAAAAAGGGCGCGCAAACCATAGGCAACGATACTTTTGATAAAATTACCCTTAAACAAAAAGGTAAAACCGGTATCAGAGCGCCTTTTACCCTTACTGCTTTTAATAAAACGGGCGAGCCGGTAAAAACTGTTTGGTATGATGGTTTCTTGGGCGCAATGGAGGTTAATTTTCCTGCCGGCAATTATGCTAAAATTACCATTGATGCACCCCAAAACCTGCCCGAACTATACCGGCACAATAATACCCTGTACCCAAATAAGCTGCTTAAACGAACCGAACCTTTCCGCCTGCAACCCATAGCCGGTTTAGAAAACCCCAACCGCACCCAACTGTTTTTTGCCCCTGCCATAGGTTATAATGTGTATGATAAAACCATGTTGGGCATTGCCTTTTATAATAGTTTGCTTCCGGCGCGTCCGGTGCAGTTTACCCTATTGCCCATGTATGCCATAGGGTCGAACAGTTTTTCGGGAGCTGCCGAACTTAGCCTTAATAAGTATCCCAATAAAGGTTTTAAGCATATTGAGTTAAACCTTGCCGCAAGCACGTTTGGCAATGGCATTTTTGGCATTTACAGCAAAGATACCAGCCTTACCAACCGCACTATTAGTGAGGAAGTGTATAAGTTTTACCGCATCTCGCCTACCCTTACCTTCCATTTAAACAAAAAAACACCTCGCCACCCCATTGAGCGCCGGTTGGTATTGCGCCATGTAAGTGTACTGCGCACCCAAACCGAATGCCCGCCCAATACTAACTGCTCCCGAAAACCCGATAACTTTTACCTAAACGAACTTGCCTTTATTTGCCGCAACAATAAACGCATTAACCCTATGGGTTGGTCGGTTACTATGCAGCAAGGCAACAATTTTGCACTGGCACAAGCAGAGGTTAAATACCTTTTATCATACGGAAAAAGCGCCGGAAGCGGTTTGAACGCCCGATTTTACGGGGCAGCCTTTTTGCAAAACAATACCCTTAGCGGAACTAACCCCGTACTGCTGCCCCTAACCATGCGCGGCGGTTACGATTATGCCCTTGACCAGATTTTTGTGGGCAGAAACGAAACCCAAGGCATGTGGTCGCGCCAAGTAGGCATGGGCGGCGCCGGCTTTAAAGTGCCGCTAAACATAGGTTATACCGATGCCTACATGCTGGCGCTTAACCTAAAAGCATCAATACCCAACCTTAAACTGCCTATAAAAATTTATGGCGATATAGCAGTGCCTTATACCGATAAAGCCGATGCCGGTTTATGGTCGGGCAAAACATTTTTTGATAGTGGCATAGCCTTTACCCTTGTACCCGATGTTTTTGAGGTTTACTGGTCGTTGTTATCCTCTCAAAACCTGCAAGACGTGTATGAAGTAAACGGTTTTAAATGGTATGAGCGCTTTTCGTTTCTTATTAACTTTAAATCGTTAAATCCGGTAAAAGGCATCAGAAACGCATCATCGCTCAATTTTTAAGGCTGTTTTGTTAAATTGGCTCTACTTGTGTGCTGCTTTAAATTGCTCTGAATACATTGGTAAACAAGCGTAATATTACAAGCAAACATTTTAAGCTATGAAAAAAGGTTTTTCTTTTATGCTGCTGGGGCTTATGGCAGCCTTTTGGGTTAGCGCTCAGGCACAAGATACTTTAAGCGCCGGTAAAAAAAATGAATCCATAATACTATACTTAAATGGAGGCATTGGCGGCGGTACAGGTTTTAGCCACAATTATGGAATCAGCTTTTTAAACAAAAAAAAGATTGGTTTTGAGGTAAATTACCATTCTTTTGCCCCAAAAGCCCAATATGCCCCACCTGATTACCTAAACGTAGGCTGTTTATTTTTTTGCTACCCCAAAGACCGGGTACATGTAATGAGTGGATTGTTTAAAAAAAGACACCAACTAAATAAATTATTTCAATTTGAGTGGGCTGCGGGTCTTGCTTATGTAAGAGTTGACAGGGCTTATTTTGAAAAGGAAAACTACAGCCCGCTAAACGGAGGCTGGTATTACAATGTTACCCGAAAAAATTTGCATACGGTAGGTTTAACTGCCAAAACCGGTTTTGCACTATTACCAAGCCAATTGTTGGGTTTTGATGTATCGGTTTTTGCCTGCCTCAGCCCTGTTCAAACAGTAGCCGGTATAGAAATGAACTGTTATTTAGGACAGGTGAGGTAAGTGGTTATTTACCATAGCTTGTTTATTTTGTGCGTTTTGTTTTTGGAGTGGTAAGGGAGGGGGTGTTGCCGGCATTTTACGGCATACCCCCTTACCTGCATTTATTTAATAACCGCAAACAAGCAGAGAGGTACTCGTTTTTAAAACAAACAATACTTTGCTAATGGCTCTAAAACTACGCTTACTTACGGCGGGTTGATGATTCTTTTATAAGCCGATTTGGTTAAAGTGTAATTTTTAACTGCTTAATGCTGTTTATTATTTTTATTGCGCCCATTTTTTGTTCATCGGGTAAAGAAAATAACTTTTCGGAAAACATTTTTCAACCTTGAAAAAACATTTTTCAACCTTGAGAAAACATTTTTCAACCTTGAAAAAACATTTTTCAATCTTGAAAAAACATTTTTCAACCTTGAGAAAACATTTTTCAACCTTGAGAAAACATTTTTCAACCTTGAAAAAACATTTTTCAACCCTGAGAAAACATTTTTCAACCCTGAGAAAACATTTTTCAACCTTGAGAAAACATTTTTCAACCTTAAAAAATCGGGTTTTTAGGCTTTTTTGGGGGGGTTTAGGCTTTTTTACCGTGTTTTCAGCCCTTTTTTCGGGGTTTTTTGGGCTTTTTTTGGGTTTTTGCTTATTGTGTAATTTTGGCAGATGCTATTCTTTTACGCATGTTTTAATTTACTGCATTGTTGTTTTTTTGGGTGCAATTTGGTAGTTAAAGGGGGTAAAGGCGGCAATGTTTTTTACCCGTTTAGCAATATCTTTTTGCCTTTTTGCAGGTAGTTGAAAAGGGGTGGGTGGGTGCGTTGCTTTTATGGCAGGGTTCTGTTGGTTACGCCAAAAAGCCCCCAAAGTGGGTTACTTGTGGTTTTTTCTAAAAATGTGCAAAAGTGTACCTAAATTTACTAACTTTGCACTTTGTGTTAACAGTACAATTTGCAAGAAAATGAAAATTGGCGCTTTTGAGGTAAATAGTATAAACAACATAGATTGTGTTGACGGCATGAAACAATTGCCCGAAAATTGTATTGATTTGGTGGTAACGTCGCCTCCGTATGACGATTTGAGAGATTATCATGGTTATACATTTAGGTTTGAAGAAATTGTGGTTGAGCTTTTTAGGGTAATAAAAGACGGCGGCGTGGTTGTATGGGTTGTGGGCGATAAAGTAGATAAAGGCAATAGGTCATTGACCAGTTTTAAACATGCTTTATTTTTTCAACAAACCGGGTTTAATGTGCATGATATAATGATATACAAGAAGAAAAATACGCCGTTTATGCGCTCTAATGCTTACACAAATTGTTATGAATTTATGTTTGTATTTTCGAAGGGGAAACCAAAAACTTTTAACCCGCTGAAAACTAAAACCGTTAGACAAGGGAGCGAAAAACTTGTGAGCAATAAGAAAGCTGATGGGGTAAACAATAAAGTATGGGCTGAACTGAAAGAAGAAAAAACCCTTACCAATATATGGGAGTATGCTGTTGGGTTAGGAGGAACTACCAATGATAAGTTTGCATTTAAGCATACTGCAATGTTTCCCGAAAGGCTGGCACAGGATCATATCCTTTCTTGGTCAAATGAAGGCGATATGGTTTTTGACCCCATGTGTGGGTCTGGTACAACCTGTAAAATGGCAGCATTAAATAAGAGGAGTTATTTAGGTATGGAAATTTCAAAAGAATATACAGAAATAGCGCTACAAAGAGTTGAGATATTGAATGAATTATTGTTGTGATTACATTGATATTGGTTCTCCACTTTTAATTTGCATGTTTTTTTAAATATGCAATTGCAGACAGGAGTAAATCTATGTCATCATTAAATCGCCCCAAACCTGTATTACAACTATCACATAACCATTCCCGAGCTTTTCCGGTAAGGTGATCGTGGTCTCTTACGATATTTGCTGTGATATTGGGGATAGAGCCTTTGTTACATATTGGGCAAATAAAAAAATGTGTTGGCATTTGCTCATCTAATCTTTTTTTCTCACTGTATGATAATGGCATACCATCTATTATTTGCCTACATTTTTTGCAACTCGGACGAGTAGTTTTCCTGCCTTTGGCATCTGTTTGGTTTATATCAAACTCCTCAATGTCTTTTTTTAGCACATGACACACGTTGCAAATTTTGTACTCGTATGGCTTTCCTGTTTTAGTTACGTCAATAAACGTTACCAAATCATCAGATAAAATAACTTCAACTCTTTTTCCAATAAAAAAAACATTTATTGTAGCGCCTTCATTCTTCATTTCTTTAATAATTCCTACAGAATTAAGTTCAACCTCTACGTTTGTTATGTTTTTTGATAAAACCACAAAATCTCCTACATTTAATCCCATGTCAGCAAATTTTTAATGTCAGTATTTAGGGCTTCTGCAATTTTGTTTAAACTGGTAATGGTTACATTTTTTTCGGCGCGTTCAACCATTCCTATATATGTTCTGTGAACACCTGCCTTGTATGCCAGTTCTTCCTGCGAAAGCCCATGTTGCATACGAAGGTCGCGTAAGCGTAAACCTAATTTTATGGAAATATCAGACTTCATTCTTTTTATGGCAAAAGTATGGGTGATTAACATTATAGGCAACCGACTATAGTTAGCATTTCAGGTTTTGTTAAACACCAAAAAGTACGTTTCAGAATTTCGGGACATTTTTAGGTGGTACTACTTTTATTATTGCAGGCGCTCCCCCACCTTTTTCCCTGCACTACTTCATATAAAAACCTTATAGATTTCTAAAATCTATAAGGTTTAATTTTAAAACAACCACTCCTCTCGCTCTTTCCCCTCACTTCATTTCACCTACCCTCCTCTTTGGGCAATACTACTTTTCACAAATCATAGCAATTTGGTAAACTGTTTAGATATTTGCACCTACAATCCTACATTTTTGTTATTATTGCCCCCTATTTACCCCGCTACCACCTACAAAACCTTAAACCTAATAACCTTTTACCCCATGAGCCTACAAACATTTATCCGTTCAAAAACGCCCTTACAGTGGTTAGTATTAGCAGGCAAAACCTTTGTTTTTACTCTTAGCTTAGTTATTATTATTGGTTTAGGGTTTTACTACTCTGTATTATACGGCGCATTTGGCGAAATACCCTCCGAAGATGACCTGCGCAATATCCAAAATGCCGTAGCCACTGAGGTTTATAGCGCCGATGGGGTATTATTAGGAAAATACTATTTAGAAAACCGAACCATTGTTAAGTATTTAGACATATCACCATCGGTTATTAACGCACTCATTGCTACCGAAGACGCCCGATTTTTTAGGCACGAAGGGGTAGATACCCGAAGCATGGCAAGGGTTTTGGTAAAATCTATCTTACTGGGCGACGACAGCGCCGGCGGCGGCAGTACCATTAGCCAACAGTTGATAAAAAACCTGTTTCCGCGCCAAAACTACGGCAAATTGAGCATGCCGGTAAACAAAACCCGCGAAGCCATTATTGCCAACCGTTTAGAAAACATTTACAATAAAAACGACATACTCACCCTTTACCTAAACACCGTTCCGTTTGGCGAAGACGTGTTTGGCATTGATGCTGCATCGCGCCGTTTTTTCAGTAAACCGCCCATACGTTTAGAACCCGAGCAAGCCGCTACCCTTGTAGGTATGCTTAAAGCCCCTACCACCTACAACCCCCGCCGTAATCCCGAAAAATCAGTGGGCAGACGAAATGTGGTGTTAGACCAAATGGCAAAATACAACTACCTCTCTAAAACAAAAACCGATGAACTAAAAAAGAAACCGCTGGGATTGGAATACAACCGCGAATCGGCAAGCGACGGGCTGGCGCCACATTTCAGAGAACACCTCCGCATGGAGCTGCGCGAGTGGTGCAAAACACAGCGCAAACCCGATGGTAAACCCTACAATCTTTATACAGACGGGCTTAAAGTTTATACTACCCTTGACTCCCGAATGCAAAAAATAGCCGAAACATCAGTAAATAAAAATATGGCTTCGCTCCAAAAATCGTTTAACGACCATTGGAAAGGCAAAAAACCATGGGGAACTAATCAGGAATTTATAAAACAGGCAAAATTGCAATCTGCCCGATACCAATCTTTAAAAGCACAAGGTAAAATGGAGTCAGAAATAGACCGAATTTTTAAAATGCCGGTTCCGATGCGTTTGTTTGAGTGGGAAAAAGAAAAACCCGGCATATTAGAAAAAACCATGTCGCCATTAGATTCTATCATGTACTACCAAATGTTTCTAAACACCGGTTTTATGGTTATGGAGGCGGCATCGGGTCAGGTAAAAGCATGGGTAGGCAGTATTAGCCATCGCCATTTTCAGTACGACCACACCAAAGCCAACAGACAAGTGGGTTCTACCTTTAAACCAATAGTATATGCCGCTGCCATAGAAAACAACACAAGTCCATGCACCTATTTTGCCAACGAACTGCGCACCTATTCAGACTACCAAAACTGGATGCCCCAAAACTCCGATGATGTGTATGGCGGCTATTACTCTATGATGGGGGCGCTAACCAAATCGGTCAATACCATTTCGGTACAAATCATTATGGATACCGGCGTAGAAAAGGTAATAAACATGGCAAAAGCAGGCGGCGTTACCGGCATCATACCCGCAATGCCCTCCATAGCCTTAGGCACGCCCGATATATCTTTGCAGGAAATGATTATGCTATACAGCAGCTTTGTAAACAAAGGTTACAGCAGCAAACCCATATACCTTACCAAAATAACCGACCGCAACGGGCGCATTTTGCAGGCATTTCCCGGAAGTGGCGAAAAAAGCAGGGTGATGTCGGCAGAAACAGCAGGCATTATGGTAGAACTACTCAAAAACGTGGTAGAAGACGGAACCGCCCGCCGTATAAAAACCAAATACAACATTACCGCCGATGTAGCAGGTAAAACCGGCACCACCCAAGCCCAAACCGACGGCTGGTTTATGGGTTTTACCCCCAAATACGTAGCCGGCGCATGGGTGGGCGGAGCTAATAGGCTTATCCGGTTCAACAGTCTTTCGCTGGGGCAAGGCGCCAATACAGCCCTTCCTATTTGGGCAGAATTTTTTAGCCAATTGTATGCCTCTAAAGATTTTAAAAACCTAAGCTACGACCGGTTTACACCCCTGCCCGATTACCTGAGCTCCTTGCTCAATTGCCCGCCTTATGTGGCTACCTACGAGGAAATTCCTTTTCCACAAACCGATGACGTAGCCGAGGAGCAACAACCCGATTATTACGACAATACCACCCAAGACAACCCTGTTTTTCAGCCCCGAAAACCGCTTACTCCCTGCCATCACCCGTCTCG
>DDVC01000077.1:0-527 GCA_002345145.1 Bacteroidetes bacterium UBA2322
GTAAGGGTTAGTGTTCCACCTCTTCTAACCAATATACGGGTATGGGGGCTAAACATCATACCTGTAATCTAACATAAAAGATATATCGGTTAGCACTTGGCAAACCACATCGCGTGCGGCGGCGGCGGCAGGCGTACCGGCGTTAAAACCTACTCCGGGCGGGTCAAAAAAATCGACCTGAAAATTGAAATTTGCGCCGTTTACCGTACCGGCTTCAAAATCGCAAGGAAATAACTGCATACGGTTATCGGGTTGGGTTACATCTTCTAAGCTGTACGAGTTACCAAAATCGTCAAAAATTTGCAACGGGCTGTCTAAGTTTACATTGTTTACAGGGTCGGGCTCGCCGCAATACCACATTTCAGGAGGCGTTTGCCCCATTAACACATTACCCCCCCCCCATATATGTAGGGCAAGGAGTAGGCATAACATAAGGAGGGAGAAGGGAGTTGTTTGTGCGGACACAAACAACGGCTGAAACATCGGCAAAAATGGGGAAAAACTCAACTTTTTCATAGTACTGTAGT
>DDVC01000077.1:748-8136 GCA_002345145.1 Bacteroidetes bacterium UBA2322
TCAATTTTGCAACTCATCGGGAAAGAAATTTTTAGTTATGAGTGATGAATACTATCCTATCTACCCACTTTTCACTACCCACTACCATTCTGATTTTTTTTCACGCAAAGGCGCAAAGACGCAAATTGGTTGTTATTTCGTAGTACCCACTAACCACTAACCACTACCAAAACTATCCAAAATCCGGTAGAACATGGTAAATGCCCGATTATTCCCTATATTTGCCCCACAAACCAAACACGTTTAACACCTTGAACGAACAATTTGTAAACCTGCTTGCCAAACAACTGCAAATTAGCCCCAAACAAGTAGCAGCCACCATTTTGCTGCTTGAAGGCGGCGCTACCATTCCCTTTATTGCCCGATACCGAAAAGAACTTACCGGCAGTCTTGATGAGGTTCAGATTACCGCCATAAGAGATGGACTCCAAAAACTGAAAGAGCTGGAACATAGGCGAGAGTTTATTATCCAAACTATTGACGGACAGGGTAAACTAACACCGGAGCTGAAAGCCGCTATTTTGCAAGCCGACAACATTGCCCTGCTGGAAGACCTTTACCTGCCCTACAAACCCAAACGCCGAACCCGTGCCGTAATTGCCCGAGAAAAAGGATTGGAACCCCTTGCCCTGCAAATTATGGAACAAAAAACCATAGACCTTTCAGCGCTTGCCGCCAAGTTTGTGAATGCCGAAAAAGAGGTAAATAACCCCGATGAAGCCCTTGCCGGCGCCCGCGATATTATTGCAGAAATCATTAACGAAGATGCCCCTACCCGCTCTATCATGCGCCGGCTTTTTCAGCGAACAGGCGCGCTTACTTCACGGCTTATTCCCGAAAAAGAGGCAGAGGGCGCTAAATTTAAAGATTATTTTGAATGGCAAGAGCCCCTCACCAAAGCTCCTTCGCACAGGCTGCTGGCTATGTTTAGGGGCGAGGCGGAAGGCATTTTGCGTGTACATATAGAACCCGATGCCGAACAAGCCCTTGCCCTGTTAGAAAAAACTTTTGTAAAGGCAAATAATGAGTGCGCCACGCAGGTAAAAATGGCTGCCACCGATGCTTGGAAACGCCTGATGAAATACTCCATAGAAGCCGAAGTGCGCAACGAAGCCAAAGAAAAAGCCGACCTTGAAGCCATTAGGGTTTTTGCCGATAACCTCCGCCACCTGCTCATGGCGCCGCCCTTGGGCGCTAAAAACATTATGGGCATAGACCCGGGGTTCAGAACCGGTTGCAAGGTGGTTTGCCTTAATAAACAAGGTAAACTGCTCCAATATACCGCCATTTTTCCGCACGAAAAAAATTCGCTTAGACGCTATGAGGCGGTTAGCGCCATTGCCCAACTTTGCGAACAGTTTCAAATAGAAGCCATAGCTGTAGGCAACGGTACTGCCGGCAGAGAAACCGAAGAGTTTATCCGCAGCCTCCAACTGCCCAGCGTGCAGGTGGTTATGGTAAATGAAAGCGGCGCCAGTATTTACTCCGCATCGGAAGTGGCGCGCGAGGAGTTCCCTAACGAAGATTTAACCGTGCGCGGCGCTGTTTCTATTGCCCGAAGACTGATGGACCCGCTGGCAGAATTGGTGAAAATAGACCCTAAATCCATTGGCGTGGGGCAGTACCAGCACGATGTTGACCAAACACAGCTCAAACAATCCTTAGATGATGTGGTTATCAGTTGTGTAAACAATGTAGGGGTGGACATTAATACCGCCAGCAAGCAACTGCTTACTTACATATCGGGAATGGGTAATAAACTGGCTCAAAATGTAGTGGAATACCGCAACCAAAACGGCGCTTTTGCCCGAAAAGCCGACCTTAAAAAAGTGCCGGGCATAGGACCAAAAGCATTTGAACAGGCAGCCGGGTTTATACGCATACCTCATGCGCAAAACCCCTTAGATGCCAGCGCTGTTCACCCCGAAAGTTATACCGTAGTAGAAAAAATGGCAACAGATTTAGCCTGTAAGGTGAATGACTTGGTTGCCAATGCCGAACTTCGCAACAAAATTGACCTCAAAAAATACATTACCGATACCACCGGCTTACCTACCCTTACCGATATTATGCAGGAGCTTGCCAAACCCGGCAGAGACCCCCGAAGCCGCTTTGAGCAGGTGCAGTTTCAGGAAGGCATTAACAGCATGGAAGACCTTACAGAGGGTATGATTCTAAATGGGGTGGTTACCAATGTAACCAATTTTGGCGCATTTGTGGATATTGGCGTTCATCAAGACGGAATGGTGCACGTGAGCGAAATAGCCAATAAATTTGTTAAAGACCCTAAATCGGAATTAAAAGTACAGCAAATTGTGAAGGTAAAAGTGCTTAGCGTGGATATTGCCCGTAAACGAATAAACCTGAGCATTAAACAAGCATTAAGCTAACCTTGCCCCCTTTCAAATTGCCTCATGGAAGAACGCATACACATTACCACCACCCAAAACGTAGGCATAGACTACGAAGTAGCCAGTTTGGGCATTCGCTACGTAGCGGGCATGATAGACGCTGCCCTGCTGCTGGGTTATGTGCTGTTTTTTGTTTTTTTGATTGAAAATTACAATATTTGGCTGCCCAATTGGTTGTATTACATTTTGCTGTTTATGCCCATATTTTTATACGACCTGCTCATGGAGTTTTTCTTTAACGGGCAAAGTTTGGGCAAGTATGCCATGGGGTTGAGGGTAGTAAATTTAGATGGCTCGCAAGCTACGCTGGGCAGTTTTTTGCTCCGTTTTTTGCTGCGCCCCATTGATGTAATGTTGTCTATGGGCGGTGTGGCAGTGGTGAGTATTGTTGTTACCGGAACCGGTCAGCGCCTGGGCGATTTGGCGGCAGGTACTACGGTGGTTTCCTTAAAAAACAAGGAAACGCTGCACGAATCATTTTTTACCATGCCCCCACCCCACCACCAAATTACCTTTGATGAAGTAAACCGGCTTACCGATAAAGATATTGACCTCATCAGAGAAATTTACAAAGAAGCCGATGAGCTTGAAAATAACCAAGCGGTACAAGCGCTCGCGCTAAGGGTGGCAGAGGTCATGAACGTTTATCCCGAATTGCCCGCCCGATATTTTCTGAACACGGTACTTGCCGACTATTACCACCTCCACTCCGGCGCTATCTAATACCGCATGGGAGTGTAGTTTACGCCCCCCTTAACCAAATCATCACTTTCATTTTTTTAACACACCCCTCTCCTATTTACACCTACCCATACCCACCTGATATGCTTACTAAAATAGACACCGCCCTTACCCGCCTGCTCCCTATAAAATTCCCTATTATCATGGCACCCATGTTTTTGGTTTCTAATACCAAAATGACACTGGCAGCCATGCAAAGCGGCATTACCGGCGCTATACCCGCCTTTAACTACCGCACCGATAAAGATTTTAGGCAAGCGCTGCAATGGCTCAGAAATGAATCAACGGCGCCGTTTGGCATTAACCTCATTGCCAATAAATCTAACGTGCGCTTAGACGAACAACTAAAAGCCTGCCTCGATTTTAAAGTGGATTTTATCATTACCTCCTTGGGCAATCCCGAACAAATTATAAAAGCCTGCAAACGCGAGAAAATGTTGGTTTTTTGTGATGTAATTGATGCCTTTTATGCCAAAAAAGTAGAAGACATGGGTTGCGATGCCCTTATAGCCGTGAATGCCGAAGCCGGTGGACATGCCGGTAATATACCCGCCGCCGAGCTGATTCCTATGCTTACCCAAAACAGTAAACTGCCTGTAATTTCGGCAGGTGGCGTAGGCACAGGGGAGGGTATTTATCAAAAAATACAAGCCGGTGCCTGTGGTGTTTCTATGGGCAGCATTTTTATTGCCACTCCCGAAGCCGATGTATCGCAAGAGTACAAAGAAGCCATTGTACATTATGGCGCTAACGATATTGTTATGACCACCAAAATATCAGGTACGCCTTGCACCATCATCAATACGCCTTATGTGCAGCAAATAGGCACCAAACAAAACTGGTTAGAAGCAATTTTGAACCGAAACAAAACCATAAAAAAATATGCCAAAATGCTAACCTTTTATAAGGGTATGAAAGCCCTTGAAAAAGCAGCATTTAGCGCTACTTACCAAACCCTTTGGTGTGCCGGTCCATCTATTGAATACGTACATGCCATAAGACCGGTGCAGGAAATAGTAGAAACCTTGGTAAATGAGTACGAGCAGGCAGCAAATACCGAATCGGCAAATATTGCTGTTTAAGCAGTCCCGATTTGTTTTTTTGCGTACTACAAGCTGCGTTTAAAAAATTAGTCTTGGCCTATTTTATGGAATTGGTTTGGCAAAAATGATGGGCTATGTAACAGGCATTCCATTCTACTGCCACAACTGCCCTATGTTTTTTTTCATTTACAAAAATGACCTGTTTTACCTTGCGCTGTCTAACCTAATGCTTCCTGCCCCATACCCGCAACCATGCAAAACCATAAACCACCTCCCTCTGTGGTAAAACAACTGTCGGATAAGGAATTGATAGACCAAATTCGAAACTCGGGCAACACTGCCTTATTTTCGGAACTTTACGACCGGTATGCTAATAAGGTTTACCGAAAATGTATAGCTATGGTAAAACACCCCGAAGATGCTCAAGACCTTACGCATGAAATTTTGGTGAAAGCCTTTTTAAACTTAGCCGGTTTTGCCGGTAATGCCAGTTTTGCCACATGGGTTTACGCCATTACCTATAACCATTGTATAGACTTTATTAAAATTAAACAAAGACTGAAAATTAGCGATACCGAAAACGAACGCCTGCCCGATGTTACCGATGACTCCGATATTGACGAAAAAGAATTGTTTGAAATAGACATTCAACTCCTCAGCTCACTGATGTATCAGCTCAATGCCGATGACCGCGCTATACTACTGATGAAATACCAAGACGATATGTCGGTAGATGATATTCAGCAAGTGCTACGCCTAAACAGCAGCGCGGTTAAAATGCGCCTTAAAAGAGCAAGAGACAGGCTCAAAATCCTGTTTGAAAAACACCAACAACACAAATAACCTTGCCTATATCTTATTAAAACTCGCGCACAACAACAGCTATTACCTCACAATTACCAACTAAAACAACCTACCATGAGTGCAAACAATCCGTTTAAACAATTGGCCGCTACCGATAAATTGCCCGATAAACACAAATCGGGCGTATTAAACACCATCGACACTACTCGTTTTATCATAGAAATCATTGACCTGTTTACCTTTAAACAGATTCAAACAGACTCTGCCATCATTAAAACCCTGTTAGAAAACACCGCCGATAAATAACCAATCGTTTTACCCTGTTTATGGTCTTAACTAAATCCTTTGTTGTAACCACAAAGTTAGCTTGCGAATACGCCATGAACCTGCAATTTTTCAAAAATCTGTGCAAATCAGCCACATCTGCGTTATCCGTGTGCTAATTGCTGCCGTAAATCTTACCAATTTAGTCTGCAAATACACCATCAATTTAAATTACAGACAGTACCTAAGTAGTTACAACCAACATTAAGTTTTTACTCATCTTAAAGCCACATACTCATGAATCAGCTCTTAAACATAAAAGATGCTATTGTAAACTCGCTGTTTGCCTTTCAGGAGCAGTTTTTGCAAGTACTGCCAAACGTACTGGCGGCAATTTTTCTTATTTTAGTGGGCTGGTTAGCGGCACGGTTACTCTCCTACCTTTTTGGCAAACTGCTCAAAGTGGTTAAGTTTGACTCATTTGCCAACCGTATCCATGCAAACGATATGCTCAGACGTGCCAATATATGGCAAAGTCCCTCGCAAATTATAACCCGATTTTTGTACTGGCTAATACTGTTGCTGTTTTTTGTTACCGCAACCGATGTGCTGGGGCTTACGGTGGTATCGGAACAAATTAGTAAACTCATCGGATTTTTACCTACCCTACTGAGCGGCATGGTTTTATTTATCGTTGGCTATTACATTGCTACTTTTTTCAGAGAAGTGCTATCGGCTACTACTGCCTCGCTGGGTCTTAGCGGCGGTAAAATGATTAGCAATTTTGTGTTTTACTTTTTAATGGTCATTATCAGCATAACCGCCTTAGACCAAATAGGCATTGATACCACCATTATCACCTCTAATGTGGTACTCATTTTAGGCTCTATATTATTAGCTGCAAGTATCTCATACGGGTTTGCATCGCGACATATTCTTACCAACATGTTAGCCGGTTTTTACAGCCGCAAAACTTTTAGAGCAGGTCAGTACATTCGTATAGACAACATTGAAGGAGAAATTATTGCTATTGACTCCATTGCCGTTACCCTACAAACCCCTACCGAAAAAGTGGTAATGCCCACACAAGAACTGATTACCAAGCGTGTGTTTATTATACGCGAAGACTAATGGGCTTGTTTGAGGTTAACGTTGGGTGGGAATTAAAATAAACGCCCGATAAGGGGTAAACCCTGCGTAAGGTTTACATGCACTCGTTAAAATGGGCAACAGATTACGGTGTGCTGCATCTTTTAACAACACGGTTTGTTGCTGTTCTACCAAGATTTAAAGGCTTAACTCCTTTAACCTACCTGAACTGTACAACCACAAACATACCTCTGATGGCACAACGTATTCGCCCGATGCTTATGTCGCAGAAAAACAATGGACGTATCTACGCACCTTACACCCCAGTACTTTTTTGTGTGTTAGTGCAAACGCCGCTTTTACCCACAATGATTTAGGGCAAATGTCTGAAAAACGGCTTGGTATGCTTGCCACAGATTCCTATTTGCAAAACATAAATTACTCCTACAACCCAAGAGGTTGGCTTACTGCTATTAACGACCATACAAATCTTGAAAACGGACCTGCCAACCAAATTTTTGATGACTTGTTTGCCCTAAGATTGTATTACAATACCTCCTCACCTACATTAGCCTCGCCTAATTACAATGGCAATATAAGCGCTATGCATTGGCGAAGTGCACAGGACAATGTACTATATGCGTATGGTTTTGCCTATGATGACCTTAACAGACTTACAGCAGCCTACCAACCCCCTACTACCGGTGCAGATCCCCTTGCCGGTTATTCCGAAGCATGTACCTACAACCCTGCCGGCGGCATCACCTCCCTCATCAGAACCGGGATAAAATACCACAACCCCACTCCGGTTTGGGGAAATATAGACAAACTTACCTACACCTATGCCCCCTCTAACCCCAACCAACCCCTATTTATTGACGACGAAGTAACCGATACCACCCCCACTCTAAACGACTTTAAAGACAACGGCAGCCAATACGCCCCCGCCAACAGCCCCGAATACGCCTACGATGCCAACGGCAACCTCATTATAGACGGCAACAAAAGCATAATGACCCGCTACAACCACCTAAAC
>DDVC01000076.1 GCA_002345145.1 Bacteroidetes bacterium UBA2322
ACATCAAACTTGGGTCACACCCGTAGCAGACTGTGGTGAGCAGGGCAGAAAGCGATAGGTAAACCGTACCTTGCCGATGTATTCAAAACAAAACAGCCATTGCCGAAAAAAATACCGGCAATGTCTGTTTTAACTTGTAAAGCGCTAAAAAGTAAGAGAACTTGAAAAGGGTTATCAGCTAAACATATCGCGCATTCTTTCAAAAAAGTTTTTTTCGGATTTAGAAGGATTAGGCTGAAAATTAGGCTTATCCCTAAGTTGTTCCAGTATTTTGGTTTCCTCGTCGGTAAGGTGTTGGGGAGTCCACACATTCACTTCAATAATTTGGTCGCCTCGTCCGTAGCCGTTTAAGGAGGGTAACCCCTTTCCGTTGAGCCTGAAAATTTTGCCCGATTGTGTGCCGGGTGGCACTTTTATTTTGGCTTTGCCTTTAAGGGTAGGCACTTCTATGTTGTTATTGCCAATAGCGGCATCAATAAAACTAATAAAAAGCGAATACACCACATCATTGCTTTGTCGTTTTAGGTGTTCATGTGGCAGTTCTTCTATGGTAATGATTAAATCGCCGGCACCGCCGCCCCGTTCACCAACATTACCCTTTCCGCTCATAGAAAGTTGAATGTTTTCGGTAACGCCGGCGGGTATATCTATGGTAACAGTTTCTTCGCCATATTGTCTGCCGCTGCCCGCACAAGAGCCGCATTTGTTGGTAATGGTAGAGCCGCTGCCATCGCAGGCGGGGCAGGTAATGGTGGTTTGCATTTGCCCCAAAATGGTGTTGGTAACTTGGCGTACTCTGCCATGCCCGTTGCAAGTGGAGCAACTTTTAACCGAATCTTTGCTTTTAGCTCCTGAACCATTGCAGGTGGCACAAGGTATGTATTTTTTTATCTTAATGCTTTTTTGGACACCCTCTGCTATTTCTTCCAGCGTAAGTTTTACCTTAGTGCGGAGGTTGGTGCCTCGTGGTGGTCCGGTTTGTCTGCCGCCCATGCCACCGCCGGCGTTGCCAAAAAGGTCGCCAAATATGTCGCTAAAATGCGAAAAAATATCATCGGGATTAGAAAAACCGCCGCCCGCACCGCCTCTCATGCCATTATGCCCAAACCGGTCGTATTGAGCGCGTTTATCGGGGTTGCTCAATACCTCGTATGCTTCGGCAGCCTCTTTAAACAGCTCTTCGGCTTGTTTATCGCCCGGATTGCGGTCGGGGTGATATTTCATGGCTACCTTACGGTAGGCTTTTTTAATTTCGTCGGGAGAGGCTGTTTTAGTTACCTCCAGTATTTCGTAATAATCTCTTTTTGACATAAGTAAAACGGGGCGGTTGGTGCAAAAAAAAAGTGCTGTGCTCAAATGGTGCGGTTATTCACCCACTACCACTTTGGCGTATCGGATAATTTTGTCGTTCAGGTAATAACCTTTTTCCACTTCATCTATTACTGTACCCTTTTGTTCATCGGTAGGGGCGGGTATTTTGGCAATAGCTTCGTGCAAATCCGGGTCAAATAGGGCGCCTATTGACTCCATAGGTTTTAAGCCCTTGGCAGCTAATTGGCGTAAAAGAATGTGCTGAATAAGCCTAAACCCTTCTACCTCTTCGGCATTGCCTTTAAAAGCGGCAAAGGCGCGTTCAAAGTCATCTAAAACAGGCAGTAGTTGTTCAATAATTTCTTTGGAGGCGGTTTTTATCAACTCGGCAAACTCACGGTTACGGCGGTGTTTGTAGTTGTCAAACTCGGCAAGCAGGCGCAGGTATTTGTCTTGCAGTTCTTTGAGTTCGGTAGTTAGCTTGTTCACTTCCTCCTCTAAGGGCTTGTTAGCAATGAGTTCTTCTACTGGGTGAATAACCTGCTCTACCGGTTCAATAATTTCTTGCTCCGGCTGGTTTTCTAATTCTATGGGCATTTCTTTTTCGGTCATACGGTAAACGCTTTTTAGGGGCAAAAAGGATAGTATAAAGCAATAAAATTAACAACAAACTAACTCAAACATCTTGCCAGCCTGTTATTTCCGACAAGATGTCAGTAAAAATGGGTTGTTTATCGGTTTTTATGGCAGCAGCAGGGAGTAAATGGCAGTTTGTTTAGCCGGCTTTGTTGGGTGTATTGGTTTTGGCAGTGTTTTTAAGGCGACGGTTCAGTTCATAATCCAACCATTTAAGGGTAATGTCTTTACCAATAATAATACCTCGTTCATCAATGAGGTAAGTAGTGGGTATGGTTTCAAACTGAAACACAACGGGTGCCGGCGAGCCAAATCCTTTTAAATCGCAGAGGTGGTATTGCCACGTTAATTGGTCTTGTTTAATGGCGTTTTGCCATGCAGCCTTGTCGGTATCTAGCGATACGCTGATGATGGTAAATCCTTTTGCGCTGCCAAAATCGGCATCTTTGTATTTGCGGTAAATTTCAACCAATTCGGGGTTGTTTTTGCGGCAGGGTTTGCACCACGAAGCCCAAAAATCGAGCAAAATTATTTGTTTGGTAGCAGTAACATTGTAGGAACTGAACAAATTACCCTGTTCGTCATACATGAGCAGTTCCGGCGCTTTTGCTCCGTTAATAAGTCTGCCCGATTTGGTTTGGCAGCCGCCTGCAAATAACCCCAAAACAACCACACAACACAACAGCCCAAAAGAAAAAAAACATTTCATACACAAATGGCAGCAGTAATATAAAAGGGGAAACACCATGCCGCTAACAAAGCTACGCACATAAAAGCAGCCTTATTATTTGCGGCATAACAAGCAACCCACTATTAACAACCAACAGCAACGGCATGTTTACCCCTCCGCTATTTTAATGTGAGGTTGGAATTAAAATGAAAGCCCGATAGGGGTAAAACCTGTGTGTGGTTTAGATGCACTTGATAAAAGGGCAACAGATTACGGTGCGCTGCACCTGATAAGAATACGGTTTGTTGCTGTTCTACCAAGATTACGGGGCGCTGCCCCTTGCTGTTGTATGTTACCGACCAACCTTCATAAATTGGGTATTGAGTTTTGAAACTCTCATTCCGCACCCTGTTT
>DDVC01000090.1 GCA_002345145.1 Bacteroidetes bacterium UBA2322
ACTCATAACTCATAACTCATAACTCATAACTCATAACTCATAACTCATAACTCATAACTCATAACTCATAACTCATAACTCATAACTCATAACTCATAACTCATAACTCATAACTCATAACTCATAACTCATAAATTGCCCCAAAACAGCTTCTTTTATGGAAGTACTCAACCACCTTGCCGGCAACATAGTAGATGTACTCAACCGCCGCATTTACAGCGCCCAAATGCAAATAGAAAACGGCATCATAGTTAGCATTACCCCCACCAACCAAACCTATCCGTATTACATTTTACCAGGCTTTATTGATGCGCACGTACACATAGAAAGCTCCATGCTTACCCCCACCGAGTTTGCCCGATTAGCAGTGGTGCATGGAACCGTAGCCACCGTGAGCGACCCGCACGAAATAGCCAATGTGCTGGGCATACACGGCGTAGCCTATATGCTAAAAAATGCTGCTAAAACGCCCTTTAAATGCTATTTTGGCGCGCCCTCTTGCGTGCCTGCCACTACCTTTGAAACAGCCGGAGCAATACTTAGCCCTGCCGATATAGCCTATCTTTTTGAGCAATATCCGCAAATTAAGTACCTATCGGAAGTCATGAATTTTCCGGGCGTACTAATGAACGACCCCGAAATGATGCAAAAAATAGCCATTGCCAAACAATACGGTAAACCCATAGACGGTCATGCACCCGGCTTGCGCGGCGCCGATGTTAAACGCTACATACAAGCCGGCATTACCACCGACCACGAGTGCTTTACCCTGCCCGAAGCGCTCGATAAACTCCAGCACGGCATGAAAATCATCATCCGCGAAGGGTCGGCTGCCAAAAACTTTGAAGAACTGCACCCACTCATTTCTACCCATACCAATATGGTTATGCTGTGCAGCGATGATAAACACCCAAACGATTTGGTGCATGGTCATATAGACCAACTCATAAACCGCGCCCTCCAAAAAGGACACCAACTCATGAACGTGCTGCAATGTGCCTGCGTTAATCCGGCGCTGCATTACGGCTTAGAAGTAGGACTGCTGCAAACAGGGCAACCCGCCGATTTTGTTATAGTAGAAAACCTCCAACACATAAAACCCACCGAAACCTATATAAACGGCATCAGAGTTGCCCAAAACGGTAAAACCAAACTCCCCTACCAACCCGAAAAAACCCCCAATAATTTTCATACACCACCCAAACAACCACAAGATTTTGCCATTAAAGCCTCCGGCAGCCACATTAAGGTAATAGAAGCCTTAGAAGGACAACTCATAACCCATGCTTTGCAATACGATGTTAAAACCGATGAACAAGGCTTTGCCCTACCCGATGTAACCAACGACCTGCTAAAACTAACCGTAGTAAACCGATACCATAATAACCCCCCCGCAGTAGCATTCATCAAAAATTTCGGGTTAAAACGCGGCGCCATTGCTTCGTCTGTAGCACACGATTCGCACAATATCATTGCCTGCGGCGTTTCAGACCAAGATATTTGCCATGCCGTAAACCTGCTCATAGAGCAAAAAGGCGGCTTAGCCGTAGCCGATAGCCAAAATAACATAGCCCAAGTATTACCCCTGCCCATAGCCGGCATCATGAGCCCCCAAAACGGCTACGAGGTTGCCCAATTATACAACCACCTAAATGAACAGGTAAAACAATTAGGCACTCAGCTATACGCTCCCTATATGACCCTCTCCTTTATGGCGCTGTTGGTTATTCCATACCTCAAACTGAGCGATAAAGGCTTGTTTGATGGTGAAAAATTTACCTTCACCCCCCTTTTTTCCAATTAGCCCAAGCCACAATTTCCCTCTCCTCCTACCCTGCCCCAAGTTGTTATGTTTACCACATCGGGTAATGATACTTATATGCCGGCAACCAACCCGTTTTAGCCGATAGTTGTTACTTGCAAAACCAAAATAGCTGCATCTATGTCAGAATTTTCGCTCTATCTTCAATTAGGTTGGCAACATATAGCCAATTTAGATGCCTATGACCATTTAGTATTTATTACCGCCCTGTGCGCAGTTTATACAGTACGCCAGTGGAAACAACTCCTTATATTAGTAACAGCTTTTACCGTAGGACACAGCATTACCCTTGCCTTAGCAGCGCTCAAATTAGTAACCCTGCCTACACAGGTAATTGAATTTTTAATTCCGGTTACCATTTTTATTACCGCCATCAATAATGTGGTAACACAACCCATGTTGCACATAAATAGGGTAAAATTTACCTACCCCATCATCGTATTTTTCGGGCTTATTCACGGTTTAGGTTTTTCCAACTACTTTACCGCACTGCTTGGGCAAGAGCAAAGCATAATAAAGCCGCTATTAGCATTTAACATAGGGCTCGAACTGGGGCAACTGCTCATTGTAGCAGTTGTACTGGCAATAAGCAGCCTGCTTTTTCGTTTCTTTCAAACTCCGCAGCGCCATTGGAATTTGTTCATATCGGGCGCATCGGCAGGTATAGCCTTGGTCTTAATGAAAGAAACAGTTTTTTGGTAATTTCCCATTACATACCAAATTTTATTGCCAAAAATCAAACTTTATGCACCAAAATCTGTTTTTCGCAAAATAAAAATAAATGTAAGCATTGTTTCCAAGAAAAAAAATGGCAACTTTGCACAACCTTTCCAATAAAACAAAATCTTTTTAATGCAACCGCATTATTCCATACAATTCACCATTGTTAATTAACACAACCAGCCTGCTACCGCCTTTTCATTCCAAGCCACATTTTGGCAATCTTTGTATCTACTTACCCCGTGTCTGGTCTTAACTAAATTCCTTGTGATAACCACAAAGTTAGCCCACAAATACGCCATAAACCTGCAATTTTTCAAAAATCTGTGCAAATCAGCCATATCCGCGTTATCCGTGTGCCAATTGCTGCCATAAATCTTACCAATTTAGTCTGCAAATACACCATAAATTTGAATTGCAAACAAGTACTTAAGTAGTTACCAATCTTTCACACCACAGTAAGCATACCAACCCACCTTAAAAGTTATGAAATCACCTTACTTCACTTCTGAACATGAACTGTTTCGCCAAACGGTGCGGCAGTTTATAGAAACCGAAGTAACACCCCATGCAGCCGAATGGGAAGAAAAAGAACAAATACCCCGCCACATTTGGGAGCGTATGGGTGAGTTAGGATTTTTAGGGTTAATGTATCCCGAACAATACGGCGGCTCAGCAGCCAATTTTTTCTACTCAGTAGTGTTTACCGAAGAAATAAGCCGCAGCCTTATGGGCGGTTTTTGCGCAGCGCTTGGCGTACATCAGTACATGGCAACCGCCCACCTTGCCGGCGCCGGCAGCCACCAGCTTAAACAACAATACCTTGCACCGGCAATTGCCGGTAAAAAAATAGCCGCCTTAGCCATTTCTGAACCCGGCGCCGGCTCCGATGTAGCCGGCATACGCACTACCGCCGTAAAACAAGGCAATGAATACGTAATTAACGGCTCCAAAATTTTTATTACCAACGGCGTTTATTCCGATTTTGTGGTGGTAGCCTGCAAAACCAACCCCAACGCAGGCGTGGCAGGCATAAGCCTTATTATTGTTGACCGAAATACGCCCGGCTTTACCGCCAACAAACTCAAAAAAATGGGTTGGTACAGCTCCGATACCGGCGAACTTTTTTTCGACAACGTGCGCGTACCCGCCTCTAACCTCATAGGACAAGAAGGCAACGGGTTTTACTATATTATGGACAGTTTTCAGTTAGAGCGACTTATTGCCGCCATAGGCTCAGTGGCTGCCGCCGAGGTAGGTTTGGAAGCCACCCTCAAATACATGAACGAGCGCGAAGCCTTTGGACGAAAAATTAACAAATACCAAAGCATACGCCACGATATTGCCAACCTTGCCACTGAAATAGAAGCCGCCAAACAGTTTACCTACTACACCGCGTGGCTGTTTGAGCAAGGCGAGTTTGCAGTTAAAGAGTGTTCTATGATAAAACTGCTTACCAGCGAACTGGCTAAAAAAGCTGCCGATGTTTGCCTCCAATTTTTTGGCGGTTATGGTTATATGGAAGAGTACCCCATTGCCCGCATGTATAGAGATGCCCGCGTGGGCACCATTGCCGGCGGCACTTCGCAAATTATGCGCGAAATCATAGCAAAGATGGTTATTGACGACGTATCTTACCGCCCCGCTTACGCCGAAACCACCCACACCGCCCAAGCCGATACGCAAAATACTACAACAACTACCCCCGCTCCGGCAAATACCGAGCAGCATACAACAACAACTTCTACCGATATTCAACAACCCCAAAACATACATAACATGACTTCTACTCCCCAAACGGCACGCGAAATTGTGATGTCGCTTTCGGAAAGATTAAAAACCTACAAAGTTGCTCCCGATTATTCAACGGTGGTGCATTTTGACCTGCTGGGCGATAACGGCGGTAAGTTTACCGTTGCCATTGATAACAGCGTTTGCACCGTTGCCGAAGGACATGTAGGCGAGCCAAAGTGCGTAATTACTGCCAAAGACAAAGACTACGAAGATTTGGAACTTGGCAGGTCAAACCCCCAAATGGCAGTTTTAATGGGTAAAATTAAACTGAGCAACATGGGCGAAATGATGACCTTTTCGGGCTTATTTAAGCGCTTGTACTAATCCTACCGCTTAAGTTGGTCTTTCATATTCTAAAGTTGAGTTTTGTATCAGACCTGCCTTTTTTGGCAGGTCTTTTTTGTTGATTACCATGCACCCTTGTTTACAATTTATATACGCCTGCCCGCAGCCGCAGCAAAACATTATGCTGTTGCTGCACAACCTTATTACCTCTTTTCCGGGGGTAAGCGGTAAAATTAGCTACAAAGTACCTTTTTATTACCGAAAATCGTGGGTTTGCTATCTCAATCCGGTTAAGCATAACCACGTAGAGCTTTGCTTTGTGCGGGGCAACGAACTTGCCAACCAACAACAACTGCTGCAAGCCAACGGACGCAAGCAAGTGAGCGGCATAATGCTTACCCATGCCGATACCCTGCCCTTAGAAGCCATAACCGAACTCCTGCAAGAAGCCTTTTTGTTAGACGAAAAAATGCCCTACAAAAGCAAACGCAAGCGCTCAGACTTTTGAAGCTGCCGAAATAGCATCTACCTTCACCATCAGGTCTTCGGTATAATGCACCAATTCTTCAAATCGGGGAGTGCGTTTAATAAACCTATCGCGGCGGTAGGGCAAATCAACATAAATATGCTCAACAATTTGCCCGGGATTGGCGCGCATAATATAAATATCATCGCCTAAATAAACCGCTTCCGAAATATCGTGCGTAACAAAAATAATAGTAGGGTGAACCTCATACCAAATTTGCAGGAGCATGTCTTGCATAGATAATCGGGTATTCACATCTAATGCGCCAAACGGTTCGTCCATGAGCAAAATTCGGGGGCTTGCCAGCAAACTTCGGGCAATAGCTACCCGTTGCAGTTGTCCGCCCGAAAGCGTAGGATATTGGGCGTATTTATTTTCATGCCCTTTGAGCCCTACTTTCTGAATCATATCCATGGCTTTTTCTTCGCGCTCTTTTTTAGATACGCCTTGGTAGTAAAGCCCCAGCGCCACATTTTCCAAAACAGTGAGCCAAGGTAAAGAAGAATACTTTTGAAAAACCATGCCCACGCGGTCTGTTTCTATGCGTTTTCTGCCGTATAAATTTACCTCGCCCGATGTAGGTTTTTGCAAGCCCGATATATAACGGAGTATGGTGCTTTTACCGCACCCCGATGCACCCAGTATCACCACAAACTGCCCTTGGTTGGGTTTATCTTCTATAAGCAGGTTAAAGTCTTTCAGCACTACCACCTTGCCATTGTCGTAGGTTTGGTTTATGTTTTTGAGGTTTACAATGTCTTCGCGGTGGGTATCTATAAAATAGTGGCTCATGTTTGTAGGGTTGTAGCTTATTTTGTTTGATGTTTATAGGGAAACAGCAGGCGGTCGAGCAGGGTAAAAAGTTTATCCTGAATAAACCCGATGAGTATGATGATAAGCAAAATGGCAAATACTTTGTCTATGCGGCTCATTCGGGCAGATTTAAAAGCCAGCGCTCCAATACCGCCGGAGTTGGCATTTACCAATTCTGCCACAATGATATACGTCCACGAAATAGCTACCAGCACCCTAATATCATCGGCTACTTTTGATATAACCGCCGGTATAAATACGGTGCGTATTTGCTGCCATTTAGTAGCGCCCAATGTGTAAGCTGTTTGCTGGTACACATTGTCCACATCATCTATGCGTTGCACAATAACCGGAAGCAGGTAAACAAAAATGCCAAAAGCCAAAAACTGCACCTTCATGGCAGTGCCTATGCCAAACCACGCTATAAACAAACCGGTAACAGCCGTAAGCGGCACAAACCTAAGCGCATCTATGCTGCGGTTAAACAAGGCTCTAAACAACGGAAACAACCCGATGAAAAAGCCCAAAGGCAAAGAAATTAAAATGGCTATTAAATAACCCGTTAAGTTGAGGTAAACCGAAAAAGCAGTATTGGCAAGCAGGTTATCTTTTGCAAACAGCTCTTTAAACGAAGCCAACACCGCCAAGGGCGAGGGCAGCAGCGAGTTGCTTATCCAGTCTTGTTTAACGGCAAAACTAATTTTATCCTGCGTAATGGTTACAGTATTTACCTCGCCCACCAAGTTGGGTACAATTTCGGGCGTTTCGCTTTCGGCATAAAAAGCATCGTTAATAATGGCGCTGCCGGTAAACTCTGATAGGTTTTGCAGCATTTCGGCTTTATTGCCCTGCGGCATAGCCACCACCAAATTTACATTAGCAACTGAATCGGCAAGCGATTGCACAGAGCGGCGGTTGGGCTCGGAGGTAATGAGCAAAACCGGCTCGCCGTTGTTGTTAAAATCGGTTATAATGGGCTGCAAATCGGCAGGGGTAAATACCGGGCGGTCGTATAGTATAATGCGCGCATTTTGCAGGGTTGTGGCTTTTTGTGTATTGAGGTAAACATTAAGCCTATCGGCGCCATACTCGGCTTTTCGGGTAGTGCTGATAGAGGCAACCAACTGCCACAATAAAAGCAGCAACAATACGCCGCCTATTTCAATCATGGTATGGGTAGCGCGGGGCAGTTTACCTCTTAACCTAAATAACTCTTTGGCTGTTTCGCTCATAATGGGTGGGTAATTGGCTCAAAGTGCAAAAATGCTATTTTTAGTTGTAAAAATGCCGGTTTGAGGTGTTTTTTTGTGTGCAACTGCGCTAATGAGTAGATTGGATCGGCGCTTTTTGCAGCCCTACCCCGCTTTTATGGCAATCTTTTAATGGAGGGGCAATACATTGCAAATTACCCCCCATAATGCCATCTCTTAATGTGGGCGCTGTAAAGGCGCTCCGTTCCAATTTTCTTACTGCCAAATTTTCAGCATGGCAACCAAGAAGCCTAACTAATACCCAAAAACCATTGCAGCATTTACCAATCGCGCTGTAAGATTGCTCCCTACATCGGGCAGTTAACCACCCTATATTTGCTGTTCAACCCAGTTAATACCTTGTTTGAGCCATGCCAGGGTTTGGGCTTCGGGTGTGCCGGCGGGCGGGTGGTAGTTGTATGCCCACTTTGCCAGCGGGGGCATACTCATGAGGATAGACTCGGTTCTGCCATCGGTATCTAAGCCAAACTTGGTGCCTTTGTCGTAAATGAGGTTAAACTCTACATAGCGGCTTCGGCGCAGGAATTGCCATTCTTGTTGTTGGGGGGTAAAGGGTAAATGGGCGTATTTGTTTACAAAATAAGTGTATATAGGCACAAACAACTCGCCTACATCTTGTACAAAGTCAAAAATTTGGGCTTTGGTCAGTTGTTCGGATTCAGTTAATCGGTCAAAAAAAATGCCTCCTATGCCGCGGGTTTCTTGTCGGTGTTTGAGGTAAAAATACTCATCTGCCCATTTTTTAAATTGTGGGTAGTAGTGGGGGTGGTATTTTTGGCAAACGGCTTGCAGTTGTTGGTGAAAATATCGGGCATCGGCGGGTACTACATAGTGGGGCGTAAGGTCTATGCCGCCGCCAAACCAGTATTGACCGTTTGAGATTTCAAAATAGCGCACGTTCATGTGTATAATGGGCATGAGTGGGCTATAGGGGTGCAACACAATAGATACGCCGGTGGCATAAAACTCTTCATCGGGCGGCAATTGCAGGGCTTGGGCAATTTTGGGAGGAATTACCCCATACACTGCCGAAAAATTGACTCCACCTTTTTCAATCACTGTGCCGTTTTGGGTAATTCGGGTACGTCCGCCGCCGCCGCCTTGTCGTTCCCACAGCTCTTGTGCAAAGGGCGTGTTGTTGTTTAGTATTGCCAACCCTTGGCAGATTTGATTTTGCAAATCGGTAAACCGGTGGGCTATTTGTTCTTTGGTTGGGTGCATGGTGTGTTTGGTTTTAGGATACGGGCAAATCTGTTTGTATGGCTGCGTAAAACAATTTTGGCGCTGTATTTACCGTAAACAAGGGGTAAATGCAGCGCCAAGTTTTAGCAGCTTTCAGCTAACAGGTGTTAAATATGCTCACCGTTTAAGTGGGTGGAGTTGTTTATTTTTACGCTTGCAGGGGCAAGGGCATCTTCGGGTTCTGCGTGTTCTTCAAAGGGGCGGCTGCCTATCAGCCTTTCAAGGTCATCTTTGTGCAGGATTTCTTTTTTGAGCAGTTCCTTTGCTAATTGCTCTAATTGTACTCTTTTTTCGGTAAGCAGTTCTTTGGTGCGTTGGTAGGCTTGGTTTATGAGGGCGCGCACTTCTTCGTCTATCATTAAGGCAGTTGCATCGGAGTAGGGTTTTTGGAAACTGTATTCACCTTGTGCATCGTAAAATGAAACGTTACCTACTTTGGTGTTCATGCCGTAAATAGACACCATAGCGTAAGCCATTTTGGTAATTCTTTCCAGGTCGTTTTGTGCGCCGGTAGAAATTCTGCCAAAAATAATGTCTTCTGCTGCTCTGCCACCCAGGGTCATACACATTTCGTCCATGAGTTGTTCGGTGGTGTATAGGTATTGCTCTTTGGGCACGTATTGGGCATAGCCTAATGCAGCTACCCCGCGCGGAATAATGGTTACTTTGAGTAAGGGGTGGGCGTGTTTTAAAAACCAGCCTGCAATGGCATGTCCTGCCTCGTGGTAGGCAATGATTTCTTTTTCTTCGGGCGAAATAATTTTGTTTTTCTTTTCTAAGCCGCCTATTACCCTATCAATGGCGCTTTGAAAGTCTTGCATGTCGATACTTTTTTTGTTGTATCGGGCGGCAATAAGGGCGGCTTCGTTGCAAACATTAGCAATATCGGCGCCGGCAAATCCGGGCGTTTGTGCGGCTAATTTTTTGGCATCAATATCATTAGCCGTTTTTAGCGGACGCAAGTGTACTTTAAAAATCTGCTCCCTACCTTTTAAATCGGGTCGGTCAATGCTTATTTGGCGGTCAAACCTGCCCGGACGCATAAGGGCAGAGTCTAACACATCGGGGCGGTTGGTGGCTGCCATAATAATTACGCCTTTGTCGCCGGCAAAACCGTCCATCTCTACTAACAGGGCATTGAGGGTATTTTCGCGCTCATCATTGCCCTGAATCATGTTTCTGCCTCGGGCGCGCCCTACTGCGTCTATTTCGTCAATAAAGATGATACAAGGGGCTTTTTCGCGGGCTTGTTTAAACAAATCGCGCACTCTTGAAGCGCCAACGCCCACAAAGAGCTCCACAAAATCGGAGCCCGAAATGGTAAAGAAGGGCACTTGTGCTTCGCCGGCTACGGCTTTGGCAAGCAGGGTTTTACCGGTGCCCGGAGGACCTATAAGCAGCACGCCTTTGGGGATTTTACCACCCAAAGCGGTGTATTTTTGCGGATTTTTAAGGAAATCCACTATTTCGCGCACTTCTTCTTTGGCTTCGTCTAAACCGGCAACATCGTCAAAAGTGAGGTCAACCTTTGAATCGCCCTCAAGCAAAGTGGCTTTAGATTTGCCTATGTTAAAAATTTGCCCACCGGGTCCGCCCACACCACCGCTAACGCGGCGCATGATGATTATCCAGATAACGATGATGATGATAAAAGGAAGCAGGTAACTCAAAAAGCCGGCGCGCCAGTCGGTACGGCTTTCATATTTAATAGTTACCACGTTATCGGGGGTAACGTCTTTTTGTGCATCTTGAATGGTTTTGATAAAATTGTCGTTAGACCCTATGGTAAAGATGTAGTGCGGTCCTTTAATAGGCGCGCCAAATTTATTAGAACGGATGTCGTTATATTTAGGAAGCGATAAACGGTCTTGTTTAATAAAGACTTCAACAATTTCTTTATTAACCACGTTGAGCTTTTCTACATCGCCCGATGGGAGCATTTCTCTGAAAAAGTTTTGCTCAGAGGTTTCCTTAATATGACTTTGAAACGGAATCAGGTTAAGGGCAATAATACCCAACAGAATGAGCCCGTAAATCCAGTAGTGGTTAAATTTACCGGGTTTATTGTCTGAATCGGGTTTTTGGATATTGTTATTACTCATTAGCGTATAAGGTTATTCGGCTTTAGGGATAATGGTTTGGTGATAGTGTTTTACATATCGGGAGCCATCGGGCTGATAGGAGGTAATAATAGCAGCATCGCCCCATAGTTGTTCTAATTGGTAAACATGGCGTTTACTTTGGTGAAAAATATGCACCACTATATCTAAGTAATCAATCAGAACCCACTCTGTGCTGTTTTGTCCTTCTTGTGCATTAGGAAAAATGCCGGTAAGTTTTTTCACCTTTTCCACTATATTGTCGGCAATGGCTCGCATTTGCGGGGGAGAGGTAGCTTCGCAAATCACAAAATAGTCTGCCATAGCATCGTGCAGATTGGTAAGGTCAAGGCTTACTACATCTTCTGCCTTTTTATCCAGCATACTATCGGCAATAATTTCTAACAATTGTTGTGTGTTAGTGTTAGCTTTGCGGGGGTTTTTAATGTTTTTAACTGTTTTCAAGCGAGTTCAATGATTGGTTTAACCTACAAAGTTAATAATTGTTTTGAATAGTCTTAATAACACCGTATTTGTTGGAAAAGTTTTTACGGTTTTGAACGAAACGGCTTCTACAAATGCCTATGCCTTAGCTTTGCTGAACCAAGCGCCTCCTCCTGCCGCCGGAACAGTGATTTATACCGATACTCAAACGGCAGGACGCGGACAGCGAGGTACGAAGTGGCGGGCGGAGGCAGGGAAAAACATAGCTTTGAGCATTATTTTGTATCCGCGTCATATAAGGGCAGATGGGCAGTTTGGTTTAAGTATGGCGGTGGCGCTGGGGGTTTGTAAGTTTGTGCAGGAGGCAGCGCCTCAGTTGCCCGTTTGTATTAAGTGGCCTAACGACATTTATATAGGCAACCAAAAAGTGGCGGGTATTTTAATTGAAAATACAGTGCAGGGTGGTTTATTAGCTTCTTCGGTGGTAGGAATTGGGGTTAATGTAAACCAAACCGATTTTGGCGGTTTGCCTAATGCTACTTCGCTCTGTTTGGCTGCCGGGCAGCAGTTTGAACTCATTGGTTTAGTGCAAAAACTATGCAGTTTTGTAGAAACAGCCTATTTAGCCCTGCAACCCGACAAAATGACAGCCATAAAGCGACAATACCTGCAAAACCTTTACCAATTTGGACAAATGCGCCGATTTAAACGCCCCGATGACCTTGCTGTTTTTGAAGCCCGAATTACCGATGTATTAAACAACGGTTTGCTGCAACTTACTTACCCCGATGCCGTTACCGAAAATTTTGACCTGAAACAGTTGGTTTGGGTGGACTGATGTGGGTGGCTACAAAGAGAAGTGAAAAGTGAATAGTTATGAGTTATGAGTTATGAGTTATGAGTTATGAGTTATGAGTTATGAGTTATGAGTTATGAGTTATGAGTTATGAGTTGTTAGTTGTTAGTACTGATTACCCACTACTATCTACCATATACTAAGTACCCACTACTATCTACCATATACTAAGTACCCACTACCCAACTACCAATGCTGAAAACAGGTGGGAATATCTCAATTTATACATCAAACAAGGGCTACAATCATTGACCATCTCTGCCCCCTGCGCCCGATACATTATTTACCACCCCGCTCTATGAGCAGTCCTACTTCCTTAATTAAAAAAAGCTGCTCGGTGGGCATGAGGTGTTCTAACTCAAATGTGTAGTTGCCCGGTTTGGTAAGCAGGGGTTTGTTTTGCAAGAGCGGAAACTTAATGTCCCAAGTATTGCCCATACCACTGCCGGCGTTGGTACCATTGGGCTTTTTTATGGGCAAATCGTATTCGTATTCGGTAAACAAAGTTTGTTCGGGTTCTTTTATGCGCAGTTTAAGCAGTAAATTGGGGTACTCATAAGCGGTGGCGTGTCTTATTAGCAGGGTTACATTTACCTCCGCATTGCCTACTTGCTTGGGTGTAACAGCTGCCACAAATCTTATGCGCTCGCCGGTATTCCAAACGCCGCCATCGGGCAGGGTGATGTAGCGTTTGTAGATATAACTGCCGGAGCAGCCCATAAACAAAAACAGTACCAACAGGCATACTACGTGTGTACCCGATAGGACAAATAAAAACAGTGGCTGTTTTATAGCGGCAGGTTTGAACTCTGTCATATTTTTGGGGTTTTTATTCGGAGGGTAAAAATAAGGCTATTATCGGGCATTTGCGTTTTTACCTTTACCCAACCAAGCCAAAATTAACGTCATCAGATAAAACCCGCTGTTCATTTCCCATGCAACCCTCTATACCTATTGCCATACACTGGTTTAGGCGCGACCTGCGCTGGCATGATAATACCGCACTTTGGCAAGCGGTAAACGGCAACCTGCCTGTTTTGCCTTTGTTTATTTTTGATACCGATATATTAAACCGGCTTACCGATAAAAACGACCGCCGCGTGCGCTTTATTTACCGCCAATTGCAACACCTGCAACAGCAACTTGCCCAACACGGCAGCAGCCTGCTGGTAAAATATGGTAAACCCATTGAAATTTGGCAGGAGCTTACCCAAACTTATAACATTGCCGCCGTTTATGCCAACCGCGATTATGAACCCTATGCCCAACTACGCGACCAAGCAGTGTATCAGTTTCTTCAAAGCAAAGGCATACCGTTTAAGGGTTGCAAAGACCATGTTATTTTTGAAAAGAGTGAGGTGCTCACCGGCTCCCATACGCCTTATACCGTTTTTACCCCTTACAGCCGAAAATGGCGGGCTCTGTATGAGCAACATACCCCCACCATAGTGGGCAATGCCTTAGAAACGGGCAATTTTTTCCCATCTCCTACCCTGCCTATGCTTACCTTAGAGCAAATGGGCTTTGCCGATGCCGCCGATGACCATTTTCCGCCGCCTACTGTTGCCAATGATTTGCTGCTGCACTATAAGGAACACCGCGATTTGCCGGGCATACCCGGCACCTCAAGGCTGAGTGTGCATTTTAGGTTTGGCACCATTAGCATCAGAGATATGATAGCCCGCGCGGCAACCCTTAGCCCAAGTTGGGTAAATGAGCTTATTTGGCGCGATTTTTACCAAATGATTCTGTTTCATTTTCCGCATGTGGTAACCCAATCTTTTAAACCCCAATACGATGCCATACCCTGGCGCACCGATGCCGCCGATTTTGCCCGATGGTGCGAGGGCAGCACCGGTTATCCTATTGTAGATGCGGGTATGCGAGAGCTAAACCAAACCGGTTTTATGCACAACCGCGTGCGCATGATTGTTGCCTCTTTTTTAACCAAACACCTGCTTATAGACTGGCGCATGGGCGAAGCCTATTTTGCCCAAAAACTGCTCGATTATGAACTTGCCTCTAACAACGGCGGCTGGCAGTGGGCTGCGGGCACCGGCTGCGATGCCCAACCCTATTTTAGGGTGTTTAACCCACAAGCTCAAACCGAAAAGTTTGACAAGAACCTGCATTACATAAAAAAATGGGCGCCCGAGTTTGGCTCTGCCCGATACCCTAAACCCATGATAGACCACGCCTTTGCCCGGCAACGCGCCATAAACACATTTAAACAGGCTTTGGCTTTTAGGGAGTAGCTTGTTGTTGTTGGTTTTGCGCTTACCGTTTTAGTTCTAATACCAGCATTTGGTAACTGTCTAAACTAATCGGGGCAGACATATTATATGCCTGCGGCTTGTTGCTGATGCTGATGGCTTGGCTAAAACCGGCTGTGCGTTGGGCATAATCGGCAAAATTTACCTCCTTTGTTTGTGTAGAAGTGTTCATGATGCACATAACGGTTTGCTGTTCATCATATCGGAAATATACGTACAAACCGTCTTGAGGAACGTACTGCATCATTTTACCCGTTTTTATAGCCGATGATTTTTTTCTGAAATTAGCCAATGCAGTTACATAATCCAACACATCGGTTTGGTTGGGGCTTAGTCCTTGTCGGGTAAAAGCGTTTACCTTATCACCCTGCCAGCCACCCGGAAAATCGAGCCTTACATAGCCGTCAAAGGGCCAGGTAGAGCCTGCCATGAGTACCTCAGTGCCATAGTACATTTGCGGAATACCGCGGCAGGTGAGCAGCCAAGCCAACCCCATTTTGTGCTTGTTCAGGTTTTCGCCCACTTCGGTAAAAAATCGGGTTTTATCGTGGTTATCCAAGAAAATAACGTTTCTCATCGGGTCTTTATATACGTAGTCATTAGAAAGGGTAACATAGAGTTTGTTCACCCCTTCTGTCCATCCAAAAGGTTCGTTTACCGCCTTGGTAATGCCATAGAGGTTGGTCTGAAAATCGGTAACGCCGGGCAGGTTGCTTTTAAACGGAATGTTGAGGTTGTTTTCTACAAAGTAGGCTTGGTTTAGCATACCATGCACCCAAGTTTCGCCAAACATGGTTATGTTGGGGTATTCGTTTAAAAGAGCTTGATTGCAGCGGTTCATAAAATTGAGGTCATTATAGGGGTATGTATCAATCCTAAATCCGTCTAAGCCAAACTCTTGCACACACCAGAGGGCGTGCTGAATAAGGAAATTAGCCACATAAGGGTTGTTTTGGTTAAGGTCGGGCATGGTGGGCACAAACCAGCCTTCGAGCATTTTTTTGCGGTCAATATCGGCATGGTAAGGGTCAAACAAAGGTTGGTCTTTGTAGGTAGTATTGGTGTAAGTATCCCATTGGTGAACCCAGTCTTGGGTAGGCAGGTCAATAAAGGTAAAATGGAAACTGCCCATGTGGTTGTAAACCGCATCTTGAATGAGTTTCATGCCGCGTTGGTGGAGGGCATCGCTCAGTTTTTTATAGGCATCGTTACCGCCCAATCGGGGGTCAATTTTGTAGTGGTTGGTGCAGGCGTAGCCATGTTCGGTGCGGTTGGGCATATCGTTTTCTAATGGCGGGGTCATCCACAGGGCAGTAACGCCTAAGTTTTGGAGGTAATCTAAGTGGTTAATAACCCCTTGCAAATCGCCGCCATGCCGCAAAAAAATAGAATCTCGGTCAAGGCTTTGGTCGCGCATACCTGCAATACGGTCATTTTTAGTATCGCCGTTGCTAAACCTATCGGGCATAAGCAGGTAAACAAAGTCTTCGGCAGTAACACCCTGTGCATAATCCTTGCCGCCGCCCTGTAGCTTAGGCAGCAGTTGCCACTCCATACTAAGGGCTCTGCCTTTTTTGGGAGTAAACAGTATGCTCACCTTTCCCGGCTGTGCATCGGGTGTTATGGTAAGGTCAAGGGCAAGGTATTTGCCATTTTCCAATTGGTGTACTTTATCAAGGGTTACGCCGCGATGTTTTAGGGTTACTTGTTGTTGGTTAAAAGCGCCGTTGTTGGGGGCATAAGCTAAAATTTGCACTTTATTCCACTTCATATCGGTAAACCAATGTGGCGGGTATAACTGCACGGCTGCCTGCGCCATTAGCTCCGGCGAAAAATACACTACAAGCGCCGCCGCCAGCAGCGCTATGGTAAACAAACGTTTTTGCATGGTAATTTTTTTTGCGTACAATAAAAAAGAATAGCTGCCCGATAGCAAAACCGGTTGCCGATTTGCCGGTGCAGGGGCAAATGTAGCTAAGTTGAAGCAAAATTGGGCTGTTTTGCAGGGTTATTGTGTGGCGGTTTTTTGTTTATTAGGATGGCGCAGAAACAACGCAACTACTTACCCTGTGCCTTAGTCCTAACTAAATTCCCTTTTTTCTTGGCATTCTTTACGTAAAATCTTACCAATTAGCCTGCAAATACGTCATGAACTTGCAGGGTGGGCAGTAACATCAGTAGCTACTGTTTTTAAAAAATCCTTGCAAATCAGCTCCATCCGTGTTATCCGTGTGCTAATGGGTATTCAGTAGTGGGTAGTTTTGGTAGATAGTAGATAGTATCGGGTAGTGAGTACTAACACACTCTTCACTAAAATATTTTTCCCGATGGGTTGCAAAATTGAAAAAAGATGCTTAACATTGCCCCGTATTGAAAACAAAATCATAAACAAAGGGTATTATCATTCCAAACCCCAAAATGTAACAAATTCTTATCGCCAACCAATCAACCTATTTTTTTATTTTAAAATATATAATCATGAAAAACTTCCACTTTCTCATTTGGTAGCCCTTGCACTATGTATTAGTTTTATTTTTAATGGGGGGGGGTAAACGCCCTCTATACACAAGAGCCCACCGAAGAATCGGAGGCAATGCCCCCGCCTTGTAAATCTGCCGGAAATTGCGGGAATTTTTTGGGTTGCAATGTAATATGCAACAAAACCATTCAAAGGCTTCCATGTACTTTTGGCACACCCCCGTTGCCCGCTGGAATTGCAGGCATATTTTATGCTTGTGATTTTCCTATTCCCGGCTGGGGGCAATCTGCCGGCACTTGTGACTATTTTGAAAACACCATTTTAAACCCTGATGACGATATGGTTGGCTCAATTTGTACTACTACACCATTGTACTAATAAACAACCGGCAGGTATTAAAAGGAGGTAAACTCCTGATTACTAAGTAAAACGCATAAACAACTTAATGTATTGCCATGCTTGCACCGCAAGCATGGCAATACTCGCTATTTACAAAAAATAAAACAGCAACAACATGAAACAGTTTATCCCAATAATACATAGCCGCTTACTGTATAAAATTTTATGCGGCATCTTGTTTTGTTCATGCACACTCAAGGCACAAACCCCTAAATACTTTACTTCCACCCCTATATGGGGCATTAACTTAAATTGCAATGGGAAGAGTGTCGCTCAAACAAGTACTAAAGAATATATTGTAATCGGTAATACATTAGATCCCATCAATACTCGCTTCAGAGCCTTTGTTACAAATATTAATCATATTGGAGAAATTACTAATTTTATAGAGTATGTAAAACAAGACACTTCAAATCAAATTGGTGGAATGGCAACAGACCATATTAAAAAACGTTTGCTAAATGCAGGTTTTTTAGTGGATACAAACAATACCCGCTATCACGCCTATTATTTATTGACCGATTTTACCGGCAATCTGATAAATGAAAACATAGACAGTCTGGCATTAGCAGGTTACGAAAGTATTTTTTATGCTGCTTCTAACGCGTTTGACGGCGGCTATATAGTAGCCGGGCAGCGCAGTGCAGCACCTGTAGGCGGAGGCGGGTATGTGCCTTACCACCCTTATGTTGTTAAATTAGATTCATTGGGCAACCGCCAGTGGGATAAACTATACACCGCCCACGGACCACCCTTGTTTGCCTGGATAAAAGCAATACACCCCGCCCCCAACGGCAGCGGTTATTTTTTGCTCGGCACTACCGGTAATGCTGTGGTAGGTGATGTATTGCTGATAAAAATAGATACTGCCGGCAATGAGCTATGGCATAAAAGGTACGATTTAAGCGTGGGTTTAGACGAGTTCATAGGCGAGCAAGGTTCTACAATACTCCCTACTTCCGATGGCGGCTTGGTGATAACCGCATACTATCGCGACCCCGACCCTTTTACAGGCTGCTGCCCTCCCTTTAATGTAGGCAGAAAA
>DDVC01000181.1 GCA_002345145.1 Bacteroidetes bacterium UBA2322
CAAGTACCGTTGCTCCCTGTAAAATTTTTCACTTTTTACAGTACAAGACGCACGGCCGTGCGTCTCTACTCCACCATTATTTTGCCGCCGGCTACGGTTTGACCCGATGAGAGAAGCTGTACCCGATAAAAATACATGCCCGCCGGCAGGTGGCTTACATCGGCAGTGGCTGTACCCGCGCCGCCCCATAGCGGCGCTTGTGCCACTTGTGTGCCGGTGAGGTTGTACAAACGCCATACCGCACCGCCGGCGGGTATTTGGTAGTGGATATATAAATGGGTGGTGGCAGGAACAGGGTAAATTTGTAGCTCCCCCCCTTGGGGGCTGTCCAAAAAGCCCACATCTTGCACATATTTACACAGAACTACTATTTTTCTTGCTTTTAATCAGTCATAAACAAATCTGATTTTGTGCAATTTAACTGAGTTTCCGACTTTTTAGACAGCCTCAACAGCAGGCAACACTTCTACTACTACCGTACTATCGCACCCAACATAGCTGCATGTTTTGCCTTGTGCATCTATTTTGAGTACCCACGCGGTTTGGGGGGTGGTGAATTGGTAGCCCGCCAATACGTAACCGCCATCGGGGGTGGGTTGGAGGTCTTTTAGGTACACCTGAGCACCAGGGTTTATGGTGGGGGTTGTTACCCAATCTACTGTGCCATCAGCGTGAAATGAGGCTATGTAGGGTTGGGGGGTGAAACCATCGGGGCGGTAACGTCCACTGCCAATAAAGCCCTTATCATCTTTTATAATTGCTAAAACTTGAAAACTCCCCATCTTATTAAGGAAATTATAGTTTTTTTGCCAAATCATATTGCCAACAGCGTTTATCTTAGCTATGTACATTTTTTCAGTCGTACCTTCATATACACAAGCAGTTATGAGGTACTCAATAGATGCACCATTTAAGTATTCTTCATAAGTGGTTAGATTTACAACCTTTGCAGCACAATCGTTAAATTCATTACCATACCTTTTAGTCCAGAGGGTGTCTCCGTTGGCGGTGGTTTTCACCACAAACATATCGTAGCCGGTGGTGGTGGAGTAGCCCCAACCTCCTAAAATATATCCTCCGTCCCAAGGAGTTTGCTGTATGCTGAAAGCACGGGAATCGTGGTCTAACATATAGGTTTTAGACCACTCGTAATTTCCCTCTTCATTGATTTTTAACAAAAGAAAACGCGCAGTATCCTGCACATATCTATAACCTGCCATTGCAAATCCGTTATCGGAAGTTTGTATAATAGAACGAGTAAACTGTGAATACTCATTGGGGTATGTTTTATGCCAAATAGTATCGCCATTTGAATTAAATTTCAATAGATGCGGGATGAGTTTAAGTGCTGGCGTGTATGTGATTTCTGCTATGGTACAAACAAAATTACCATCAGAGGTGGGCTTTACAAAACTCCCATCTTCTACCACTCCCCATTCAGCGCCTACTACCAAATCCTTGAATGTTAAAGGGTTTCCCTGCGAATCAAGTTTCATTATAAATATAGCATGTTCTATACTTTGTGTACCGTAACTTCCAATAACCAAATGTCCTCCCGAAACAGGTTGAATGACTTGTGCAAGCATATTTGAAGTATCTCCCCCAAATACTTTGTTAAAATAGGTGAATTGTGTTTGGCAGCTCGCTTCAAGTGCCCATAAACAGGCCGCCAACAGTAGTGTAGTTATTTTCATGTAATTGTTTTTGTTTTTTAACGGAGATTGCCTAATGTAAATCGGGCAATCTCCGTTTAAGATTTTGTTATTTTACAACAACTAATTTCTGTACAGAACCGGTACCATCTAATCGGCAAAAATAGATGCCCTTATTGAGTTGACTTATGTCTAACGCTACTTGTAAACTTGCGCTTGGCACAAATACACTCATCACAATTCTTCCACTAAAATCAGACACTAATAGTCGGCTATGCTGCTCTAATGGTTGCCATAATTTGCAAACAACACTTGTTGTAGCTGGATTAGGCATGATATAAAAAATGCTTTTATCCTTTTTGGGGGATTGTGAATTTAATGAAACAGGTTGTCCGTGTCGGATATATTCTTGATTTTGATAAACAGCCAATACACTTTCTGCTAATGGACTAAGTATGGAATTGTCGTTTCCGGCAATACTACTAATCATGGTTAATGCTGCCGATGATTTACCGCTGCCCTCCGGCTCTGCTAAACCGCCGTTTATGATGGCTAAATAGAGTGCTTTAAACTCAAGATTATCGGGTGTATCGGGTAGTCTTTGCAGCTCAATTAAAGCCTGTTCATAAAGGTTTTTATCTACATAAGTACCTACCAGCAGGCGTATTGCCCAATCGGTATCTAAGCAGTGGAGGAGGGCGAGGAGGCTATCGCGCTGGTTGTTGCGCAAAAAGTTGTAAATGCGGCGTTCTATATCGCCCTCGTTATCGCAGTCAGCCATGCCTGCCCCAGCTACTGGGAAGGTTACGTTGCAAGACATGTTATAAACAGGAGAGGCTGGCGTACCACATGCTTGCACATAAACATTTCCTAAAACATAACTTGTGCCATTTAAGGGGTCTGACTGTGGACTATTGTCAATGTTTAGGGTGAGGGTGAAGGCAGTATTGTCATTAATGATGTGGTAGTTTGGGTAGCCAATGGTAGAACCGGGTTCGTTGGTATAATGCCAGTGGGTGCGGAGGGCATCTGAAGCAAGACCGGAAAAGCATTCACCTTGTGCCGGTAGGGAGGCATTGGGGGTGAGGTGCCAGTCAATATCGCAGTCGTCGTAGGCGTTGCAGTTGGTGTAGAGGCGGTTGTTGTTGCCGGCAAATTGGGTGGCGGGCATAAAACGTCCGTCAAAGAGGTTGTTGTTAAAGGTAGTGGGTACTTCGCCATACTCGGTTTTGTTTAGTATTGCGCCAAAGGTGTATGGGCTGGGTGCGTTTTGCTCTGACCGGAATATATTTTTTTCAATCACAGAGCCTATGCTGCCAAAGGATAGCAAGCCGTAGGTATCGGCGGTGGGGGAGTTGCCGTAAGGGATGGTAAAGGTATTGTAGGATATTTTACTGCCTACTGCACCGTTTAGCGTAATGCTTTTTTGGGTGGTTTGGAAGTTTTGGTTGGTTATGTTTACCTCTTTCATAATGGTAAGGGTGTTGTAAACATCTATTCCTTTAAACAAGCCGGCAAACTGGTAGGTTTGGGGGTTGTTGGGGTCGGTTTCGGGGGTGGCGGAGATGGTAGCGGCGGCATCTTCTAATCGCACCCCTACGCCCTTTGCCGGCACAGAAAGAGAGGAGGTAAACAAATTGTTGTGAATAGGTTCTAATAGGCGGGTTTTGCTTATCCAGATACCTACCGGTTGCTCAATTGCGTAGTGCCACCAGTTTTCGGGTGCGTTATTGGGCGGGTTATTTTGGGTAAAGGTTATGGCGCAGTGCTGAATAAAGGCTAATTGGTAGCCCGATGCGTTGAACTTATCTATGCGGATAGCGGTACCGTTGTCTTTAAACTCGGTATTGGTAAGGTGTAGCAGTCCGCCGGTACGGTTAATGCCTGATGCGGTTATGCGTCCGTTGCAAACGCCTATTCGGGCATGGTTTATTTTGGTATCGTTTTCCGAAACCAAAACGCCATAGTTGCCACTTGCGGCAGCTACTACAAAATCGGTGGTAGTATAAGGCACATCAGAACCTTCTACGCTAATGCCTTTCCAGAAACTATTGTAACAATTGCCGGCAGATAGTGTGGCGGTAGTTAGTTGTAGTTTACCTCCGGGTTTAACAATTATTTCGGCATTTTCGCCGCCTATCATTTCAATAGAGGAGTTTTCTATGCGCAGGATGTAGCCGGTGGGTACTATTATGGCGCCGGCAACTTTAAGGTTTAAGGTGTTCCAAATTTCGGTATTAGGGGCGGTGGGGTCGGTAGTGGCACCGGCGGGCATGGGGCTTGTGCCTACGGTATAAAAGCCTGCAAGGTGGGGAGTAGGGAGCAGGTCAGTAACAGGTAAATCATAGGCAGCGGCAGCGGTGCAGCCGTTGGCATCGGTAACGGTGAGGGAGTAGATGCCGGGGGTATAATCGTCCACATCGGGCGTATTGCCTACGCCGTTTGACCACCCATAACTTAACAAGCCGAGTGTAGCGTGTAGGGTTACTTTACATTCTTTTGGGGTAATTATTGCCACAAATGCACCAATGTTTTTTCTGCAAACAAATTTATCGTATTTGTTTTAAAAAAGCAACATTTTTTGCAAAAATTTTTTGATTTTTTTGAGAGAGTAAATGTGTGCGAAAAACCTTATAGGTTTATCAAACCTATAAGGTTTAAACATAAAGCATTTGGAGTATCAATTGTTTACTGCGCATATAGACGAAATTTTACTGCCAACGGTTGGTTGGGGTGATGGGAAAGTGAATATCGGGTAGTCGGTACTAACACATTCGTAATTCATAATTCACAACTAAAACGAACTTGCAGGGCATTTTACGGGTTTAGTAGTTTGCTACAAGCCGTTCTATCGCTTGCCTGTTTGCAGGGCAAGAGGAAAGTCCGGGCAACACAGAGCGCCGCACCACCTAACAGGTGGGACTTGCAGGGTAACTTGCAAGGACAGATAGTGTTACAGAGAATTACCGCCTGCCCACCTCTTAGGAGTAGGCAGGAATGGGTGAAAATGCCAGTAGGCAGCCCGATATGGTAACATAACCGGGCGAGCAAACCTTGCGGGTTGAAAGACCAAATATACCGGCACGTTGCTTGGCTCTATGCCAACAACTAAAAGTGGCTCGCTTGATGCCGGGGGGTGGGTCGTTTGACTTTGTTAGCGATAACAAAGCCAGATAAATGATAGAAGGCAGTTCGTTTTTGAATTGTTACAGAATCCGGCTTACAGGCTTGTAGCTTTTTATTTTGCATCTTTTTTTCTTACAGTTATGACTCAGGCATTTTTAAACAGCGCCCTCAAACAATTTGAATACTACAAACTGCTGGGCGATAAAACGCTGGCTCAAACTCCCGAAGCCGGACTGTTTTGGCAGTATAACGAAACCTGTAACAGTATAGCCACCATTGTAAAACACCTGTGGGGCAATATGTTATCCCGATGGACAGATTTGCTCACTACCGATGGCGAGAAACCCTGGCGTGAGCGCGAAGCCGAATTTGACAACGATTTACCCGATAAAAACAAGGTTATAGAGCTTTGGAACGAGGGCTGGAACTGCTTGTTTACCACCCTGCACAGCCTAACGCCCGATGATTTTGACAAATTGGTTTATATACGCAACCAAGGGCATACCCTTACCGAAGCCATTAACCGCCAAATAGCGCATTATGCCTACCATGTAGGGCAAATGGTGTATGTGGGTAAAATGGTTTGCTGCCACGAGTGGACTTCGCTGTCTATACCTCGTGGTCAATCGGGCGCATTTAATGCCGATAAGTTTAACCAGCCCCGCCACAAAGCGCATTTTACCGATGAATTTTTGGCTAATCCTCATCAGGAGTAAGCCGGCTTTGCCCCGGAGATGGTCAATTGTATTTAGCCTCTAATAAATGTCCGATATTCCGCGATGCAAATTGCTTGCCTATTCCTAATAACTAATCCCTAATAAGCTACTTCTAAGTTCATCAGTCGTTCCGCCCTTAACCTTATCTACTTTTTTCTTGATAAAAAAGTAGCAAAAAATCAAGCCTTCCTGAAAATCGGCTAAAAATCTGCACTACGGGCGGCATGCGCCAAGGCAAACGCCGGCAGCTTTTGTTTTTCATCAACAACATTTATCGGGGCGTTTGCTGCGCCGCCTGCTCATCGCCCTCCGTTCCGATTTTCTTAACGCCGATTTTCAGAATGGCAACACAAAAGACTAACCAATAGCTTACAACTATTTCAGAATTGACCCTCTCCGGGCTTTGCCCCTACCCTGCCGTTTACCGCACTTCTATGTCTGTTATCAGCATACCTTCATCGGCAGAGGAGTTGCCTAATAGTAATTTGTAGGTACCGGTTTCGGTTATCCATTGTTTTGCGGCGGGGTTATAGTAGGCAAGTTCGGCAATGGGCAGGCGCAGGGTTATGGTTTTGGTTTCGTTTGGCTGAAGCATTATTTTGGTAAAGGCTCGCAGGTTTTTGATGGGTCGGTCAATTTTTGTATCGGGGTAAGCGGTGTAGAGCTGCACTACCTGTGCGCCGGCTCGGTTGCCGGTATTGGTAAGGGTGGCGGTTAGGGAAATGGTATCTTGGGGGCTGTATTGCTGCCGGTTGGTTTGCAGGTTTTGGAGCAAGAATCGGGTATAACTCAGCCCAAAGCCAAAGGGGTATCGGGCTTGTTTTTTTTCTTTGTCAAACAAGGTATAACCGTGGTAGTATCCATAATCGGCATCGGGCAAAAACGAGTTAAACGGCGGCAAATCATCGGCATGAACGGGTACGGTAAAAGGCAGTTTGCCCGATGGGTTTACTTTTCCAAAAAGCAAGTGCGCCAGCGCAGTACCGCCCTCTACGCCATTGTAAAAAGTTTGCAAAATAGCCGGCGTTTGCTCATGCCATTCTTCTACGGTAATGGCGCTGCCCGCTACCAAACTCACAATAGTGCGGGGGTTGGCAGCCGCCGCCGTTTTAATAAGGGCAATATCTTTTGGGTTCAGGTGCAGGTATTGGCGGTCGCCGCCATTGGCAAGGTAACTGAGTTTGGTAAAAAAGCCGGTTTTATGGGGCTTATCGGGGTTGCGAATTTTTCCGTAGCCAATGTATTCGCCCTCCTCTTTGTAGGTAGCGCCGGCTATCACCACCACCACATCGGCTTTTGCGCAAACCTGTTTAATTTTTTGCAGGTTGTTGGCGGGGGCGGTCAGTACTTGTATGTTGTACTGTTTGGCATAGTGTTTAATACCCTCATAAGCCGTAACCACTTTATTGTTGATAACGCTGCTGCTGCCCCTGTCGCCGGTTTGTTTTACCTTAGCCAAATACCCAACAACGGCAATGGTTTTAAGGGCATTGGGGTTTAGTGGCAGCAGGTTTTGGTCGTTTTTGAGCAGTACGGCGCTTTTTTCGGCAGCTTCAAGGGCTAATAACCGGTGTTGTATGCACCCCACCAAGTTTTTATGATAGGTTTGGGCTACCTTACCGGCAAACAGCAGTTTAGTGCGAAGGGTAGCAAAAACAAGACTGTCTATTTGCTGTGGTAAAATTACCCCATTTTGCAGCAGTTTTTTAATGCGTTTATAGGCATACACTTTTCCCTGTGGCATTTCAATGTTTAAACCGGCATTAAGGGCTTTTTCGGTATCAAAAACGCCATGCACCCAATCAGAAACCACATAACCCTTAAACCCCCAGTCGGTACGCAAAATATCGGTGAGCAGCAGCTTGTTTTGACCGCAGTATTCACCGTTGAGGCGGTTATAGGCGCTCATTATAGAGGCTACGCCGCGTTGGGTTACCTTTTTAAAGTGGGGTAGATATACTTCGTGCAGGGTGCGCTCGTTCATATTCATACTGCCGCCGTAGCGGTTATTTTCCATACTGTTGGCGGCAAAATGTTTGGCGCAAGCCTGCACCCGGTGCATTTGAATGCCGGCAGCCAGCGACCAAGCCATTTCGCCCACGTGGTGCGGGTCTTCGCCGTAGGTTTCCTGCGCTCTGCCCCAGGCAGGATGCCTAAGCAGATTAAGACAAACCGCGCCCGAATAATTACCGCCCAGCGCCCTTACCTCGCGCGCTATGGCGCTGCCTATGCGGGTTTCAAGGTCGGTATCCCAGCTTGCGCCCCGCGCCATACTTACCGGAAAAGCAGTTGCCCCCCTATACATACCTACACCCCGAGGTCCGTCGAAAAAAATCATGGGCGGAATGTTTAACCGCTTATTGCCGCCCGATTTAAAGGGGTCAATTTTCCGAAACAGAAAAGCGGTTATACCGGTGCGCAGCAGTTGTTTACCGTGCATTTCGCGCACTTTTTGTCGGAGGGTCATGGTTTGCAGCAATTCCTTTGCGCGGGTTTCGGCGGCTTTTACCTCAGCGGGGGTAAATAACTGGGCATACGCCACACCGGCGCTCCACTTACTTTGAACAAAAAGCAGCAAAAAAAAAGTAAAATACGGCAGGTAGCGCATAAAAGCAGTGGTATTTTAAGGTAAGCAGATGTTGTTTTTATATGGTAAATCAAACAAGCATATCGGGCATTTGCGGTGCAGTTGGTCTTACATGGGGCTATTTGTTTGGCACAAAAATAGCATTTACGCCGGTAGCAAATTGCACAACAAGCATACTTTTATGTATTAAGCACACTATAACCCGCTATCTTTGCCCGGGTGTAACCCGAGTTTGATGTAAACCGGTACACAAAGGTAGGAGCGCAAAACCGGCAAATTTTAGCACACGGATAACACGGATGGCGCTAATTAACGCCGATTTT
>DDVC01000169.1:0-2293 GCA_002345145.1 Bacteroidetes bacterium UBA2322
ATATACCCCAATCCTGCCCAAGACCTTATCTCCTTGTTTGTTGATATGCCACAACCCGAAGGACAAGCATATATATATACCGCTATGGGTATGCCGGTTCTCACCCTTAAAATTTCCGATAAATATACCTCCTTAAACACCGCAAACTTAGCTAATGGCGTGTATTTTTGCCGATTTACTACCAATAGCGGCAAACACACCACCGGAAAATTTGTAATACTCCGTTAATCCAGCAACCGCCGCCAATGCCGGTGAGGTTGGCGGCGGTTTTTTCACCATTTAAATCAGCAGCCATGTTCCGTAATACGGTCATTATAGGTGCGTTATTGCATATATGCATATGTTTAAACGCACAAGTGCAAATGTTTAACAAATACTATAAGCCCGATAGTATCAATATCCTATCTCCGGCTTGTTTGCCCTTAAATAACGGTTATTTGTTTGCAGGTTCATTTGGATCTTACAATACTTTAAAGCATGGTTTCTATATTCGCAAAACCGATTTGCAAGGCGAAACCGAATGGTTCAAGACCTTTGAATATGGCAACCATACCATTTATGCCATAGGCGGCGGCATCCTTATTCCGGCGCACATGGGCACCTATATGTTAGTAGGTTCGCGCACTTATGAAGGCAGTGCCAATCAGGATATTGTGATGATTAATTTTTTGGAAGACGGCACTCACCTATGGACAAAACTCATAGAAAAGCCCGATACCGTAGAATATCCCTACCACATCACGCCCACTCAAGATGGTGGGTATATTATGTGCGGCATACAGCGCGGTTTCACCACCTCCAATCGGTTTTACGTACTCAAAACAGATGCCTTTGGCAACAAGGAGTGGGATAGAATGTATAACCCCGCACAACACGCTTCAGCTTTTTCTATCTTTGAAACCAATGCAGGGTATATTGTAAGTGGCTTTATGTATAATGCACTTACCAACTATGACATGGTGATTATGCAAATTGATAAGTTGGGTAATGTTTTATGGCAAAAATTTTATGGTAGCAATGAAAGCGACAGTGGCTGTTTACTATCTCCTACTTTCGGCGAAAATTCCTATTTAGTTATTTCGTCCATCAAAGAAAGCAATAAAAAGAAACCATATGTTTTTGCCATTGACACACTTGGCAATATAATATGGCAAAAAATTATTGATTTGGAAGTAAGAGCATTACAAGAAGCACCGATGTTTAGAACGAATAATGGTGGTGCAATTTGCATATACGGTTTTAACAACCAATTAAGCAATACAGATGCCCGAATTTTTCACCTCACCTCCACCGGCGACACACTTTGGACACGCACCATACCTGGTCTCAACCCCCAAGACGATTGGTACTTAAAAGATATAGCCCCTGCTGCCGATGGCGGGTACATCTTATCGGGTTTCAATTACAGCACACAAAGCAGTTGGGTGGTCAAAACAGATAGTTTGGGCTACACATGCAGCTACCTCGGTTGCGATAGCATAGTAGTAGTAGAAGTGTTGCCCGGCATACCAACCACCAATACAGGGCAGGCAGCAGCTGTGGCATTGGTTTACCCTATTCCTGCAACCTCCCATTTGAATATCCGCTACCAAATACCCGCCACTGTAGGGTTGTCTGCCGGCGGTGCGGTATGGCGTTTGTACAATGCTTTTGGCAGTCAGGTAGCGGCCGAAACATTACAAGGCAGCACAGGAGTACAACAAATATCGGTAACGCACCTGCCGCCGGGCATGTATTTTTATCGGGTTACCACCCCACAAGGTCAGCATTTGGCAAGCGGGAAATTGGTAGTACAGTAGAAACGCACGGCCGTGCGTCTTATTCCACAAACCGTAAATAATTGCCGTTGTTTTGTATCCGCACAAACAACTCCTTACTTTATTAGCGTTTATTTATTTGTTCCGTTTTATCTGTGTGATTTTTTTGCTAAACACAGTTGAGAATATCCCGATTATCAATTTGGGGGCTGCAACGCTTTAATGCGGAGTTTTACAGCCTGTGTTATGGCACGAAACTTGATGAAATAATAAAGGGTAAAACCTGCCAAGAAATGGACTAAATAAAACAATCAATCCAAAGTTTTGCAAAGCATAACACAAAGCATGCAAACCGGAAAAACAGAAATTCTTAGCGCCTTAGCTTATTTGCGAGAAATCTAATCAGATGCGTCTTTGCAAGAAACCTAAGCAGACAAAGAGGCACATAAGCTACTCAAAACTTAACTACATGCGATATAGGAAACTGCAAACCCGGGTGCAGCCTCGGTTTGATGTATAAATTGAGCTATTCACCC
>DDVC01000169.1:2615-4931 GCA_002345145.1 Bacteroidetes bacterium UBA2322
TGCTAATTGATGTCGGTTTTGCGCGCTTACCGGCAGCACGTCATTTTACATCAAACTTGGGTCACACCCGCAGACCCCCTAACGCTGATTGGCACAAAAATATGTACCCCCGATATGACTTTTACCCATTTCTAACGTCTAACACATACCAAGCCAACCAAGTAAGGCGTTTTATTTCACATTGTTATTCAAAATTTATTGTTTCACCCATGAAAACTCTCTCCTTTATTAGCGTGGCAGCCTTGTTTTTGCTCCTGTTCACCTACACACAAGCACAAAACCCCACCGAAAGCATTAAAGCCGCCCTTAAAACAGGTAATACCGATGCCTTAGCCCAATTTTTTGCTCCCTCCATAGACCTCATTTTGCCCGATAAAGAAGACCGCTATACCCGGCAAGCAGCCACCGAAGAAGTGCGCCGCTTTTTTACCCAAAACCGCCCCACCGGTTTTACCCAAAAACACGAAACCACTGCCCCCAACGGCGCAAAGTGCATTATAGGTAACCTGCAAACCTCCGGCGGCAGTTACCGCACCGGCGTACTCATAAAAAACGGTAAAATAGAGGAGCTGACACTGGAAAAGTAGATAACCCGCCTATCCCTCACTTCCTAAACCCGGTTACTGCTGTGCAAGGCGGAGTACTTTGGCGCTCAGGTTTTAGAGGAGGGAGGTAACAAACTGCCAGAGGTGATGCCTAAGGCGCGGCATGGGTTTTAGGTCATTTTAATCCTTCAAACACCTTATACAATACCCGTTATTTTTTTCTTCGGGCGTATTGAGCAGCATAGCGTTAGTTGATTGCAGTGAGCGCACTACGGCTCGGCAATTATCGGTTTCGGCAGAAGACCAAAAACCGGTGTAGTTGCCCAAAAAACTAAAGCCGCCGCTGTAGTTGCGGTAGCCGCTCATTTTGGCATTAAAACCGGAGTTGCCAACATCTTTAAGTTGGTTGCCGGCTTGTGCGCCTAAGTAGGTTTCTAACTCATTCCACTCCTCAGCCGAGGGAATATGCCAACCGGCGGGGCAAATGCCCTGTGTGTTAGCGGGGTTGTAATTCATGGCTTCCTGCCATTGGTATAACCCACCATAGGCATTACAGTTATCGGGATTATTTTGGTAGCAGTATTTTTCGGCATTGCTGTTATTGGTTTGGTTAGAGGGGAAACCATCGCCCGAACAGGTGGGAGAAACGCCGCTAAAGGGATAAGATTCTTTAGTAACGCCATAATTGAGGTTGTCAGCCATCCAGTATTGGTTGCCTATTTTTGCAATGGGGTAAATAGCACCGTCTCTATCATCGGTAATGAAAAGCAAAGACAGTTCTTGTAAAGATACTACGGTGCCGCAGGTATTGGTAGCGCCCAATACCACCGTATAAACGCCGGGTTGGGCGTAAGTATGCACCGGATTAGGCTGGGTACTGTAATTACCATCGCCAAAGTTCCAGTAATAGAGGGTGGCATTTTGGGAGGTATTGGTAAAGGTTACGGTATAGTTATTGGCATTGGTAGCAAAAGAAAAACCGGCTAAGGGCTGTGGGTTGCAGTCTTCTACGGTTATGGTGGTCTTATAAATGGCAGTACAGAAGTTAGCGCCGTAAGCCCACAGCGTAATGGTATAGCTGCCAAAGTTGGCGTAGGTATGGGTGGGGTTGGCTGTGTTGTTGGTAGCATCATCGCCAAAAGTCCACTGAAAAGTTTGGGCGTTTACCGATAGATTGGTAAAGGTTATGGTTTTACCGGTTAAGGAGTAGGAAAAATTGGCAAAAGGCTCCTGTGGGCAGTTAAGGCTGATGATAAGGCTTTTTTCTACAGAATTGGTATTGCAGGCGTTTTTGGCTGTTAGGATAACGGTGTAGTTAGCCTCCTCTGCAATGGGGTAAACATGTATGGGGTTGGTGGCAGTTTCGGTTTCCCCATCGCCAAAGTTCCAAACAAACTCGGTGGCATTAACCGAGTTGTTAATGAATTTCACCACATTACCCGTGCGCTGATAGCTAAAATTAGGCACAGGTAAGCCGCTAACCACCGCATTGGGGTTATTAATATCGCATGGGTTGTTGCGGTCTAAGTCTTTAAAGCAAGAAGATGCCATCAAAAGCAACAAAGAGCATAATATATAAAGGCGAATCATGCAGGGTAATGGGTAAAAATGGAGTTTTTGTGAGCTAAACGGGCAACATGGAAGGTATTATCGGGCTGACTTGTGTTTTTTTTTATTGGCAAAACCTCTTGCGGCTACGCTGGTAATATCGGCAAGCCAAATAGCCCCGCCTATGGTGAGCATATACCCCACTTTCCGCACCCCCCCCACA
>DDVC01000170.1:0-674 GCA_002345145.1 Bacteroidetes bacterium UBA2322
ACCCATACAGAAAAAAGGGGGGATTTTTGTTTAAGAGCCAACCGTAGGTTACACCTATTTAGCTTCAAAAGTGAGGGTAAAGGTAAAGGTTTCGTTCACCCCATCCTCGTCAATATCATCTTCAAATGAAGTTTCTAATTTAAAGGTGTCCTCCGTCAGCTCCTTAATTTTAAAGGTAGTAGGGTCATCGTTAAGGTCAAAGGTAATTTCGGTTTCATTGTTGTTAAAAGCCCAAGTGCTGGTTTCTGTTTGCGGGTCGGCGGCATCGCACTTGGTAGCGCCTTCGTCAAAAACAGCGGTGCCGTTTTTGTTAAATCGGATAAAATCGTCTTTTTCGCAGGCTTCGGCATTGGCGTAATAGTCGGTAATGCCAAAAATAGGGGGCGTTACCGTCCAGCCTTTCATTTGCCAGTCGGTGCCGGTAAGTAGGTCGGTGGGGCTTTTGTCTTTTTTACAGGCAGCAACGCCAAAAAGCACAAATACTGTTAATAGGAGAAAGAATTTTTTCATGACGAAACAATTTTTGGGTTAGTGAAAGTACTTATAAAACAAGGTTTGCGGCTGCAAGGTTGTATTACTAAATTATAGGCGGATAATAAGGGTTATGTGCCATGGTGGGTGCAGCCTCGGTGTGATGTGTAAATTGAGCTATTCACCCCTGTTTTCAGCAAAAA
>DDVC01000170.1:949-3198 GCA_002345145.1 Bacteroidetes bacterium UBA2322
CGGGTAAAAGTGAATCATTTACCCAATTGAGCCTTTATTTTTTAAAAAACGGCGTTAATCAGCTCCATCCGTGTGCTAATTGATGTCGGTTTTGCGCACTTACCGCAGCACGTCATTTTACATCAAACTCGGGTTACACTCGCTATGTTCTTAATTCTCTGCCTTTTGCTTTGTTTTTTTAGGCGTTTTTACGGGGGCAGGATTAGTTGCCTCGGCGGTTAGTACAGGGGCGGGTTGTGGAGTTATGGCGGCGGGTTTGGTTGTTTTTTTAGCCGGTTTGCGTTTAGGTTTAGCGGGTGGGGGCGTGTGTTTAAAAATAGCCATACCCAGCGGTGGCAGGGTGGCGGTAAAAGAGTGTGTTCGGTAATTCCACGGCGTATCGGTAAGCGGAATGGGTTGGGTATTGAGTACGCCACTGCCCCAAAAATCGGGATTATCGGTATTAAAAATTTCGGTAAAAGTACCTTCTTGCAGGTTAGCGCCAATGCGGTAATCGTGCCTCACAACGGGTGTGCAGTTAAGCGCTATAACCAGCGCATCATCGGCATTATGCCCTTTTCGCACAAACACTAAGGTAGAGTTTTGGTAATCGCCTACCTCTATCCATTCAAAACCGGTGGCGTCAAAATTGCCTTCATAAAGGGCGGGCTGGCTGCGGTAAAGTTGGTTCAGTGCGGCAACCATTTTTTGTACCCCTTTATGCGGGTCGTATTGTAGCAAGTTCCAGTCTAAGCTGCCGCCAAAATTCCACTCATTGTACTGTCCAAACTCACCGCCCATAAACAGCAGTTTTGCGCCCGGGTGGGTAAACATATAAGCCAGCATCAGGCGCAGGTTGGCAAACCGCTGCCACTCATCGCCGGGCATACGGCGCACTAGCGAGCCTTTACCATGCACCACCTCATCGTGCGAAAAAGGCAGCATGTAGTTTTCGGTAAAGGCATACATAATGCTGAAAGTAATGGTATTATGGTTAAACCGCCTAAAAAACGGGTCAAGCCCAAAGTATTTGAGTGTGTCGTGCATCCAACCCATCATCCACTTCATGCCAAAACCCAAGCCGCCTATATAGGTAGGGCGCGATACCAGCGGAAAAGCGGTTGACTCTTCGGCTATGGTTTGCACATCGGGATAATTGCCGTAAACGGCTTCGTTCAGGTCTTTCAAAAACTGAATGGCATCTAAGTTTTCTCGTCCGCCCTTGTGGTTGGGTTGCCATTGTCCTTCTTTGCGCGAGTAATCTAAGTAAAGCATAGAAGCTACGGCATCTATTCGCAGCCCATCGGCATGGTAGTATTGCAGCCAAAACAGGGCATTGCTAATGAGGAACGAGCGCACCTCGTTTCTGCCGTAGTTAAAAATAAGGCTTTCCCAATCGGGGTGGTAACCCAATTGCGGGTTGGGGTGTTCATACGCGTTGCTGCCGTCAAAATGCCCCAAACCATGCCCGTCAGAGGGAAAATGCGAGGGCACCCAGTCTAAAATAACCCCGATGCCGTTTTGGTGAAACGTGTCCACCAAATACATAAAATCTTGCGGCGTACCAAACCGCGAGGTAGGCGCAAAAAAACCGGTTATTTGGTAGCCCCACGAGGGCGAGTAGGGGTGTTCCATTACCGGCATCAGTTCTACGTGGGTAAATCCCATTTCTTTTACGTAAGCCACCAACTCATCGGCAAGCTCCCGGTAGCTGAGCGAGCTGCTCTCTTCTTTGGTTTTGCGTTTCCACGATGCCAAATGCACTTCATAAACCGAATAGGGCGCACCCAGCGCATTATGCTTATGGCGGGTGGTCATCCAGTTTTGGTCATTCCATGTATAACCCAGCTCCCACACTACCGATGCGGTAAGCGGCGGTTTTTCGGCATATAGGGCGTAGGGGTCGGCTTTTTCTAAAACCTGCCCTTTGTAGGTGTAAATTTTGTACTTATACAAATCGCCCTTTTTAACCCCCGGCACAAACCCTTCCCAAATACCGGAGTTATCCCATCGGGGAAACAGGGGGTGTTGGTGGTCGTTCCATTGGTTAAAATCGCCCAATAAATTCACCTGCGAGGCAGCAGGAGCCCAAACGGCAAAATAAACGCCTTCCTGGTCGTTTAAGGTTATGGGGTGTGCGCCCATTTTTTCGTATAGCCTAAAATGTTTACCAGACTGAAACAGCGCTATGTCAAAATCGGTAAAAAGCGAGTGTGCAATAACTTGGCTCATATGAAGAGAGTGTGATGAGTTATGAATTATGAGTTATG
>DDVC01000170.1:3489-14878 GCA_002345145.1 Bacteroidetes bacterium UBA2322
TTATGAGTTATGAGTTATGAATTATGAGTTATGAATTATGAGTTATGAGTGTGTAAGCGCTGCTTACCCGATACCAATTACTATTTGCCATATACTATTTGCCAAAACTACCGACTACAAATTACCAACTACTATCTGCTAAAATTTATCCTTCTTATCAAACGCCTAAATTCAGGAATGTCATTCTCCAATTTTTCAGCGTCCAGAAGTCGCAATAATTCAAACGCATGCTTTATTTTATGATACCCCCCCTTTGTTGTCTGTCGGGTTATATCTCTGAGCAATTCAGATGGCTTCATAATTTGAGTTGTTTTTTTGCTGGGAATTTTTTTCGATATTTTAGCCCCTCCCATATCTTTACCAAAAAAACTATCTAAAATGTCGGGTTGCGAAAGAAACCATGCTTCCATCTCCTGAATCATGTAAAAAACATCATTTGCAAAAGTATTTAGCCTGTATTCCAGCATATCCTGTTCAACTTGAGTTTCCGGTTTATCAAGGTCTATTAGTAACAATGCTTTAAGTCCTTGTCTTTTGGCATAAAAAAACTTTTCAATTGCATGTTGTTTGCTACCACTTAAAATAATTTTGGGCATATTACCTTTTGCCTTCTTTTCCAGTAGTTTAGCAAATCCGTAACGCAAATCGCCATTTGGACTATTGGGGTCGCCTTCAATAAATAAAACAACACTATCCCCCATAACGCACTCCTCCCAAATCGCCGTGTTTCCACATTTGCCCAAGCGAGTACTGATTTAACCAATCAGATAACTCATTTTTATGAAACTCCTTGGTAGTGGAGAAATTAGCGGCATTTTTTTCAAATACACGTACTTGTTCTACTTCAAAATAATTGATTAAGTTGTCGGAATGGGTTGCCACAACCATAGTAGTGTATTGTGCGGCAAATTTAAGAGCCTCGGCCACGTGTAGCAACATATCGGGATGCAAACCTGTTTCCGGTTCATCTATACAAACCAGTGCACCTCTGGTTGGATTATAACAAATTGCCAGCAGACATAAAAATCGAAGTGTTCCATCAGAAATACCCGATATGTGAATAGCGCTGTTTAGCCCTTCTTCTGCCAACATGAGTTCAATATTGCCGCCTATAAAATTAAAATCTAACTCGGTAAATTGTGGATTTACCTCACGCAATAAGTTAAGTATTTGGCGGTAGGTTTGTTTGTGGTTAATTTTAAGGGTGTTAAGCAATTGTGTAAGGTTAGCGCCATCGGGCAACAATTGTTTTTCGCCTGTTGGCATTTGGGGTTTTCTAATTTTACTGCCTTTTGAAACATCAAAATACTCATAAACAAAGGTTTGTTTTAGTATTTTTTTAAGGGCGGTAAGCAAAGGGTATCGGTTGGTGTCATTCACTGAGGCTAACGCCAATTCTTGGGGGTCAAAATCGGTATAATGTATTCTTTTACCGCTTTTATCTATGGTGTCATCGGGTTGTTCGAGCAAAAATCCGGTTCCATTTTGTACCTCTAAATAAACAACCCCTTGCCGGTTGGCAATCGTTTCTCTAACATAAAAGTTAGTCAAGCCCGGTGTTTTTACCAATGTTATTGCGTAGGTTAACGGATTCAAAAACTCAAACCCATTAGTATGCCGATTTAGCTCTTCGGGCATAAGCGTAATCTGCAATCGGGCATCGGGTGTTTCCGAAACATTGTTTTTGGTAAGCAGGTTATCTAACCCGCCCAAATAATCAAAAATATATTTTTTCAGCCCAACGCCACCAATACCCTGTTGAAGCAGTGATAACAACTTTAAAAAATTAGATTTCCCCGACCCATTAATGCCAATGAGCAAATTAACATCTCGGCACAACCTTATATCGGTTTGTCCAAAACTAAACAAGTTATTTATGCTAATGCGATCAATCATGTTGCAAAATTAAGCTAATTTACCCGTACAATTGCCTTTAACCGCTGTTTTTTATACCTTTGCCCGATAATTATGGCTAAACTGCCTTTTAAAAATACCGAAAAAATGAAAAACTCCCGAATTGTACTCATTGACGGCTGCCGAACCCCGTTTTTGCGCTCCGGCACCGATTATATGGACTTAATGTCGTATGAACTGGCGCAGTTTGCCATAAAAGGGCTGCTAAACAAAACCGGCATTCACCCCAAGCACATTGATGCAGTGGTTATGGGCACGGTTATTTCTAACATACGCACCAGCAATGTTGCCCGCGAAGCCGCACTTGCCGCCGGAATACCCTATACTGCTCCCTGCCATACGGTTACTATGGCTTGTATTTCGGCAAACAGAGCCATTGCCGATGCGGTGTATGCACTTATGGCGGGTCATGCCCAGGTGGTGGTTGCCGGTGGCGTGGATACTGCCTCCGATACGCCCATAGGTTATACCAAAGAAATGCGCAAAAAACTGTTCAAAGCCCAAAAGCTGAAAGGCACAATGGACATGCTCAAATTTGCCGCTACCCTGCGCCCACAAGATTTTATGCCCGATAAACCCGCTATTGCCGAGTTTAGCACCAACCGCACTATGGGGCAAGACTGTGAAATTTTAGCTTCTAAATACGGCGTTTCCCGAAAAGAGCAAGATGAATTTGCTGTGCGCTCTCATCAACTTGCCGCCCAAGCCGCCCAAAACGGCAACCTTGCCGCCGAAATGACCCCCGTAGCCGTGCCGCCTACCTTTATGCCCATTAGCGCCGATAACGGTGTTAGGGGCGACACCACGTATGAAGGCGTAGCCAAGCTAAACCCCGCCTTCGACCGGCAGTTTGGCACCATAACCGCCGCCAATGCCTCCTTTCTTACCGATGGCGCTGCTGCCGTTTTGCTCACCACCGAAGCAAAAGCCCAAGAGCTGGGACTTACCCCCAAAGCCGTTATTACCGATTTTGCCTTTACCGGGCAAGACCTTGAAGAAGAACTGCTGCTGGGTCCTGCCTTTGCCACCTATAAACTGCTCGCCCAAACCGGATTGTCGCTTGATGATATTGACGTGTTTGAGTTTCACGAAGCCTTTGCCGGTCAAATTCTTGCCAACCTTAATTGCCTTGCCTCTGATGAGTTTGCCCAAAACCGATTAGGGTTACCCCAAGCCGCCGGTGTTATCCCGATGGAAAAATTTAACCTATGGGGTGGCTCGCTCTCCATAGGGCACCCCTTTGGCGCTACCGGCGCACGCCTGCTTACCACCGCCGCCAACCGCCTCCACAAAGAAAATGGTAAACGCGCACTCTTAGCTGCCTGCGCCGCCGGCGCACATGGTCATGCCATGCTTATTGAAAGGTGGTAACCATCATCAGTTTTCTCTACTTCATATTTCATAACTATCAAAATTATTATTTCTCATGGATTTCAAAGATTATATCAAACAGTTGGGCGACAGAGTTGTCAAGCTTAAAGAGCAGATTGCCACAGAAGAAGCAACTAAAAATGCTTTTATCCTTCCTTTTATACAGTGCCTTGGTTATGATGTGTTTAACCCCTTGGAGGTGGTTCCTGAATTTGTAGCAGACATTGGTTTGAAGAAAGGTGAAAAAGTGGATTATGCTATTATTAAAGATGGTGTTCCAATCATTTTGATTGAATGTAAACACTGGGCACAAAAGTTAGACATACACGACAATCAGTTGCTTAGGTACTTTAATGTAACAAAGGCTAAGTTTGCAATACTTACAAATGGCGTAAGATATAGATTTTATACTGATTTAGTGGAGCCCAATATTATGGACGAAAAACCATTTCTGGAATTTGATATTGCAGAAATTAAAGATGCTCAAACCGAGGAATTGAAAAAATTTCACAAATCATATTTTGATATTAATAACATTTTAAGTTCGGCAAGTGAACTAAAATATACAAGTGAACTAAAATCACTCATTGCAAATGAACTTCGTAACCCAAGTGAAGATTTTGTGCGTCTGTTTACAAAAAAAGTCTATCCGCGTACTATTACAGCCAGTGTATTAAACCAGTTTACCGACTTGGTTAAAAAGTCATCACATCAAGTAATGAGCGATATAATAAATGAGCGGCTAAAATCGGCAATGGATAAAGATAATGATTCCTTAGTTTTAGAATCATTACCTACCGACACTGCCGGAGTAGAGCAAACTAAAACAAGAGAAGTTGAAACTACTGCCGAGGAGTTGGAGGCTTTTATTATTGTCAAATCTATTCTTAGAACAGTTGTTGATGTAAGCCGAATCTCATACAAAGATAGTCTTACCTACTTTTCCGTTATATTAGATGAAAGTAGCAGAAAAACTGTTTGTCGCATTTATTTAAATTCAAATAAAAAATACATTGGGGTTTTTGATTCCTCAAAAAAGGAAACAAAAAACGAGATAAATTCTCTTGACGACATCTTCAGATATGCTGAGAGCATGAAAGATGCCGCCGGGTCTTATCTTACTACCAAATAATTGTCAAAACCATTACAACTTTTTAAGTTTTACGCTGTTTTGCAAGCACACTCGCACTCTTAAATCTACCTGAGTAATCCTTACTACTAATGAAAAAAATCACCTTTGCACTGCTATTATTTGCCGGATTAGGCACATGGCTATTGGTAAACAAAAGTTTTAAACAACCCCATGAGCAGGTTGCCCAAATTAAGGCAAACGAAAAAGTAAAAAGAGGTATAGCCGGAGCATTAGACTACCTAAACCGGAGGCGCATGAACCCGCAAACCGGCGTGGTTAATGATGCCGATGTGCTGAAAGCCCGCAACAAAGCCGATTTGATGCTGGCACAAAAATCGGGCAGCGCCATCATGGATTGGGAGTTCATCGGTCCAAACAATGTGGGCGGAAGAACCCGTGCCATTTTGTTTAACCAAAACAATCCCAGCCACATGTTGGCAGGCGGTGTGGCAGGTGGTTTGTGGTTTTCATTAGACGGAGGGCTAAACTGGCAAGAACACCCCATAAATGCCCAAATAACCTGCCTATCGGTATCGGCTCTGGCACAGGCAACTAATGGCGATATTTACATGGGCACCGGCGAAAAAATAGTAGGTTGGTCGGTTGATTTTTACGGTACAGGCAACAGCGCTTTTCCGGGCTGCGGCATCTACAAATCTACCGATGGCGGCTTAACCTTTTCCCTCTTAGAAACCACCACCCCCGCGCCCAATAGCAACAACAATCAGTGGTCGTACATTATAGCTTTAGAAACCCACCCCAATAACCCCAACTGGGTATATGCCGCTACCGAGCGCTCTTTATACGTAAGTACAGACGGCGGCGCTACGTGGACTTCGCCCGAAGGCATATCGGCTTCATCCGGCACTGCTTTTGACGTAAAAGCCGGCGCCGATGGTAAAATTCATGCTCTTGTTTCCAGTCGCTATTATCGCTCCGATGACGGAATGACCTTTATTGACAAAAGCGGCTCGGCGCTGGGGCAGTTTCCGGTATTAGGCAACAATAAAAAATTAGCCGTATCGCCTGCCAACCCCAATTATTTGTATGTGGTTACCACTAAATCCGATGGCTGTTTAAACAAAGTATTTCAATCTGCCAATGGCGGCGAAACCTGGATAGTAATTGGCGAGGGAGTGCCGGGCTTTTTTGACCCCGCATCGGGCGGCGGTTACTGCCAAGGCTGGTACGACCTTTGTATAATAGCCGACCCCTCTAATGCCGAGCGCATTTTTGTTGGCGGCATAACCGTATGGTCATGGTCGGCACAAGATAACTGGCTGCCGGTAATGGAGCCATGGGGTGGCGCTACCAACCCGTTTTATATGCACGTGGATATACATACCTTTGCCTACCACCCCACCAATGCCAACATATTATTTGTGGGTAACGATGGCGGCATTTACCGCACTACCAATGCCAAAAGCCTTGCCCCAACTTGGCGCGCACTCAACAAAAACTATAACGTTACCCAGTTTTACGCCATTGCCGCCGGTATGGATGGGCGGGTAATGGGTGGCACACAAGATAATGGCACTATTTTTACCACCTTCAATACCAACTCATATTTTGCCGGCGATGATGTAACCGGTGGCGATGGCGGTTATTCCGATATATCCAAAATAAACCCGATGGTGGCATTTGCCGCCAACCAAGAGGGCAGGCTTAGAAGGTCGGCAAATGGTGGCGTTTCTTTTGGGTACAGCGGCTTTTTAGATGAAAACATAGACTGCGAACCCAGCAATCCCGATGGCAGTTGCAACCCCGATGGTTTGGTGGACAATAACCCCGAATTTATTACGCCTACCATTTTGTACGAAGATTTAGACAACAATTTAGCCGTTTATGCTACCGGCAACGGTGCAGGTCAGGTATGGATAACATTAGAAGCGCTAAGCGTAAGCAAAGTGCCCGAGTGGCACCGCATAGGCACCTTTACCGGCGGGGGCACCGTAAGTACGGTAAACATAGCCAAAGACCCATCGGGCAAAATAATGGTAGTAGCCGGCAGCGCCAGTGGCAGAATTTTGATACTGCGCAATGTATTGCAAAACGAATTTTCGGGCAATCCTACCGTTTCGCCAACAAGTGCTATCAACAGCAAGCTCATTTCAGCAACTACCATTACCGGCGCTTCTCAATCGCGCTATGTTACATCAATAGCCGTAAACCAAGCCAACCCCAACGAAATTATAGTAACTATGGGTAATTATGGTTTGGGCAATTATGTTTTTAGAACCTTAAACGCTTATGCTGCTACACCTACCTTTGTATCGGTACAAGGTACAGGAGCAGATGCACTGCCACCTATGCCGGTTTATGACTTAATCATTGATGTGGATAACCCCAGCCGCCTGTTTGCCGGCACCGATATGGGGGTTTGGATGTGCGAAATGATACAAACCGGCACAAGTACCTTCCAGTATATATGGACGGAACAAAATAACGCCATAGGTAGAGCGCCCGTATTCCGAATTAGGCAAGAACCCATGGGCAAATTGGGTTGTAATGTGTTATACATAGGCACACATGGCAGGGGCTTTTTTAGAAGTTCTACCTTTACCTTTCCGCCGCCCACCTGCGATGTATCACTACCCGAATGGGGCAGCGCCGTAGGCGTAAACACTACCTTGCCTAATATATTAGCGGTTAAAATAGCGCCTAATCCGGTTCAGGGAAAAGCCACAATAATGGTAGAGCTGGGAGCGCCGGTAACACAAGCTCAGGTATTGGTGTATAACTTACAAGGTAAACTGTTACAGCAAACAGACCTTAACCCCAATACCACCGGTGCACAGTCTATACCCCTACAAGTAGAACTGCTGCCGCCGGGCGCTTACATTGCCGTGCTAAAAACCAATACCAACCAAAGCAGTACTAAATTTGTAGTGCAGTGAGCAAGGTAGTACTGTATATAGCCACCAGCCTTGATGGCTTTATTGCACGCCCCGATGGCAATTTAGACTGGTTAAACGCTGTTTCCCCTCCCCAATTGGGCGATTATGGTTATACTGCGCTGCTAAACAGCATAAGCGCTGTAATCATGGGCAGAAAAACGTATGAAGAGGTCATAGGATTTGGGATTGACTGGCCCTATGCCCAGTTTGATACTTATGTAGTTACCGGGAAACCGATATTTGTGCCCCAAAGCCCGCGCACTTGCCCACTCACTACTGTTCAGGTACCTGAGTTTATTAACCGGTTTAAGCAGCAATCAGACAAAGATATTTGGCTGGTAGGCGGCGGACAGCTCAACACGTTTTTTATCAACAACGGTTTGTTAGATAAAATGATTATTACCGTCATACCCAAAATAATTGGCGGGGGCATTCCATTGTTTGCACAAAACACCGCCGAAACAGACTGGCAGCTTGTGCATACTGAGGTTTTTGAAACAGGCGTGGTAAACCTAACTTACCACAAAATAATCACTGCATGACTGACAAAAAAGGGATAAGTCACACCCCAATTCTCCTTTTTTTGTTAAAAATGATTAAAGTAGGGCAAAAAAAAACGGCTTTGTAGAATAAAAGCCGCTTTTTTCCGATTTTTGTAGGGCATTCCAAATGCACGCATTAAATCAGCTTGTTTCTAACCTAAATTAACCCCCATTTTTGAGTATGCAGCATTGTGTTCGCAAAGTTATGTTTGCCGCTTTTACGGCTGTTTTTGCAACTGCACTTTTTCTCCTTACCCCCCAACCCGCAAATTTAGCCAACGCTTACGCTTACAGTAACAATGGCAACAATGGTGAAAATGCCTACGCTAACTTTGACAACCACCTACAAAACCTCTACCACGAGTGCAACCTTAGCGCCAAGGGGTTAAGTTTTAACACTTTTAAATTAGCTGTTACCGGCTTCTACAATTTAAAACGCGAAGGTCAGATTGCTGCACATAAAAACAGAGTAGCTATTGTGGACTTTACCAAACCCTCTAACGAAAAACGCCTTTACATAGTAGATTTGGCTACTCGCTCATTGGTTTACCACACGTATGTGGCACATGGTAAAAACAGTGGTTACATTTATGCCGAGCGTTTTTCTAACAACCCCGAATCTTTGCAAAGCAGCTTGGGTTTTTACCGAACCGAAGAAACTTACATAGGTCAGCATGGCTACTCGCTCCGCTTAGACGGATTAGATAAAGGGTTTAATGAAAATGCCCGTTCGCGCGCCATTGTTATGCACGGCGCTGCTTATGTGGGCGAAGATTACGTAAAACGCGCCGGCAGAACAGGGCTTAGTTGGGGTTGCCCTGCTGTATCGGAAGCAGAAAGCGGTCCTATTATTGACTACTTAAAATCGGGTAATTGTATGTTTATCTATGGCAACAACATCAATTACATCAACAGCTCCAAGTACCTGAATTTCAGCGGCGCTATAAACTACTATACACAATCGCAGCCGTAACGGGTATTATCAAAGGTGTATATTTTCAACATTCAAGCCTAATTTGCAACTGTTTCGGTAGGGGTAGGGTTTGTTTATACACACACCTTAGCCGTCAGCCCAAGTTGATCTTGTAAAGCAAAATATACAAATTTCACTCTTTTTGGGGCAATAAGTTTGGTACTTCACCCCCTTAATGCTCATTTCTTAAAAGGGGATTTTTTTTGCTGATAATCAGACTATTTGGTATTACTATTACCTTTTTTCCAAAGGGGGTTAAGGCAGTGGTCAATTCTACAATAATTGCAAGTCATTAGTTACCGCAAGGTTGAAATTAAAATGAACGCCCGATAAGGAGTAAAGCCTGTATATGGTTTAGATGCACCGGTTAAAATGAGCAGCAGATTGCGGTGCGCTGCACCTTTTAAAAAACAAGGTACGCATCTGTTCTACCAAGATTACGGGGCGCTGCCCCTTGTGTGTTACCTACCAACACCCATAAATTGAGTTATTGGGTTTGCAAAGTTGCAGCGCACTATAGGTAGCAGGCATGTAAAAGCCCGATTAACAAGGTGCAGCGCACCGAAATAGACTACCCCACCTGTCTGAAATCCTTTTGCGGTAAGCCTTTGCGCAAGCTCATCATTCCACCCTTGTACTATAATAACGCCAACTAACTAAACCGGCAACAGATTACGGTGGGCTGCACTTTTTAATAACATGGTTTGTAGGTGTTTTACCAAGATTACGGGGCGCTGCCCCTTGTGTGTTACCTACCAACACCCATAAAATGGCGCGTTTGGTTTTTTGAAAACAAACAACGGCGGGGGCTGAACAAAAAATACCCCCCAAGCAATGTATGTTTAAGGTACATTGCAAGGAGGGCAGAAGTTAAAGTTGAGTATTGGTCAGATACAATGGGAAATCATTTATTTGTGCGGTATTCTTTAATTTGCAGGGACGCACCGCCGTGCGGCTCTACAAATCAAACAGCTAACCGCAATTACTTCACCACCATAATAGGCAATTGTTCGCGTTGTCCGCCGGAGCGCCACAATACGGCATAATACACGCCATTGGGCAAGTAAGAGGCATCAAAACGGAGGGTGTAATTGGTGTAAGCCTCGGCAAAACCGGTAAACAGGGTGTTCACCTCCTTGCCATCGGCAGTATAAATGGCAAGCATTACCTCCTGCTCCTCGGTATTGGTGAAACTGATATGCACAATACCCGGTGTAGGATTGGGATAAGCCGACAAACTCAAATCGGGCGGGAGGGACTGGGTTTTACCACTGCACGGATTGACCGTTATACTTGCCGATGCGGTGCAACCACCTGTGCCGGTTACGGTAACGGTGTAAACGCCAAACATGCTTGCCGTAGCCGGATTGCGCAAAACGGTAGCGCCGGTAACGGTGTAACCATTGGGTCCACTCCATGTATAACTGTTTCCGCCCGATGCTACCAACCAAATACGGGTGCAATTGCTGTTGTTGGTAACCACCACATTGGGTGCAGCATTAAGGGTTACCGTTCGGCTTGCAGTGCTGATACAACCCGATGCGTTGGTAACGGTAACGGTGTAAGTGCCGGCTACTGCGGGCGTGCGGGTCATGGTAGCGCCACTGAAACTAAACCCACCCGGTCCGCTCCATTGGTAGCTAATGCCGGCAGTGGTGCAAGTAAGAACAAGCGGAACACCGGCGCAAAGTGTGGTAGCGCCGGTAATGGCGGCGGCAGTAGGCGCGTTTACACTCACCGTTCTGCTGCCCGATGCGGTACAACCCCCTGCACCGGTAACGGTTACTTTGTACGTGCCGCTCATGCCGGTAGTGGCATTGGGCAGGGAGATGGCATGGGTAGCGGCGGTAAACCCTGCGGGTCCCGTCCACGCATAACCCACTGCACCGGCGGGCACACTTAAACCAATTGTACCCCCCGAACAAACGGAGGTAGCGCCGGTTATGGCGGCATTGGGTATGGGGTGTACGGTAACGGTAATGCTCAAGACAGTGCTGCACTCATTATTGGTGATGGTAACGGTATAAGCGCCACTCATAGCTACTGTGGCATTGGTGCGGGTAATGCTGCCTCCGGTGGCGGAGTAGCCGTTTGGTCCGCTCCATTGGTATTGGTTGCCACCGGTGGCAATTAAACCTATCACTCCGCCGGCGCATACATTGGTATTGCCGTTTAACGAAACCACTAATCCGGGTGGAATAGTAAGGTCTAAAATTTCGGTATGGCAGTCGGTAACTTGTACGGTGTGGATACCCGATGCAAGGTAAGTTTGCCCGCTTATTGCCCACGTATAACTGCCGCAGGCGATTATGGTGGTGGTATTGCCGGTAGTAGGGATGATGGTTAGGTCTAAAATTTCTGTATGGCAGCCAACGGTGTAGTAGTAAATACCTGTTGTGGTATAGGTGTTGTCATCAACATCCCAGTAATAAGTATCACAAGCCGAAGCAGTGGTGGTATTGGAGGTAGAAACGGTAATGGCAAGGTCTAATATTTCGGTATGGCAACCTACGGTATGCGTATAATTGCCCGATGCGGTATAAGTTTGCCCGTTGGCACT
>DDVC01000170.1:15142-15274 GCA_002345145.1 Bacteroidetes bacterium UBA2322
TATTGGAGGTAGAAACGGTAATGGTAAGGTCTAATATTTCGGTATGGCAGCCTACGGTATGCGTATAGTTGCCCGATGTGGTATAAGTTTGCCCGTTGGCACTCCATATATAACTATCACAAGCCGAAGCAG
>DDVC01000045.1 GCA_002345145.1 Bacteroidetes bacterium UBA2322
TCCGTGTTATCCGTGTGCTAATTGATGTCGGTTTTGCGCACTTACCGGCAGCACGTCATTTTACATCAAACTCGGGTCACACCCCCTGTAATACTTCTCACACTTTTGTGTACCCCCTCTTAACCAAACCCTACCTTACCCGCTAAGTTTACACGCAATGACTCCCTACCGCCTTACCCAACAACCATTTGGCAACTATACCCAATACACACTCAGCCACACCCAAGGCGCAGCTTTGTCTGTTATTCCCCAATTTGGGGCAAACTTACACGCTGCTACACTATACCATAGCGGTCAATCTGTTGCTGTAATTGATGGCGACCCCGATGCGCAAACGCTGCAAGCCAACCAATGGTACAAAAGCGCAAACCTGCTGCCATTTCCTAATCGGATTAAAGATGGCGCTTACCTTTTTAATGGTAAACATTACCAACTACCCCTTAATTTTCTGCAGCAGCGCCACGCCATACATGGTTTGGTTTACAATAAGCCCTTTACCTATTTATCTTCCATCTTACAGGAGCGGTTTGCGGCTTTTAGTTTTAAACTCCATTTTGACGGACAAATACAGGGTTATCCCTTTCCGTTTGAAGCAACCATTATTTACCGGCTCACGGATACCAATTCGGTTACTTGTACGGTTAGGGTGGTTAATACCGGTTTGAATGCTATGCCTTTTGCTACCGGTTGGCATCCGTATTTTACCTTTGACAATAACGATATTGCCGATTTGCAACTGTGTTTGCCGCCAAATTTGCAACAACTGCTTACCGATGAACGCCAAATTCCCACCGGTGCTGTTATGCCAAACCAACATTTTACCACTTTAACACCCATTGGTAATACCGTTTTAGATACTTGTTTTAAACTGCCCGATGCACCTACAACACCCCAAGCCGAAACCGTTTTGTACTGCCCACAAAAAAAACTTGCCCTACGTGTTTGGCAACAAACAACTAAGGGCAAGTATGCGTATGTACAAATTTTTACTCCTCCAAACAGAAAATCGGTAGCCATAGAACCCATGACCGCTGCGCCCAATGCTTTTAACAATGGTATGGGTTTGTTGGTACTGGCACCGGGCAAATCTTTTGTGGGCAGCTACGGGGCAATACTCACTTTTTAATAGAAAACTACCTGTAACTACCGTTGTTGGTCGTTTATGAGCAATGGGGTTTTACCATCGGTAATAATAATTTTGGTATTGGGCGAGGCGCTCAGCTCTTTAAACGCATCAATACTTCTGAGTTTAATAATCTGCTCATTAAGTCCTTCGGAAAGTATTTTTTGAGCATCTCTTACACCTTGGGCTTCTATAATTTTTCGTTCAGCCTCTAACCGCTCGCGTTGCAGTTCAAATTCCATGCGTTGAGCAAACTGCTCGGCAGCCAATTTGTCTTCAATGGCAGTGGCAAGCGAGGGTGGCAGTTGTATGCTTTTTAGTAGTACCGCTTCTATATTAAATCCTCTGCCATTCAGTAATCGCGCCATGTGTTCGGCAATTTCTTTTTCTATGGTAGCTCTTTCGGCAGTGTGCATATCCTTGGCATAAAAGCGCGAACAAACATCGGCTGCCGCAGAACGGAAAACACTTAAAATAACCACTTCTTCATAATTGGGACCAATGGTTTCTATTATGTCAGAAGCCTTGTTTGACTGCACATTGTATAAAATAGAAATTTCAGATTTAATGTTAAGACCTTCTTTAGAGGGCAGAGTGAGTTTTACTTCTAAGTTTACCGTGCGGGTGGGCAATTTTATTACTCTTGAAATAAATGGATTGTAAACCACCAAACCAGGGTTCAGTTCTTTATCTCTTAGTTTTCCTAAAGTTCGTTTTACCCCTATATCGCCTTGCCTGATAACAGAACAACTGCTCAATAATAACAGCGATGCAAAGACCAAAAATGCAATTCTCATGTTTATGAAAGTTTTTGAGGTTTGAATAATAGTATTACTTTCAAATGAACAGATTTACACTGAAAGGGTTTACAATATCAGCTTATATCGGGATAAAAATTCTACCTTTGACACCCGAAAGAGGTTTTCCTTTACCAATATCCTCAATACTACATGCACCCCGTTATTGATATACCCATACTCATTCAAATAGCAAGGCAGGCAGGCAATGCCATTTTGCAAGTTTACCAAAACGAATTTGAAGTCATACGCAAATCGGATAATTCACCCATAACGCTTGCCGATACAGCGTCAAACGAAGTGATAAACAGCCATTTAACCAAGCATTATCCGCAAATTCCCATTATTTCGGAAGAAAACAAACTCACCGATTACGCCATTAGAAAAGACTGGAATTACTGCTGGATAATAGACCCTTTAGATGGTACAAAGGAATTTGTAAACAGAAATGGCGAGTTTACCATTAACATTGCCCTCATAGAGAAACAAACACCCATTTTTGGGCTAATCTATGTGCCGGTATCGGGCGAGCTGTATTATGCACTAATGGGCAAGGGGAGTTTTTACCTTGCGCCCAATGCCGATAAACCCGTTCAGATTTTTGCCCAAAAACCAATGCCCGGCGCTCAGGTGATTACCTTTGCCAGCAGGTCGCACATCAATGAAGACACCCGCCGGTTTATTGAGGGGTTGAAAACAATATACGGCGATGTGCAAGTTACCGGCGCAGGCAGCGCCCTTAAATTTTGCAGAGTGGCAGAGGGTAAAGCCCATTTTTACCCCCGATTTTCGCCATGCAGCGAGTGGGATACCGCAGCGGGGCATATTATAGCCACCCAAGCCGGCGCTACCGTTACCCAGCCCAACGGCGAGCCCCTGCTATACAACAAAGAAAATTTATTAAGCCCCAGTTTTATTGTATCGGCTTAGGAAATGAAAGGGGATAGCCTAAATCTATCAATTACCCTTCTGCCGTATGCCACGAGCCGCAATCAGCCCAAAAATGGAGTTTGTGGTCGGGGTTGGTAATTTCGTCTGCTATATCATTTGAAAGTTGCAGGTAGCCGTGCGCCTGTTCGGGCTCATGAGCTGCAAGTAAGGCATGAGCCTGTGCATTCATAGCATAGGCATAACTCACCATAGGCACATCATCGGCAAAATTTTGGCATAACGTGCAACATTGCTCAGCATAATGTTCAGCTCGGGCTGCATTATTTAAAGAGGCATATACAACCGTAAGCAACCATTGGTGGCGCACCAATTTTTCTTTTTCTTCGGGCAGTTGATGCTGATGATAACAGGTAGCATGTGCAGTTTGCTCTAATAGTTCATCTTCGGCAGGGCTGCGTTGGTTTTTTTTGCAAAGTTTTACGGCTTGTTGGTAACACTCATTAGCAAAGTAATGATGAATTTGGGGCAAATTAATATGGTAAGCAGGATTTGTTTGCATAGTTTAGTTTTTAGGGTGGATAATTTTGGGCAAAATTCTGTTTTATGGGGCAATAATGCAAGTATGTGTGTAAAAAAACACAAAGAGTTTACAATGGCATCATAAAAGTATGTTCATAAAACTTACCTTTGTTTACTCGTATCCTAATAGGTACTGCCCAATTTGGGTTCTTTGTTGTTAAAACAACCAATTTAGTAAAGACCAAGACACATAGTAAGTAGCTGCCTTTTTTCTTGCCCTACTAAATCAAACTTTGCCTGCTTAAAACTGTTTTTTAGCCAAAAATATATTATGCCAACCCGCAGCTTATTTTTACCGTTTTTTTGTTTGTTGCTGTTTGCTGTTGCCTGCACACATGACCAAGCCCTGCCCGAAGACCCCATTGATACCGGTTTACCCTGTTCGCCCGATGTGGTATATTTTCCGCTCGATGTGTTGCCTATTTTGGAGGGCAATTGTGCCTTTGGCGGCTGCCACGATGCAGGCACCCGCGCCGAGGGAGTACAACTCGATTCTTACGTTAATGTGGTTACTACCGGCGAGGTAAAACCCGGTAAACCTCAAAACAGCGAACTGTATGAGGTAATTACTGAAACTAACAACGACAAACGAATGCCGCCCCCGCCTTATGCACCACTATCCGATGCTCAAAAAGCCATTATTGAAAAATGGATTTTGCAAGGCGCAAAAAACCTAACCTGCACTCCCGAAGGCTCTTGCAACACTACCAATGTAAGTTTTGCTGCCACCGTTGTACCTATTCTGGAAACCGGTTGTCTTGGTTGCCATGGAGCAGAGGTTTACCAAATTGCCGGCGATGGCATTAACCTATCGGGTTATGATGCCGTAAAAGCGGTGGCGCAAAATGGTAAACTCTTTGGCAGTATTAACCACAGCAGCGGTTTCAGCCCCATGCCCAAAGGCGGCTCAAAATTGCCCAACTGCCAAATAAACCAGATAAAATCTTGGATAGATGCCGGCGCGCCCAATAACTAACCCATGCAGCGTTTAATTGCTGTTCTTACACCACGCAAAACATGAAAATTCTGCAACTATGCAAAAAGCCGCCATTTCCCGCCGCCGATGGCGAGTCAATAGCCATACTTAGCATAACGCAGGAACTACACCGGCGCGGACACCAAATACATGTATTGTACATGAACACGCCTAAACATCGGTTTAATCCCGATGATTTACCCGATGAGGTAAATAAAATAGCCCAATTTGAAGCGGTTTTTGTCAATACCCGATTTTCTTTTTTTAGGGACACCTATGCCTTTGTTACCGGTTTTTCAAGCCATATCATGCGCTTTGTCAGCATAGAATTTATAGGAGCTATCAGGCGGCTGTTACAAACTAACCACTTTGATGTGGTGCAAATGGAAGGCATTTACTTAGCTTATTACCTTCCGGTTGTTCAAAATTTAGCGCCACACTTGCCTGTTATAATGCGCACCCACAATATAGAACACGCTATATGGTACAGGGTAGCAGATGAAGAGAAAAATCCGTTTAAGCGCTACCTACTTGCCCTGCTTGCCCGCCGCTTGGAGCGATTTGAGTACCAAATGTTACCCAGATTTGATGCCATTGCTTCTATATCGCCTGCCGATACGCAAATAATGAAAAACAAAGGCAGAATGCCCGAAATTATGACCCTTCCGGTAGGGGTAAACACGGATAAGTACCCTTATACACCACCCGATAACACCACAACGCCCAATTTGTTTTTTATAGGCTCGCTCGACTGGCTGCCCAACCGGCTGGGGTTGCAATGGTTGTTTGAAAAGGTGATGCCCTTAGTGCAACAAACCTATCCGCAAGTGCAGTTGATGGTTGCCGGACGCAATGCTCCACCCGATTTTTTGACCCAACAAATATCGGGTGTGCAAATTATTGGCGAAGTGCCCAATGCCATTACCTTTATGCAGGAGCAGGGCATTATGCTGGCACCGCTGTTTTCGGGCAGTGGTATGCGGGTAAAAATTATAGAAGGCATGGCTTTGGGCAAACCCATAGTAGCCACCTCCATAGCGGCTGAGGGTATTGGCTGTCAATCCGGAGTAGATATACTCATTGCCGATGAACCCCAAGCATTTGCACAGTATATCTGCCAACTTTTATCCGACCTTCAATTTTGCCGACAATTGAGCGCTAATGCCCGCACTTTTGTACACAAGCACCACAACAACAGCGTTTTGGTAGCCCAATTAGAAGACCTTTACTCAAAACAGCTAAAAAAATACCGTAAAAACTAATTGAACCCCCGCTATTTTGGGTTCAAAACCAATAAGGGTTAATTTTGCGGCATTATTAACCACTGCCTTTACCTTGCTTTTCGTTTTATTTCAAATACTTTACTGGCTGGCTGCTTTGGGTATTGCCCATACCTACCTGTTTTATCCCGTACTGATAAAATGGCTGGCAAGGGGCAGAGAGTTAAATACAAATACCTATACCCCTACCGATGAACTGCCCGAAGTGGTTATTTTAATGGCAGTTTACAACGAGGAAGGCGTAATAAGCCAAAAACTCCATTCGATATTTGATACCCATTACCCCTTAAACAAGGTAAAACTGTGGATAGGCTCCGATAATTCAACCGATAAAACGCACAGCGTTATTACCCAATTTAAACACCGGTATCCACAATTAGAGCTTACCGTTTACGAGGGTAGAAACGGGAAACCCCGTATCTTAAACCGATTGATGGAGGCAAATGCCCACCGCTTGCCACCCGATACCGTTTTGGTTTTAACCGATGCCAATGTGCTGTTTACCCCCCAGTTGCTTTTTCAGTTGGTAAAACACTTTAAAAACCCTACCACCGGCGTGGTTGGCGCTAATGTGCTGAACATAGGCGTTAAAGAAACGGGCATTTCATTTCAGGAAATGTGGTACATACGGCGAGAGAACGTGGTAAAACACTACGAAAGCATAGCCGGTGGCTGTATGATGGGCGCTTTTGGAGCTTGTTTTGCCCTGCGCAGCCCATTGTATGAACCCATACCCCCCAATTTTGTAGTTGATGATTTTTACCTCACTATGGTGGCATTAGAGCGCCGTTTTACCGCCCTAAAAGAGTTAGAGGCTGTTTGCTACGAAGATGTATCGGAAGATATTTCGGAAGAATACAGGAGAAAAAAGCGCATCTCATCGGGCAATTTTCAGAATCTTCATCGGTTCAAAAAACTTCTCTTACCCCAAAACGGCATGGTTGCATTTTGCTTTTTCTCCCATAAGGTACTGCGTTGGTTTACTCCGGGTTTGTGGATGGTTATGTTGCTTATATCGGGATACTTAGCCATGCGAACCAATGTTTACCATTGGTTGTTTGTAATGCAACTTGCTACCTTGCTGCCTTGGTTTGCCGATGCAGTGTTGAGCAAGGTAAACATAAACGTTAAGTTGTTCAGATTTGTGCGCTATTTCTACCTCATGAATCTGGGTTTACTTATCGGATTTTTAACCTACTTAAAAGGAATTGACACCAATGTCTGGAAACCCACAAAACGGAACACCTGATTTTGCCTTAAACACCATTGACGAAGCAATTGCCGCCATACAAGCCGGTAAATTAGTAATAGTAGTAGATGACGAAGACCGCGAAAACGAAGGCGATTTTATTACCGCCGCCCGAAACGTAACGCCCGAAATTATCAATTTTATGGCTACCCATGGGCGCGGGTTAATTTGTGCGCCATTAGTAGAAGAACGATGCGACGAGCTGGGTTTAGAGCTGATGGTTACTGCCAACACCGCTACTTACAGCACACCGTTTACCGTATCTATTGACCTTATAGGGCATGGGTGTACCACCGGTATTTCGGCGCATGACAGGGCAAAAACCATACAAGCCCTCATTAACCCCCATACCAAACCCGAAGAATTGGGTAAACCCGGGCATATTTTTCCGCTCCGTGCCAAAAGTGGCGGGGTGCTGCGCCGCGCCGGTCATACCGAAGCCACCATAGACCTTGCCCGTCTGGCTGGTTTTGAGCCTGCCGGCGTGTTGGTTGAAATTATGAACGAAGACGGCAGTATGGCACGCCTGCCCCAGCTCATAGAGGTTGCCCGAAAATTTGACCTCAAAATTATTGCCATAAAAGACCTGATTGCCTACCGGCTGCAAAAAGAAATGCTCATAAACAAAGAGGTAGAGGTAAATATGCCTACTAAATACGGCAATTTTACCCTGCACGCTTATACCGAAGTGCATAACGGCAATGTGCATTTGGCGCTTACAAAAGGAACATGGCTACCCGATGAGCCGGTGTTGGTGCGGGTTCATTCCTCCTGCCTTACCGGTGATGTTTTGGGCTCTTTGCGCTGCGACTGTGGCGACCAATTGCACAGCGCTATGCAACGCATAGAACAGGAAGGCAAAGGCGCTATCCTTTATATGAACCAAGAAGGAAGGGGTATTGGTTTGCTCAACAAACTAAAAGCATATCAGCTTCAGGAAACCGGGCAAGATACCGTAGAAGCCAACCTTTCGCTTGGGTTTAAAATGGACCAGCGCGATTACGGCATTGGCGCTCAAATGCTCAGAAACCTCCACATCAGTAAACTTCGCCTAATGACCAATAACCCCAAAAAACGCATCGGGCTTATTGGCTACGGATTAGAAATTGTAGAGAATGTTTCTATTGAGGTTTGCCCTAATCCGCATAACCAAGGCTACCTCCTTACCAAACGCGATAAAATGGGACACGAAATTTTGCGCGATTTGCGGGTGGTGTTGTAGGTATAGTTTGGATTGGTTAGAAGAAATTACTGCCCTTCGGAATAAACTAAAGCCACATTCCTATTGAAAACATTAGGAATGTGGCTTTTAATATGGCAGAAGCTATTGGTTTATTGGCGAGTTTACTCCTTGCTCGCCTGCTTAGCCCAGCTATCTTTAAGCCCTACGGTTTGGTTAAACACCAATTTTTGGGGAGAGCTGTCGGCATCAAGGCAGTAGTACCCTTTTCTGATAAACTGATAGCGCATGTTGGGTGTAGCGGCGGCAAGGCTGGGTTCGGCAAGTGCGTGAGGGATAACCACTAATGAGTTGGGGTTAATGTAGTTGCGTATATCGCCTTCGGCTTCGCTGAGGTCGGGCAGGGTAAAGAGGCGGTCGTAAATACGAAGCTCAACCGGAATGGCGTATTTGGCGCTAACCCAGTGCAGGGTGCCTTTTACCTTTTTGCCGCTGGTATCGTTGCCGCTTTTCGAATCGGGAAAATAAGTGCAGCGGAGTTCGGTTATATTACCGGCTTCGTCTTTTACCGCCTCATCGCACCTTATAATATAGGCGCTTTTCAGGCGTACTTCAGCGCCGGGTGCAAGGCGAAAGTATTTTTTTGGCGGGTCTTCCATAAAATCGTCTTGCTCAATATAGAGTTCTTTGCTAAACGGAATTTGGCGGTTGCCGGCTTCGGGGTCTTCGGGATTATTTTCCGTGTCGAGGTATTCGGTTTGGTCATCGGGATAATTGGTGATTACCAATTTAAGCGGGTCGGTTACCACCATTACCCTTTGGGCTATGCGGTTCATATCTTCGCGCACACAAAATTCCAGCAGGCTCACGTCAATCATGTTTTCGCGGCGGGCAACGCCCACGCGTTTGGCAAACTCACGGATTGAAGCAGGCGTATAACCACGGCGGCGCATACCCGAAATAGTGGGCATGCGGGGGTCGTCCCAGCCGGTAACAAACCCCTCCTGCACCAGCATTTTTAGGTTGCGTTTGCTTATGATGGTGTAGGTAAGGTTTAGCCGTGCAAATTCTATTTGCTGGGGTTTGTACATGCCCAGCGTAATCAGGAACCAATCGTATAAGGGGCGATGCACTTCAAACTCTAAGGTGCAGATAGAGTGGGTAATGCCTTCGAGCGAGTCACAAATACCATGTGCAAAATCATACATGGGGTAAGCGCTCCAATGAGTGCCTGTGCGGTGGTGCGGCGCTTTTTTAATGCGGTAAATCACCGGGTCGCGCATGTGCATATTAGGCGAGGCGAGGTCAATTTTGGCTCTTAGAGTACAAGTGCCTTCGTCAAATTGTCCTTTTACCATACCTTCAAACAAGCTAAGGTTTTCCTCAACTGAGCGTTCGCGGTATAGCGAAGGTGTGCCGGGTTCGGTAGGCGTTCCTTTTTGGGCGGCAAGTTCTTCGGAGGTGGAGTGGTCAACATAAGCCTTGCCCATTTTAATCAGTTCTACTGCTTTTTGGTACAGTATTTCGTAGTAGTCTGATGCGTAGTATTCGCGGTCGTCCCAGTCAAAACCCAGCCAGTGGATGTCGTCTTTAATAGAGTTTACAAACTCAACATCTTCGGTGGCGGGGTTGGTATCGTCGTAGCGGAGGTTGCTCAGTCCGCTGTATTTTTGAGCCAGTCCAAAATTGAGGCAGATAGATTTGGCATGACCTATGTGGAGGTAGCCGTTTGGTTCGGGCGGAAAACGGGTATGAACCCTGCCTTGGTACTTGGCGGTTTGGAGGTCGTCTTCTATAATTTCTTCAATAAAGTTTAGTGCGTTGCTGTCGGTGTTTGGGGTGGTCATATAAGCAAGTTTAGCCCGTAATACAAAAATCGGGCAAAGTTAGTTCATTTTTCAATCTCAAAGTGTCTTATGTAAAAGGAAAACGGGTGTGTTTGGTTAATCATGTACCACCTCGCAAGTAGGGTGTTTTAGTTTGAAATTATAAATTTCATCGGGGCTGATATTAGTGGATTTGCAGTACAGGTTCTCTAAGTTTTTGAGGTTGTTGAGCGGGGCAAGCGAGCTTATCTTTGTGCCGCTGATATTGAGTTTGCGGAGTAAACCTAATCTGGCAACAGGGGTTAAATCGGTTACCGATGTATTTATAAGGTATAGCTCCTCCATAGCGCCGATATTTTTGAGGGGTTCAAGTGAACTGACTTTGGTGTACGAAATATCTAAATGCTTGAGGCGATGAGCGCCGTATAGGGCATCTATATTGGTAATGGGAGTGCCTTCAAAATCTACATAGAGCAGGTCTATCAGGTCTTTAAGGGGGTCTAAAGAGGAAACTTTGGTGTAGGCAACTTGCAGTTCCTGTAATTTTTTGAGGTTTTGGAGAGGCTCTAACGAGGTTAGCGGGGTATTAGATGCCCTTATAGACAGCATATTTTTGTGTTCGGCAATAGGTTCGAGGGAGGCAACCTGTGTGTTGTTAAAGACCACAATGCGCGATTTGACCAAAGGTCGGATAGGCTCTAAGGTGTTTACCGGTTTACCGGCAAAGTTTAAAATAAGCAGGTTATCAAAAATGGTTTTCACTTCTTTTTCACCTACGTTACCGCCTTCAAAATAGTCCACCCGCAGTATTTCCTGCCATTCTTTATCAAGGCTGTTCCACCAATCCACTGTTGGCGGTTCGGGTTTAGGTTCGGGTTCTATTTTAGGTAACGCTTTCATTTTTTCATCACACTCTGACATGCGCTCAGTGGCATATTGCTGCATGGTAGGTGTTTGGCTTTTTTGTTTTACTTTCAGGAAAAACTCCTTGGCGTTGGAGTAGTCCAATTGAATAAAATAGCTTTCGGCGGTTTTGAGCAGGTAATTTACTGAATCCGATTCTGCCTGCATAGCTCCTTTCAGTTCTTCGGAAGATACCTTAGTTTCTGTTGTTTGCTTACAACTGCTCAACAATATAATTGCCAAGAAAAGCATGGCAAGGGTTGGTAAAATCGTACGGTAGGTCATAAGTGGAGGAGTAAGCCTTACAATTGAGTTGTGTAATGTGGTAACAATAATTTGCCAACCCAAAAGTAGTGTATAAGTTTGGCTTCTTGCACCAATTGTAGGTAAAATCATGGGCAAAGAGCTAAAATTGTTTGTTTACATCAATTTTTTACAGAAAAACTTGTTGTAATTTTTAATTAAAATCTTTAATTTGATTGCTTGTATGATTTAAGGAAAAAAAAATGACTTTTTTTTGACAAAAAACTGAACAGACTTTAATAAAGTTCGTAGCTTTAAGCCGAATTAGACCGTTTTACAGCAAAATTTTATGCTCTAACTCATTGATTTAGGTAAGCTGAGATAACTATCAATGCCTATTACAGAAAGGTTGAAGTATTGCTGAGGGGGCATGGTTTCATAACATTGTATGCCAACAGACACATGTATAGAAAGTTGGTAAAATGGTTTACGCATCTACTTATTACATCAATATACTCAACTTTAGTTTATGAGTTACAGAAGTTTACCCAATCAACTTACGGGAAATGGCAACCAATATAATTGCCATACTTTTAGTTTGAACGTTGCCGGTTTTATACTGCTGTTTTTTAGCATATTTATCGGGTTTTTGCCTGCAATGGCACAAGATGTTTCTACCAAAATAACGCCTTCGCCGGCTGCGTTGTATCAGGATTACGGCGCGGCGGTAGCCATTGCCGACCAAGTGGCAGTGGTAGGCGCTCCGGGCGATGCATCTAATAAGGGTGCTGCCTACATTTACGATTTGGTAGGCACCAACTGGCAGGTACGCCCCAAGTTAGTTACTCCCGACGGTGTTGCCGGCGATAAGTTTGGCGCATCGGTAGCGCTTACTGCATCGGTAATGGTTATTGGCGCACCGGGTATCACTAACAATACCGGTGGCGCTTATGTTTTTGTGAGATCGGGCAACAATTGGGTGTTTGCCCAAAAATTGCTGCCCACAGGTGGTATTACCGATGACAGGTTTGGCACATCGGTAGCTATTGCCAATGGGGTGATAGCCATTGGCGCATCGGGCGACAACCAATTGGGCAACGATGCAGGCGCTGTGTATATTTTTAGAAGCCCCAATAATGCAAGTTGGACACAAACTCAAAAATTAGTGGCTTACGACGGCATTTTGCAAGATGAGTTTGGCTACAGTGTGAGTATTTCCGGCAATATGCTGGCAGTAGGCTCAAGGTTTAGCGATGTGCCGGGCATACCGGCTCCCCTTATGCACGCAAATGCAGGAGCAGTTTATGTTTACAACTCGGTTATTACGCCGCCTAATACACAGCCTTCTTTCACTAACCTCACCAAACTTACTGCCGCCGACAGGCAAATGAATGACTATTTGGGTAATTCTATTTCTATATCGGGTGGATTAATTCTTGCCGGAGCTTATGGCGACGATGATTTTGGCACCAATTCGGGTTCGGCTTATGTATTTAGTGGTATCAACTATGGTACACAAACCAAAATTACCGCCTCTAATGCCGCTGCAAATGATAATTTTGGCTGGAGTGTAAATATCAGTCAAAATACGGCATTAGTGGGTGCGCGGTTTAAAAACACTGCTGCCGGTAACGCGTACATCTATACTCTTTCCGGTTCTACTTGGACACAATTTGCCAATATCCTTAATCCTACTGCACCGGGTAATGCCGCCAGTCAGTTTGGGTATGCAGTGGCTCTGAGCAATAATGCAGCGGTTATTGGCGCTTACCGCGATACACAAAACGGTACCAATGCCGGAGCAGCTTATTTTTACCAATTCTTAGCCCAACCTGCTACTGTAACAGCAACCGATGGGGTTTTTGAACAGCATGTTCGAATAAGTTGGACTCCCCACCCTAATACTACTGCTACTTCTTACACCATTTACAAGTATAAAAACGGCAACCTGCTCGCTTCCATTGCTAACGCATCTAACCCCTACGACGATACTGCCGTTGATTTAGATACTTTGTATAACTATTGTGTGGTAGCCAATCACCCAACATGGGGGCAATCGCAGCCCCGATGCGATATGGGTTACAAAGGTACCATTGCCTCGCCGGCAAACTTTACCGCCTCCGATGACTTGTTTGAAGACCGTATTGTGCTGAACTGGCAAAATGTAAGTACCTTGAGCGGATTGCCAAATCCTAAATGTGTGGGTGGCATTATCAGGGACAGTATTCTTATAAGGAAAAACAGCGGCATCATTGATACCCTGCCCAGTTCTGCTTCTACTTATACCGATTTCAATATCTACTCCCTCATTGAGTATGATTATTGCCTGCAACAATATTTTGCCGAGTACGATACCGTTTTTGAAATTAAACAAACTATTTATGACTTGGATACCATTCCGGCAGTGGTTACCTCTCTTAACGACCCCTACCAACCCTACCTGCGTATTATAGATACCATTGCGGGCAACCCGATTACCTATAATGTAGAAACCTTAGACACCGTTTTTGCCAATACTACCTATGTTTATGACACTTTAATTACCCGAACGGTGATAGCCTCAGCCATAACATGTGATTTAGGTTCGGCTTCTATTAAAAAACCCCTCACTTTTTCGCCCACCTACCCGTTTAATGGCGCTGCTTTTAGTGTGGACTACTATGAAGACCGCACCGCCATGAGTTGGACGCGCGACCTTACCAGCATGAACACCGGCTACCGGATTTACCGAAACGGCACGCTGCTTATCACTATAAACGACCCTACTATTACAAGTTTTGACGATTACAACGCTGTATCCAACCAAATTTACGAGTACTGTTTGGTAGCCTATCATAGCACCATTGGCGAATCGGAGGCGTTGTGCGAATTTGGCGGCAACCGTATTCGTCCGCCCGATAGTGTAACCGCCACCGATGGCGCTTTTGAAGATAAGGTTAATGTAACTTGGACACTCCCCATAGGCACCGTAGCAGAGGGTATCCGCATTTACCGCGATAACGTGTTAATTGCCGATTTGCCTATTTTCTTTACTATGTACACCGATGTGGACGTACAGGGGCTTACCGACTATAACTACTGCGTAGAACTCTACCACGGCAGTTGGGGTACTTCCTCGCAAACCTGCGACAAGGGTAAAATTCGCATCGTAAAGCCCACTTTTACCTCCATCACCAATGGTACGCCTAACCATGAAGATAGAATTGTGCTGAACTGGAGCAACGGCTCAAACGTAGCAACCGGTTACCGCATTTACCGAAATGGCGCACTGCTTACCACCATTAACAGCGCCGCTACGCTTACCTTTACCGACCTTAGCGGCATTACTTCATTGCAATCCTACGAATACCAGATTGAATCGTTCAGCCCGGTATTTGGCGATTCGGAGCGCTCAACCGGTACGGGTATGGCTAAAATTAAATCGCCCACCAATGTACAGGCTACCGATGGTACATTTGCCAACAAGGTAACCATTACGTGGGCAGACGGCTCTGCCTTATCCGGGCGCGCTTTCCGCATTTATCGAAACGGATTTTTAATTGCCACCCGCCCCCTCGGAACTACTTCTTATGAAGACCTAACCGTAAATTCGCAATCTATTTACCAGTATTGTGTAATTACCTTTAAATCGGGCTTGGGCGAATCTGACCCCAACGCATCTTGCGATGCAGGCAGTACCCAAACTGCTGCCCCGCCTACTTCCATTACTGCAAGTTCATCGGTGAAATTAGTGCCCAGTATTTCTAACGCTTACAACAGAGCCGGTCATGCAGTAGCACTTGCAGGCAGTACCATAGTAGTAGGCGCGCCGGGAGATCCGGGTAACGCATTTGTATTTAAAGGAGAAAGCGGCGGTACTTGGACAGAATCGGCAGTGCTGGCTAAGCCGTCTGAAACATTTAATTTGCAATATGCCTGCCCGCCAAATATCTGTACAGCCACTAGTACAAATACTTATGAAAATCAACAATTTGGCACTTCGGTAGCATTAAGTAGCAATGGTAACAGAATTGTAGTAGGAACACCCAATGCATGGTATTGGGGTTCGGCGGTTAACCAAAATTACAGCTTAAATAACGGCGCAGTAATGGTTTATAATTTCAGCACTACTTCAAACAGTTGGGCGCATGCCCATACTAAAAAACCTACCGATTTTTGGGGTAACCTTGGAACTAATGGAAATGAATATTTCGGAACCACGTTAGCTATTAGCGGCAATAATGTTGCTATCAGTTCGCCCGGTAGAAATGCCAACAATGGTGCGGTGTTCAGATACGATGCCAATACTAATTCAGGACTTTCAAACATTTCTTCTTGTTATGGAGGACCCGATTTAGGTCGCTCTCTTGCCTTTTTTAGCACTGGCACCAATGTATTAATGGGCGCTCCTTTAAGCGGAAACGGTGGCTTTGGCGGTACAAGCGGTATGGTTTGGCAAAATGGTTGTGTAAACATGTGGTTAGGGTCGGGCAGTTTAGACGAGCGCTTCGGGCATTCATTGGCAGTTATCAATGCTGATGAGGTGCTTGTTGGCGCACCGCTAAATAATAATATCGCAACACAATCAGGCTCTGTATATGTAAGTAAATACGGACAATCGGACTTTAACCAAAAGGTGCAAACCATTAAAGCCCCCAATCCTGCTGCTTTTGACAAGTTTGGTAATAGTGTTGCTGTATCGGGCAATAGAGCGGTAATTGGCGCTCCGCAAAATAGCGACGGCGGGATAGGTGCAGGCGCTGTATTTGTATATGAAAAGAAAAACGGAATCTGGCAGTTTGCAGCCAAACTTT
>DDVC01000176.1 GCA_002345145.1 Bacteroidetes bacterium UBA2322
CGGCGTTAATCAGCGCCATCCGTGTTATCCATGTGCTAATTTTTGCCGGTTTTGCGCTCATACCTTTCTGTACCTTTTTACATCAAACTCGGGTCACACCCCCAGAATGTTAAGACTTTCATAAAGGGGTGTACCCAAATGCCACGTTTTTTTACACCACTGCCCAATACATAACATTCCTAACCCATTCAAGCCAATAAGCACAAAAAAACCCCTGCACGTGTTGTATGCGGGGGTTGTTGGCTTTTTTATAGTAAGAAAAGCGCCCTTAGCCTGTTTTGTGTGCCGCTTTTGTTTTTCCTTCAAATTACTCCCTCTTAAAGCAGCAAGGTGGCACAAAGCTAACAGAGATTACTCCGCAAACCAAGTAAAATTTACAAAACAATGACAATTTGGGCAAACTTGACTATTATGCGTACATTTCTTCAAATTTTTGCATTACCTCTACCAGCGTTTTAACCCCCTCTACGGGCATGGCATTGTATATAGATGCCCTAAAACCACCTACCAATCGGTGCCCTTTTATACCCACACAGTTGTTTTCTTGTGCAAATTGCAAGAAATTTTTCTCTAAATCGGGCTTATTAATGGTAAAGGTAACATTCATTTGTGAGCGGTCTTGTGGGCGGGCGGTGGCGGTAAACAAGCTGTTTCGGTCTATTTCATCGTATAACAACGTTGCTTTAAGGCTGTTTTGGTTGCCTATGGCGGTTAAACCCTGCTTTTTAATCCACTGCAAAGTAAGATAACAGCCATATACCGAAAAAACGGGGGGCGTATTAAACATAGACCCCTTTTTAATGTGGATACGATAATCCAGCATAGTAGGAATAGGGCGGTCTGTTTTACCCAAAATATCGGTATTAACCACCACCAACGTAACGCCGGCCGGACCTAAGTTTTTTTGCGCTCCGGCATAAAAAAGGTCAAATCGGGTGGCATCAATGGGTTTTGAAAAAATATCCGATGACATATCAGCCACCAACGGGCAATCGCATTGGGGCAATTGGTGGTACTGTGTGCCAAAAATGGTGTTATTGGTAGTAATGTGCAGGTAATCGTACTCGCTACCCACATAAGGCACATCGGGAATATAAGAAAAATTTCCGTCTTCAGAGGAAGCAATTACTTCGGTTAGCCCAAATAATCGGGCTTCGTGAATGGCATTTTTAGACCACACGCCGGTGTTGATATAAGCTGCCTTACCGTTTGGGCGCAGTAAGTTGTAGGGCACCTGGCAAAACTGCATACTGGTGCCACCGCCTAAAAACAACACCTCATAATGGGGCGGCAAATTGAGTAGCTCTTTTACCAATTGGCGCGCCTCTTCAATTACCTCCTCAAAAGCCGCACTCCGGTGCGAAATTTCCAGAACAGACAAACCGGTATCTTTAAAATTGAGCACCGCCGCCGATGCCTGCTCAAATACCTCCTGCGGCAATATGGCAGGTCCGGCATAAAAGTTGATTTTTTTCATTAGCTTTGTAACCTTAAATCCTGTACAATTGTTTTTTGGGTTGCAAAAGTACGCCTTAACCCGATTTTTTGTACTTATTTACCATTTGTTAACCCATTTATACCGTTTATGACTGAGGTTTTTGCCCCCTACTTAGCTGCCACCCCCTTTATCAACAGCCATCATCCTGCGGTAATAGCTTTTGCCCAAAAAACAACCCAACACTGCCATACCGATACCGAAAAAGCCGTTGCCATTTATTATGCCGTTAGAGACGGTATTTTATACGACCCTTACCATATAGACCTTAACCCCGATGCCATAAGCGCTTCGCTCACCTTAGCGCGCGGGCGGGGGTATTGTATAGAAAAAGCCCTGCTCATGGCAGCAGCAGCCCGTGCAGTAGGCATACCCAATAAACTCGGCTTTGCCAATGTGCGCAATCACCTTGCCACCGAAAAATTTATACGCGCCCTGCGCACCAATGTTTTTGTGTTTCATGGTTATGTATCGCTGTACCTAAACGGAACATGGGTAAAAGCCACCCCCGCTTTTAACCAATCGCTCTGCCAAAAATTTGGCGTACAGCCCCTGCCCTTTAACGGCATAACCGATGCTGTTTTTCAGGAGTTTGACCACCATGGTAAACAATACATGGAATACCTGCACTACCACGGCGAGTTTGCCGATTTTCCTTTTGAGCAATTTGTAACCGAGCTGCAAACCTACTACCCGCATTTTTTTGAAAACAATACACCCAAAAACAACCACGACCTGATTGATATGCAAGCGGAAGTTTGGTAAAACTGCTCACAAGTAGCCGAAAAAGGTACAAACGGTTTTTATTTATAGTGTCGGGCAAGCCAAATTGGTTGCCGCCGGTTGCAGGGGCATATATACCCCATCCGGTATATAACCTGCCATTTGCAAAAGCCGCCAAAATCGGCTACCTTTGTGCTTTGGTAAACAGGCGGGCAACCCACTATCGGGCAGTAGCGTTTTTTACCCCTTTTGCACTTTAACCCGCCAAAATACCTGATTGCTGTTTTGGATTTGCCCTACAACAGCCCACTATTGCAAAAAATCAACTCTTTATGACCACCTTAGACCGAAGCCTTGCCCCCTCACTTCAGCCCGTTACCCAATTGCATTTACAACCGCCGCAAGCAGTAAAGTTAAACAATGGCTTACAAACCTACCTATTTAATACAGAAACCCAAGACATAATACTTATTAAACTAATTTTTAACGCAGGCAAGTGGCAAGAGCCCCAGCCCTTAGTGGCAAAATTTACCAACTCGCTTATAGAAGAAGGCACCGCCCATTTTACCTCGCGTCAGTTGGCAGAAAAAATAGAATTTTACGGCGCTAACCTCATTACCCGCACCGGCGCTAACCATGCAGAAGTAAACCTATCGTGCCTTACTCGGCATTTGCCCCACCTGCTGCCCATTTTGCAGGAATTGGTTACACAAGCTACTTTTCCGGAGCAGGAACTCCAAACCGAAAAACAAAAAGCCCGGCAAAGATTAGCTGTTGCACAACAAAAAAACGATTACCTTGCCGAACAAAGGTTTAAAGCACTCCTCTATGGCAGCAGCCACCCTTACGGCTACCCAACTACGCCCGATGCCATTAATGCTATACAAACTTCCATGCTGCACGCTTTTTACCATACCCACTATACGCCGGCAAACTGCACCGCCTATATTGGAGGTAAATTTACTAACCAACACCTACAACTCATTAACCGGTACCTTGGCGCTACCACTTGGAATAGCCCACCTCCGCCGCAGCATACCATAGCCCCTGCCCCACCCTACCAACCGGCAAAAGAATACATCAGCAAACCCGGCTCTTTGCAGGCTGCCCTCTTTATAGGTAAACCCATGTTTAGCAAAAACCACCCGCATTATATGCCCCTGTTGTTTGTAAACACCCTTTTGGGCGGGTTTTTCGGGTCAAGGCTCATGCGCAATATACGCGAAGACAAAGGTTATACCTATGGCATTTACTCAGCGTTGGTATCCATGCTCCAGAGTGGTTATTTTTATATAGCTGCCGAGGTAGGTCAAAACGTATGGCAGGCGGCAGTAGAAGAAATTTACAAAGAAATTCACCGCCTCCAAACTCAACCCGTAGCGCCCAATGAGCTGCTCACCGCAAAAAACTATACACTGGGCAAATTGCTGGGGCAAATAGACGGCACCATTAACACCCTTGCCACAGTACAAGGTTTATACATGTACGGCTTAACCGAAACCCACTACACCCAATTAGTGCAAATGGTACAAAATATGACCTCCGAAGAGGTAAACCACTATGCCCAACTTTACCTTAACCCCAATAGCCTAACCCAAGTGGTAGCCGGCGCATAAACCTAAAAATATAATTGGGTGCAACACTTTTACCCCATATTGCGTCTTGCATTTGCCATTTGGTAAACCAAAAAGCGCGCATCATGCGTTATTAAACCCGATACCTATAAAACTCCTTTACCCACAGCAATACATAAAAAAATACCCATGTTTTCTATCAAATTAATTGCACATAACACCTCCTTTTTTCTGCTTTTTGCCCTCCTCCTGTTTGGCGGAGCAAGTTTACTGCCATATACCGCCACCCTGCAAGCCCAACCCGCCGCACCCAATTTGCAATGCGTAAACATACTGCTCAGTGGTAATGTGCAGCTCAACTGGGCACCCGGAACCGGCGGCACCAACTGCGGCGCTACCTTTACCGCCTACAATATATATGTTGCCAATAACCCGGCAGGACCTTTTACCCTGCTTACCACCATTCCCGATGCACTCCAAACCACCTTTGTTGATGCAACCTCCAACCCCACCACCACCCTGTATTACTATATGGAAACCCAGTGTGGCGGCGCGGTTTCTGCCCCCTCCCAAACCTTAGACACACAACCACCCGTAGCGCCCGTTATAACCACCGCCAGCGTTTTAAACAACAACACTGTACAACTCAACTGGCTGCCCAGCTCCTCGCCCGAAACCGCCGGTTACATTATTTACCGCGCCGACATAAACGGCAATTACATACCCATAGATACCCTGTTAAACCCCGCTGCTACTTTTTACCAAGATGCCGCCGCACAACCAGGCACACAACCCGAAGCCTACAAAATAGCCTCCTTTGACGGCTGTACCAATGTAACCCCGGGTCCAGATAACGGTATTCCACACCAAACCGTTCACCTCACCGCAGGCACTACCGATTGCCTGAGCGAAATTACCCTCAATTGGACTAAATACCGCGGCTGGGGCACAGGCATATCGGGCTACTCCCTCATTTTAACCGATGCCAACAATGTAGCCATTTCTACCATTGCCGATTTAGATACCGCTACCACTTCCTTTACCTATCCTATTCCCGATGGCGAAACCAACGCCTGCTTCCGCATTGTTGCCCGAAGAGATAATAATATCGATATTTCCAATTCCAATTTTGTGTGCGCCTCCATTTTTATTCCCGAAGCACCCGATTTTATCTGCCTCACCAATATTACCGTAGGACAGAACGACTCCATTTTTCTCACCTGGAACATAGATACCTCCGTGCCGCTTAATGGCATACGCATACGCCGCAGCCAAACCGACAGTACTGCCCTTACCAATTATGCCGATTATACCCTGCCAAGCCCCATTTCCGCTACCATGAACTTTACCGATACCAATACCGAAACCCGCCGATTTGCCTATACCTACCAAATTCAGCACTTTAACGTTTGTAACCAAAATACCTACTCCGGCATTGCACAAACCATTCGCCTGCGCGCACGCGACCAGTTTAACCTTACCAATGGCTTAGATTGGACTCCCTTTTACCTCACCAATGCCACCTTGCTTAACTATAACATTTACCGAAGCATTATTAATGATAACAATTATGCGCTCCTTGCCACCCTGCCACCCAATGTGCTGGAATATGAAGACCCCTTAGGCCAAGATACCGGCGTGCCCGGCTACTGCTACCGCATAGAAGCCATTTATCAAATAGCCTGCCCCGACGGGTTTAACGATATGCTGAGCAGTTTTTCTAATACCGTTTGCATTAACCAAGCCCCGCGCATTTTTGTGCCAAATGCCTTTGCCCCCAACGGAATAAACAACATATTTAAACCAATCATACTATACCCTAATGCCGATGGCTACCTTATGCAGGTAATGAACCGCTGGGGCGAAGTGCTCTTTACCACCACTAACCCCGATGACGGCTGGGACGGTAATTTTAAAGGACAACTTGCCCCACAAGGCGTGTATGCCTACTACATTACCATGAAAACCCCCATAGGCATTACCCTTGAACGAAAAGGAACCGTAATGCTGGTGAGGTAACAAGAGGCACAATTGCGGTGAAAAAGAATTTCACCTATCCATCTCTGCAAAAATTGGCGGTTAATATGCGTGTTCAACTACTTTTTAGTAGAACAGCAATATGTTGTTGACAAGTAACTACTTTGGTACAGCTCACCCTGCAAGTTCATGACGTATTTGCAGGCTAATTGGTTAGATTTCACGCAATACTTTATTTCACGCAAAGACGCAAAGGCGCAAAGAAAAAAGAGAGGGTATTTGTATATACTTGGCTACCGGCTAATTCAAATTGATGGCGTGTTTGCAGGCTAATTGGTAACATTTTACACAAAGAACACAAAGTCTTTGTGACCTTTGTGCTAACCTTTGTGTTCTTTGTGGTTAAAATAAAGAGTTTAGTTAAGACCAAGTCAAATGGTACGTACTTACATTGACAAAGCGCTAAACTACCCCAAAATATACAAACAAACTTTTACTTATTAACCAATTGCCCTGCCCCAAGTCAAATATACGGTTTGCAAGGGTAAGCCATAACACTGTAAATCCAAACAAACATTACCTTTACACCCAAAACAATAAAATACAACCAATGAAACATCGCACCTTCCTTTATGCCTTTATTTTATTAGTAAGTGTAACTTACCTTGCCTCGTGCGGCTCAAAAACTGCCAAAGAAACACAGCAAACCACCCAACCGGCAACAGAAAATAAAGAGAAACCCAATGTACAGTTAGACGCTGATGCCCAAATAGATGTCGAAACCGGTAAATGGGGACCCGATAGCCTGGAAACAGTGAAAAACTACTCCCTTTACAGAGAGTATTTCAAACACAATTTATATCCCGATGCTTTGCCCTTCTGGAAATACGTTTACAACAATGCACCGGCTGCCCGAAAAACTACCTATCTAAACGGCGTTAAAATGTATGAAACCTTTGCCCAGCAAGCCACCGACTCGCTCAAAAAACAGGCATACATTGATACCATGCTCATGATTTTTGACCGCCGCACACAGTACTTTGGCGAGGAAGGCGAAGTAGCTACCTGGAAAGCTGTTAAACTAAAAGAGCTTCGCCCCTGGGATACAAAAACTTATATGGAGTTGGTGTATCAGGCAGTAGGTATTCAACAGGAAGAAACGGCGTATTACCTGCTTATACCTTATTTTAACGACTGGCTTACCAAGTACAACCAAAAAAAGGTATCAAGAGAGCAAACGCTGGAACAGTACAATAAAATTGCCGATATAATAGACTATAACCTTGCCAATAATGCCGAAGAAGCCGATTTATACCGACAAGTGCAGGAACTAATCAGCGGTATAGCTGAAAAATTACAATCCACCACCACCACCACTACCACCGTTGCCGCCACTGCTTCTTGTGCCGAAATAAAAAGCGCTTACGAAGCCCAATACAGAGCTAACCCCAATGACCTGGCAGTGGTAAACAACTTTTACGCCCGATTGAGCAGAGCTAACTGCAAATCAGACGCACTTTACAACGAGGTAATGATAAAGCTCTATCAATTAGAGCCCAATGCCCAGCGCGCTAAAGTAATAGCCCAAATGTATGCCGATAAAGGCGACAACAACAACGCTCAAAAATACGTTATGGACGCTATTAAATTAGAGCCCAACGCCGCTAAACAAGCCTCGCTCTACATGTTAATGGCAAGCCTTGAACGCCGCAAAGGCGATGGCTTAACCGCCAACACCGCCTCACAAGCCCGAAAATACGCCAAAAAAGCTGCCGAACTGCGCCCCGGCTGGGGTAAACCCTACATGTTTATAGGCGATTTGTATGCTTCAAGCGGTAAACTCTGCGGACCCGGCACCGGCTGGGATAGCCAAATTGTAACATGGGTAGCTACCGATATGTGGGATAAAGCCCGAGATGTGGACCCCGATTTTACCGCCGAAGCTACACAAGCCATTAACCGCTACCGACAATACTACCCTAAAACCAGCGAAGGATTTATGCGCGGATATAAAAACGGCGACTCTTTTAGCGTAGGCTGCTGGATTGGAGCAAGCACTACCGTAAGACTCATAAACGAGTAAATACCCGGCTCTTCATAGAGGCGTAACAATTGCTGACTACCCAATTACGCCATACCTACCAACTACTTCAATACCTATTGTGCTACCCCAAAACGGGTGCAGAAAATGGAAACCCCCTACAACGGTTTACCATATAGCGAAGCTATTACTTCGCCTGTAACGGCTATTGGGCAGCAAAATGCACAACACAGGTTGGCATTTACCCTACCATAAATACACAAAACTCCTCAGGCAAAAATTATTTGTTGCCAAAGTAGCAAACAATTTAAAAGCATAATGGTATTTTTGCCGCTCTAACAAAAACCCAACCCCACATTTTTACACCCGTAACCTACCATTATGCAGCCCAAATTTACCCTTGGCATAGAAGAAGAGTACATGGTAATAGACCCCGATACGCGGGAACTAAAATCGCACGACCAAAAAATTGTTGAATTAGCCGCAAAAACACTCGAAGACAAAGTAAAAGCCGAAATGCACCAAGCAGTGGTTGAAGTAGGCACTACCATTTGCCAAGACGTAGAGCAAGCCCGTCGGGAAATTAAAAACCTTCGCCGCGCCGTGTCTGATATTGCCGAGGGGCTTGGCTTGCGCATCGGGGCATCAGGAACCCACCCGTTTTCGCATTGGTCCACTCAACTCATTACCCCCAACCCACGCTACGAAGACATTATAAATGAAATGCAGGAAGCCGCCCGCTCCAATCTTATTTTTGGGCTGCACGTACACGTGGGTATGGAAGACAAAAATTTAGCCATTCATATAGCCAATACCGTGCGCTATTTTCTGCCACACGTATATGCCCTTTCAACCAACTCCCCGTTTTGGGAAGGCAGAAATACCGGTTTCAGGTCATTTAGAACCAAAGTGTTTGACAAATTTCCCCGCACCGGTATCCCCGATTTTTTTAACAGCTATGCCGAGTTTATCAGCTATGTAAACCTGTTGGTTAAAACAGGTTGTATAGACAACGCCAAAAAAATATGGTGGGATATTAGAGTACACCCGTTTTTTGATACCATTGAGTTTCGCATTTGCGATATCCCGATGCTGGTAGATGAAACCATAGCAATTGCCGCTATTTTTCAGGCTTTGGTGGCTAAAATATACAAATTGCGCCGCCAAAACCTCAATTTCATGATTTACAGCCGCGCCCTTATTAACGAAAATAAATGGCGTGCAAGCAGGTACGGCATTGACGGCAAACTTATTGATTTTGGTAAAGAAACCGAAGTGCGCACCCGTTCACTTATTTTAGAGTTGCTTGATTTTATTGATGATGTGGTTGACGAACTGGGCAGCCGCGAAGCTATTAACTACGTACACACCATGCTGGAAAACGGTACCGGCGCTGACCGCCAACTTGCTGTTTTTGAAGAAACCGGCAGCCTCATTAAAGTGGTTGATTTTATTTTGGAACAAACTTTGCAAGGCACTTAATCTGTACATCTGTCGGGCACTCAACCTGCCACTTAGTTGAACTTATTTTGTATGTAACTTGTTTTAAACCGAACGTCTTAAACACAACTACACCTTTCCATTTTTACCACAATCCTCTATTCCTCCATTCTACAAGTTTTTTCTACCATGTATTCTCCTTACGCTCGTATTGCTATCTTAGATATGTACGACGGTCATGCCAACCAAGGCATGAGAAGTATCCAAGAAATCATTGACAATTTTGCCCACTACAAAGATGCCGATATTGAGGTAGATGTGTTTGATACCCGAGGTGGTGCAGAAGTACCGGGTTTAGAGTACGATGCCTATATTTCTACCGGTGGTCCGGGCAGTCCTATTGATAGCGAAGGCAGCTTATGGGAAGAGCGCTACTTTGGGTTGTTAGACAGCATTATGCACCACAACCTCATTTGCCCCAATGACAAAAAAAGCGTTTTTCTTATTTGCCACTCTTTCCAGCTATTTTGCCGCTACTATGGTTTAGCACATGTATCGCTTCGCAAATCCACTTCTTTTGGGGTGATGCCCATACATAAAACCGATGAAGGGCTACACGAACCTCTTTTTGCCAATCTTGATAACCCTTTTTGGGCTGTGGACTCCCGTGACTGGCAGGTTACCCAGCCCAATTTAAAGCGTATTGAAGAAATGGGTGGCGCCCTGCTTTGCATTGAAAAATACCGCCCTCACGTACCCTTAGAAAGAGCGGTAATGGCTATCAGGTTTAATGACGCCATCATTGGCACCCAATTTCACCCCGAAGCAGACCCCGAAGGTTTTCGCTATTACCTCAAAATTGAGGAAAAAAGAAACCTTCTCATTGCACAACACGGCGAAAAAAAATACATCGATACCATTACACACCTTGAAGACCCCGATAAAATAGTACTTACCCATAATACTATTTTGCCTACTTTCTTAGAAATGGCAATTGGGGCAAGCAGTCAAGTATTGTTATTTTAGTACGCCCATTGGCAGCATAGGCAAAAATGGGCAAATAAAAGGTAAAATCAATACAAACCCTGTAAAGAGCGCTGCAAATGCTTGTTTGTTGCCAACAGCTTACTTTAAAATATCCTTTTCTATGCCGAAATTTACTCCGCTCTTACTCCTGTTTACCCTGCTGCTGGGAATAGGTTGCGAAATGGAAGAAATCAACACCAACCCCAACAACCCTACACAGGTACCCTTAAACACTTTGCTACCTCCCGCACAAGGTAGATTAGCAAACACACTGGGTGGCGCAGTGTTTAGATACACCAACATTTTTAGCAACCACACGCGCGGCGCTTTTGGGCAAGATTTGGATATAAATAATTACAATGTAAACAAAACCTTTGTTGGTTACATGTGGAGTGACCTTTATGGTGTGCCGATGATGAACCTAAACACCATCATTAACCAAGCCGAGGCTACCCAATCGCCCCATTACGGCGGAGTAGCAAAGGTAATGATGGCTGTTGCACTGGGCACTGTAACCGAAATTTGGGGCGATGCTCCCTACTCCGAAGCCTTTGATAAAAACAACCTCAATCCTGCTTTTGACCCGCAAGAGCAAATTTACCAAACCATTCAAAACCTGCTCGATGAGGCAATTACCGATTTATCGGCAAGTCAAAGTGTGTATAAACCGGGTAATGATGACCTTATTTACAAGGGCAACCTAACCGCATGGAAACGTGCCGCCTATGCCCTTAAAGCCCGATACCGGCTTCACCTTAGCAACCGTTTTCCGCAATTAGCCGAACAAATACTGCCACTTACAGAGCAGGGGTTTACCTCCTCAGCACAAGATATGCAATACGTTTATCCCAATACCAGTTCAGAGCCCAACCCCATTTACCAGTACTACAAAGAAACGCCCAATATGCTCATTGACAGCCATTTGCGCAATCTGCTACTTGGCGACCCGCGCAGTTCCTACCTCATTAAGCGCAAACCTTTTTCGGCAGATACCATAGTGGGCGATTTTTACGCCTCACTGGCATCACCCATTCCTATTATTACCTACACCGAGCAAAAATTTATTGAAGCCGAGTGTTTGCTCCGAACCGGCGCTAATGCCCAAGATGCCCTTGCAGAAGCGGTGCGCAGCTCTGTAACAAAAATATCGGGCAATGCCGTTTCTGATGAAATCATCAATACCTATATAACTGACCGCGCCACACTAACCGGCAATTTTGACCAAGACCTTAACACCATTTTAACCCAAAAATACATTGCCCTCTTTACCCAATCTCAACCATGGACAGACTATCGCCGCACCGAACTGCCACCCATGCAGCCTAACCCTAACGGCATTACCAATCAAAATCCTAACGGGCAAATTCCGCGCCGCTTACTATATCCCGAACAAGAGGAGCTGCTGAACGCCAATTTCCCTAAACCGGCTCCCGATATGCAAACCCCCCTTTGGTGGGATACCAACTAACCCCCTTATTTGGTGTAAAACAAACTAAACGAAATATTTTTTCCACCAGTACTGAAAAACCAACAACGCCCAAATGGTAGCAGGCACATCGGCAGGGTTGTTGCTTGTTAGGCGGGTAAGCAAGTGAGTTATGGTTTGGGGGTTAAAAATGGCTTGTTGGTGCAAAAAATCGGGGTGAAGTAGGTTTTGTGTAAGCATCGGGTACAGCCCCGTTTTTAACCAGCGCAGCATTGGCACTTCAAACCCTTGTTTGGGTCGGTTATATAACTGTGGTGGCAGCATGTGTTTAAAAGCGTCTTGCACTATCCGCTTTTTCATTTGGGCGTTTATCTTATAAGATGCCGGCAACGCAAAAGCAAAATTAACTACTCTGTAATCTAAAAACGGTGTGCGCACCTCTAACCCATGCGCCATGCTCATGCTGTCCACTTTTTTAAGCATATCAGAAGGCAGCACCATTTGCATATCGGCAAGGAGTAGTTGGTTAAAATCGGTACCGGCAATAGGGGGCGCGGGTATAGCAGGTTCAGCTACCGGATTTAGCAGTAAAGCAGCAGCCATATCGGGGGTTAAAATGCTTGCCCAGCGCAGGTAGCGGTTGGCAGGGCTCAGCGCTACGCCATCGGCAAAGCGGTTTACCTGCCTAAAAAAATTGCCCCAAAAGGTATTCCGAGATTGCGGCAGATGCTGCAACAGAGGTAACGCCGCCTTAAACAAACCCAATGCCCACTGCCATTTGCGGGCGCGCAGTTCGGCAGCATGTTTTCGGTAGCCGGCAAAAAGCTCATCTGCCCCATCGCCCGATAAAGCTACGGTTACATGCCGGCGGGCATAGCGACTAAGTATGTTTACTGCCAGGGCAGATGAATCAGCAAAAGGCTCATCTATATAATCTAAGGCAGCAAACAAATTTTGGTACAGGTCATCGGTATGCAGCAAAAACTCGGTATGATTGGTTTGGTATCGGTTAGCTACCAATTGGGCATATCGGGTTTCGTTAAACAGGGGCTCATCTTTAAACCCTATAGAAAAAGTGCGCAAATGCGGTGTTTGTTGGGCAGCCAAAGCCACCATTACTGATGAATCAATGCCACCGCTCAAAAAAGCGCCCAGTGGCACATCGGCTACCAGCCTAAGGCGCACGGCATCTTCCATTAGGGTTACCAATTGGCGCTGTGCTTGCTCATAAGTGTAGGGTGCCGGTGTTTCATGCGTGCCGGCATAAGGTATTTGGTAGTATTGGTGCGTGGCAAATGCGCCGGTTTGGGTGTTCATTTCCATGTAAGTACCCGGTGGCAGGTAGCTCACATTTTGGAGCATACTATATGGCTGCGGCACATAGTTTAGTTGAAAATAAGCCTGCAAAGCAGCAGCATTAATTTGTCGGGGTATTTGGGCGGCAATTAGCGCTTTCATTTCTGAGGCAAAAATAAACCTTTGCGCATCGGCATAATACAGTAAGGGTTTTACCCCAAACCTATCGCGCGCCAAAAAAAGATTTTGCGATGGCAGGTGGTAAACAGCAAAGGCAAAAAAACCGTTCAGCCTGTTCAGTACATTTGCCCCCCAGTGAATGTATCCGTATAAAAGCGCTTCGGTATCGCTTTGGGTAACAAAATTTACTCCCAAAGCAGATAGTTCCTGCCTTAAAGAAAGGTAGTTAAAAATTTCGCCATTAAAGATGATAACGTAGTTTCCCGATGCGTCAAACATGGGTTGGTGTGCAGCCGGAGCGGTATCTATTACTGATAATCGGGTATGCCCCAGCCCTACTCTACCCTGCCGGTAGGTAGCCTGGTTATCGGGTCCTCTTTGTTTGAGCGCCTGCGTTGCCTGTTCCAGCGGCTCTAAAAAATGGGTTGCCTGTTCTGCAAAAACTGCAATACCTACTATACCGCACAAAATATAAAAATGGTTATTAATATTAAAAAAATGGGGGGCAAATTGCTATACAAGTGTAATACCCGCGCGCTACTTTGCTATGCGCTGTGTAACAACTCCTTTTTGAGGGTGAACAGCCTGCAATAAGTATAAACCAGCCGGCAATTGGTGGGCGGGTAGCGAGTAAGTGTCGGTTAGCGGCGCAGCGTGGTGTATTAAAACACCGGCGGCATTGTATAAATAAAGGCTGCAACCTTGTATGCCGGTTATGTGCAACACATCGGTAAAGGGGTTGGGATAAACTTGTACGGGTAAAACATCGGGCAAATAGGGCAAACCGGTATTAAGGGTAAGGGTGATATTATCAACCGATATGCAGCCAAAGGCGTTGGTTACGGTAACCGAATAAGCGCCAAAATTATTAACAGTAATGGTAGGAGTGGTTTCGCCGGTTGACCATTGGTAGGTAAGCCACTCATCGCCTTGGGGAGTAAGGGTAAACGGGAAATCATCGGGAAGCAGGTATTGCACCGCCGGACCCAAATCGGCAATACAGTAGGGGCGCATATCGGCAAGTACATAAGCCGTGTTGTTAAATTCGCAATCTTCGGTTAGCTCTTCGCTGCCGTCTATGGTAAAGGTAAAAGTATTAAACCCGCTGTACTGTGGCAGGTCGTTGGGCAGGTAAACGGTAATCGTATCGGTATAAACCGGCGCCGGTAAGCGCTGAGTAAGCAGCGTCAAAAATTCACCTGTAGGCGTTAACCGCAGCGCTACAAGGTCAATAGAATCGGGCACCGCCTGCCCCAGATTTTTCATTACCATTTTTACATTAAAACCGGGCATTTGAGAGGAAATAAGCGGCGGGTTACTAAAAATAGGAAATCCGGTAACTGGGTTGCTAAAACTCAGTTCATCAACAGGTATCACCTGCTCCGGCCGGTTGCGTGGCAGTGGGCTGAGGGCTGGGTCGCCGGCAAGGGTTATGGTTTGCAGGGTAAAACGCATAAGCTGGTCATCGGGCAAAGCTGCTATTAGGGTTTGTGCGGCGTTTTTCATACTCAAAGCCATAGATTGTCCATAGTTGAGCGTATTAAACTGTTGGATAACCTCTTGGGTAAAACTATTGGTAGCTGTGGTAAATTTTGCATCGGCATTTCCCATATAGGCAGCGCTGCCCCGCTGTGGGGTAAGGGTGTAGTTTTCTATCATGGTATTAGAAACGGCGGTGGTAAAATCAAACATATTACCGGTTCGGGCAGCATTTGCCAGCATTACGGGGTATTTACCTTCATTGGCAAGTGAGGAGGGCGGGTTTATGGTAGTGAGCCAGTAGCCATTGTTATTGGCATTGCCTGCAAAATGCACCAAGCCCATGCCTTGGTTAATTAAATCGGTAATTTGCGGAAAACTGATGGTGCCAAATTTGTTGTTTACAAAGCTGCCCTTTACCTTGCCCCCATAACCCGATGAGCTTTCCAGTGTTTGTTTGTTATTTTCTAAAAATGCTACATTTACCTCTACCTCACCGGTATCGCCCTGTGCAAGGAAAAGCATACCCTTTCGCCAAAAGTGGGTTTTATCACAAAAAAGGTCTTTTTGTGTGTTTTCGTAAGTTATCAGTTTTTCTAAGTAGTTGGCGGCTTCGGTGGCATTGGTAGCGGGCACCCTGCTTATGGCAACCTGCGGCACATGTTGGTTGGGGTTTCGGGCAGCCAAAAGTGCATCAGAGGCGGGCACACCGTAAGTAGGCACTAAGCACGCATTATAGGCATTGGCATTAAAAGTGGCTTGGTTGTAGGTAATGCCCTTGCCCAGCAGCAGCACATATTGTGGCGGAGTTGCCCACATATCGACAGCGTAGTTAATAAAATTGCGAATAGCCAGCGGGTGTTTGGCTATGCCATAGGCAAATTGGTGATAGAGCTGCTCTATGGTAACCACTTGCACACTATGGGAGCCACCGGGTACAGCGCGGCGGTAGTTGGCATACTGCTCGGCTATATTGGCAGATTGAGTAAAAGCTGCCGGCGTTATGATGATAAAATTACCCTGATTGGCAGTGTTGGCAAAATTGGTAAATTGCACCATACCGGTAAAATTTGCTGCATTTACCACCCCTGCATCGGTATTAACAAGGCAGATATTACGGGTTCCGGTGGCGGTACCTTGCGGCAGTTTGTATTTGAGCAGTCCGCCGTCTTGTATAGCTTGCAGCCGCAGATGGTTGGTCAGGTCATACAGTACAGGCAAAGAGCCCCCGTTAAAATTAGCTATTTCTAAGTATTTTTCGGCGTTATCGGGCAAGGTGAGTGCAAAAAAAGAAGCGCCGTTAAAACTGTAAGAATGAGGGTAGATGAGCCGGTAATAAGCCACTGCGTTTACATCTATGGCAGTAGCGCCGCCCAGCGAGCTTATATTGAGCGTGGCAGCGCCACTCTCCAAAACGTTTAACGGCAGGTTAACCAAAACTTCTATACAGGCAAAACCATCATAGGCTACCTCAGTATAAGGCACATTGTTTACCGATACCTGCACTAAGTGGTCGTTTGGAAAAGCCTGCTCGTCTGACCGCCCTACTAATTTTACTTGCAGTTGTGCCGGTTCGGCAGCGGCGGTAAAAATTTGGGCGGCGTTTAGGTTATAGTTTTGAATAGCTCCTGCTCCTATGTTTACCCCCACAAAACCCTCGCAGGCATCAAAGCCCGAAAACCTAACCGGCGTTGTACCGGTGTAGGTAAACGGCATACCCGGGTTAAACTGGTTGTTTACCGTATTTTGTACGGTGTGCCAAAAGAAAGTTTCTGCCGGCGGCGCGGCGCCTATATCATTGGGCACAGTAGTAAACCGGCTGTTTTGTGCCGGAAACGTATTGTTCCAGGTAAGGTAGTACATAGCTGTATCGGTAAACAGGCTTCGGGCAGTGGTGAGCTGGTCTGCGGCATTGGCAAAAAGGAGCGAATCAAAAACGCCATCGTTGCCCCGACCTACAAATTCGAGGTAATCTTCTGGGGTAAAATTGCCCGATGTGGTGGCGTATAGCGGCACTTGCTGCCCGTTTCTATACAGCTGGAAGCCACTGCCTATGGGAGGTAAACCGGTGGCTATAATGGTACTGTGTGGTATGCGATAAACCCCCGATGTGGTTACGGCAAATCGGGCATGTGGTAAATCGGGTTGTATCCACTCATTGTGGTAAGGTTGGGCTTGTATTATACCGCTAAGGGCAGTTATGAGCAAACAAAAACAGAAGATACTTAAACGAATCATTAGCGTAGTTAGAACAGATGATGATAAAAACACAGAAAATACTCCCGAAGAAGCGTTTTCCCCCAATCTGAAAAAATCAGTTATTTTGGGCTCAACAACTATCCAACTGTTATTTTTCGGGCTTCAAAGGCATAATCAACGCTTTGCTACTGTTTTCCCAACTTGGCAACAATCGGATAAGATAAGTCCAAAATAATAAAACGCAAAATTAGCGTTTTTTGGATAAGCAAACCCGATGTTTTTTCGTCAAAACCACATAAACCGATTTCTGCCCGTACCCCAGAGCCGATTTGTTCTCCCCCCCAGCCCCCCCTCAAAGAAGGGGGGAGTTTAGATTGTCCGTTTTTTGTGGTTTTGGAGTGTATTTTTAGGGTGTTAATGGCTGTTTTTTTTCAGAAAAATAGCGTGTAAGATAGGACAAATGGGCTCTGCCCGTACCAAGGTGGCAGAGTTACCAGGCATTTTTACCCACCTACTAACCCATAAAATGGGAGTTACTGCTCTTAGGCATAAAGGTAAGGCTCATTATTGTATGCCAATTGCCGTACATTTTTGAGTACCCTTTTCATGTAAATCCGCCAAAAGGTTTTGGTAAATAACCAGTTTAAAGGGTAGAGCCAAAAAATATCGGAATGTAGCGTGTAAGTATATTCTACCAAAATTTCATTTTCTTTTAGCCGGGTGGTTTTCCACTCGCCTACAAATTTTGAAAACCCCAACAGCCATGATTTAAAATTGCTTACCTCAATTTTCCAGTAGGCATTTTCTATGCGCTCAATCACTTTATCCAATGATGATTCGCCCCCGGCAAAAGTGGGCGATTTAGCCACAAAAATCTTTTTGGTACTGCCCGGCTTGCCCCAGTTTTCATCTTCGGTGCAATGGGTAACACGGGGCATAAGCCCAAACCCTGTATGCACCTTAGCCACATCGCAAAGCATGGGCGTTTTAAAGGCTCTCTCTAATGAACAGTGGTAAATGGTAGTAATGGAAATTTTTGTAGTCATTAATTGGCAGATATTTGGGAGGAGGTTAGAAACAGCAGATTATTGCTTATGATACGCCCGGCTCCTAACGTCCAAAATGAAAATCGGCACCTATGGCAAAAATAAGGGCATTTTTGCTGTATTGGTTGGTAAATTCAGAAGGGGCTACACTGGGAAAAGGCTGTGGTGCAGGTACCGGTGTATGTGTGTAGGTAATGCTCTCCTTAGAAAATATAGAGCGCAAAACGCCTATGCTTACCTCCACTTTTTCCGAAAACACGTACTGTCCGCCCAAGGCAAAACTATGGCTATTTGTCCAGAAGTCCACATCGGTTTGGTACTGCGGACTCACGCCCCAGTTGCCAAATGTATAACCGCCACTGATGGTTAAATCGGGATTTAAATGAAAGGCAATGCCGGTTTCAATTTCGTAGTAGTTGTTATCTATGAGTTTTTCTCTTCCGCCGTAATTGGCATTTTTAGAGAAGAAATAGCGCCCGCCGGCAGCAAGGGTTAGTTTTTGGTTCAGAAAACGGTACGAAACACCCCCTGCCAAGTGTGCGGGCAGGTCGGAGCGCACCGATGAGCCGTCAATAAACAAAGGTTCGCTGTTGGGATTACTGAGTACGCGCCCGTCTTTACCATCAATTACCTTAGTAGTAATTTCTACATCGGTGTTCATTTCATATTTAATCCCGATGTTCAGATTTTCGATAGGCTGTAAATGCACCCCAAAAATGGGGGTAAAGCCGGTACCTGTTTGTACCACGTCTATTTCGCGGTTGCCGGTATTGGCATCAAGTTGGTCGGCGGCTACATTTAGTATTACCGCGCTCAGCGGGCTAACCGTACTTTTAAGGAAGTCACAGTAACCACCTGGGGTTATCCATGTGCCGGTTTGGGTAGGCAGGATATTGAGGTTTCGGGTGTGCCCTTGCGAGCTGATGCGCGAAAACACATAACGCACACCTGCTGCAAACGACACTTTTTGGTTAAGTTTGTAAGCTACGCCTAATTGTGCGCCGGCAAAAAAAGCCACACCGGTAGAGCGAAAGTCCACCCTATAAGCATCAATGCTTCTGTATGCGCTATCTACCTGTGCAAGGGAGAATATGTTTTGCAAATTAGGAATAATATCTGCTATATTGCGCTCTGTAACGGGCAGCCCGTTAAACTCTGCCCCACCGCCACCGGCAATGGGGTTTACCCCTGCCGAAAAGGCTAATCTGCCTGTTCTATACACCCCATACAAGGTAGGAAAAACGGGCGTACTTACCAACCCTTCAAAATTGGTAGGTACTTGGTTCATGTATTGGTAGTTGCTTTCTATATTGGTTTGTTGTCGCAAAGCCTGATTACTGATAGAAAAGTGCAACCCCTCGGGCAAATAGGCGGTGCCGGCGGGGTTAAAAAAAACAGCATCCACATCGGTACTGGCACCGCGCGAGGGCATTCTTATGAAATCAGCGCTCTGGGTGGGTATGGCAAAAAAGTTGTACCGCTGCGAGGCAGCCAATTGTTGTTCAATAGTGAGTTCGGTGGGCGCTTGGGCAGCAGCAGTTTTACAGATAAGTAAAATTACCAGTGGCAGAACAAGAGTAAGCAGTTTTTGCATAAAATTAGGAGAGATTGGGTGATTTTGTAAAAAGCGAGTGAAGAGTTTACAGTGCTGATTTATTTTTAAGATAATAGTTGAGCAGCTCGTAAATGGGTTTTTGTATGATGCGCCCCATAATGAGTTGCTTATCGGTTACTGCCGATTGGAGAATTTCATCAAAATAATGGGCTACGGAGCCTGCAAAATGCACGGGTGCATAACTGCTTTGTGGGTAAATACATACATGGTAGGTTAAAAACTCAGCAAAACAGTCATATACCAATTTTCGCATAAAGGGGTGTTGTTCATGTTTTCCGGCAAATCGGGCAAAGGAGGCTAAGTAGCGTTTGGGGTTCATTTCTTTGTAAACCTTTTGCAGCACAATTTCTTTGTTTACCTCGTAGGTGGCGGCAAAATCGGCATGTAAATCTGCCGGCAGGCGCTTATAAAGGTAAAGGCGCACTATCATTTTACCCAAGTGGGTGCCGCTGCCCTCATCGCCTAAAATGAAATCGAGGGCAGGTGTTTCTTCATACAGGTTTTTACCATCGTAAAAAACCGAATTAGAGCCTGTGCCCAAAATACAGGCTATACCCGGGTTATTATGGCACAGGGCTATGGCAGCGCCCAGCATATCGTGGTCAACCAAGATGTTGGCACGGGTAAAAAACTTGGTAAAAATGTTGCGCATTTTAGCGCAGCGCTCCTCGCTGGAGCAGCCGGCACCAAAAAAATACAGGTTATCAATAATATGGGCATAAGCCGCCAGCGCTTGGTTGTTTCGGAGCGCTTCCAGCACCTGCTCTTCGGTACAAAATAAAGGGCTAAACCCAATGGTTTCGTACTCTCCCACTATATTTTGAGTATCCGTATTGGCTAAAATCCAGTTGGTTTTTGTAGCGCCGCTATCAGCTATCAGTAACATTGGGTGAACTTAAAAAGTGAAGCGCAAAGTTAGCAGTAATACGGTAAATAGGGCATTTTTACCCCCAAGTTGTTTTAGTTTACCTGCATACACTGTATTTGGAAGAGCAAGTATATTTCACCTGTTACTCATGGGTATCTGTATTAGGCAGGTGGTGGTTCATTTTATTGATGGGGTGTGCGCCTATTTGCTGTAAGGTTTATTTTAGCCGGCATGGTAATAAGGCAGTTGAAGCATAACGACTGCAAAAAAAGTTGGGCAGTTTAAAAAAGGTAGGGCAACTTTGTACAGAAGATAAAATGGAAGGTAAAAAGAGTAGGTGTGTTTTGCAACCTAAAATGCCCCCTCACTACCTTGGGTGTAACCCAACTATTGGAAAAATGGCAAAAATGGATGCCCAATTATGCATTGGTGCGGCACAATTTTGAAAAAACAGCTACATTTATGCCCCATACAACCCAAATAAGAGCTAAACTACTGTTTCCGCCGTAATAACTATAAAAAACCAAAACCCAACCAACAGCAACCGCCCGATTTGTACCACCAAAATTGCCGGTTTTTTCACCGTCTGCCGTTATGCCCGATGCTAAAACGACAGTACCAACAACATCAGACCGACAGAAAAAACTATCTTAGAACTGAAATAAATTGATAAGTACACATATGACCATAAGCCACTATATTGACAACATAAATAAACGCTTTAAACTCGGTAACGCAACCGAACATACCTTTCGGGGCGACTTACAACAACTTTTAGAAAGTTTAGTGCCGACAATCAGAGCAACCAACGAACCCAAAAGACAAAGTTGCGGAGCACCTGACTACATTTTGACAAAAAAAGATGTTCCAGTTGGTTTTATTGAAGCAAAGGACATAGGAGACAAAGACCTTGAAGGAGCAAAGAAAACAGGTAACAAAGAACAGTTTGACCGTTACAAAGCATCGCTAAACAACATCATATTTACAGACTATCTCGACTTTCATTTATACCGTGACGGACAGTTTGTAATGAAAATTGCCATTGGAGAAATTACCGACAAGGGCATAAAACCACTGACCGAGAACTTTTCAAGTTTTGAAAACTTCATCAAAGACTTTTGTACCCACATTGGACAGACCATAAAGAGTTCAAAAAGACTGGCAGAAATGATGGCGGGCAAAGCCCGCCTTCTTTCTGAAGTGATTGAAAAGGCGTTGACAAGTGATGAAACCAATCACGAAGACAGCACACTGAAAGACCAAATGAAGGCTTTCAAACAAATTCTTATTCACGACATTACGCCTAAAGGTTTTGCAGACGTTTACGCCCAAACCATTGCTTACGGAATGTTTGCAGCTCGTTTACATGATGCAACCTTGCCTACTTTCAGCAGACAAGAAGCAGCCGAACTAATTCCGAAATCCAATCCATTTTTACGAAAATTGTTTGGCTACATCGCAGGACCCGATATTGACGACCGTATAAAATGGATAGTTGACAGCTTGGTAGAAATTTTTCTGCATTGCAACGTTGAAGAAATTTTAAA
>DDVC01000104.1:0-23228 GCA_002345145.1 Bacteroidetes bacterium UBA2322
TCCTCAGCCAAAATATACAGTCATTAGCCAAACCCGATGCCGCCGCACATATAGCCCGCGAAGTACTCAGTTTAATTAACCCACTAAAAAAAACCGCAAAATGATAGCCCTGTCTTCGGTTAAAAAAGTCTGCTTTATAGGCATTGGCGGCATTGGCATGAGCGCTGTGGCAAGGTATTTTTTGCACAGAGGGGCACAGGTGTTTGGGTATGACCGCTCCGCATCTGCCCTTACGACGCAGTTAGAGCAGGAGGGTGCAACAATTTACTACCAAGATAACCCCGCCTTACTGCCTCCCGATGCCGATTTGGTGATTTATACACCGGCTATTCCGCCCGCACATCGGGGGTTAACCTATTACCGTGAGCAAAACCTCCCCGTGATAAAACGTTCCGAAGCGCTTCAACTCATTACCAACCAATCTTTTACCATTGCCATTGCCGGCTCGCATGGTAAAACCACCGTAACCAGTATGATAGCCCATATTCTGCACCAATCGGGCGTTGGTTGTACGGCTTTTGTGGGAGGCGTTATGACCAACTACAACAGCAATTTTATTGCCGGCAATAACCATATAGTAGTGGTAGAAGCCGATGAGTTTGACCGCTCTTTTCACCGCCTTCAGCCCGATATTGCCGTTATTACCGCCGTTGACAGCGACCATTTAGAGGTATATGGCACACAAGCCGGCGTAGAGGAAGCATTTCTCACTTTTGCCAACAGCGTAAAACCCAAGGGCGCATTAGTAGTAAAAGCGTCTGTCCCTATTATGCAGCAGCTCAAAAACCACAATCGGCTCATAACCTATCATCTTTTTTACTCCATTGCCGATGTTTATACCTATAACCTCCAAAAAACCAATACCGGCTTTACCTTTAACATAGCTGCCGAAAGCGCCCGTTTAGGCGAGTTTGCCCTTAATATAGAGGGGCAGTATAACGTAGAAAACAGTATTGCTGCCATAACCGTAGCATCGCTGCTCCAACTAACACCCGAACAGATAGCTAAGGCATTGGCTACTTTCTCCGGCATTAAGCGCCGGTTTGAGTTCATAGCGCGCACGCCCGATTTTGTAATGATTGACGATTATGCACACCACCCCGCCGAAATATCGGCGCTCCTGCAATCGGTTCATGCGCTCTACCCCAATAAAAAAATGACCGTCATCTTTCAGCCACACCTCTACTCCCGCACCCGCGACCTTGCCCATGATTTTGCCATGAGTTTCCGCTATGCCTCGGAGGTAATCCTGCTCGATATTTACCCCGCACGCGAAGAACCCATAGAAGGCGTTACCTCAGACCTGATTTTCAGTAAAATACCCAACAAAAACAAATACCTCTACTCCTTTAATAATCTTGTTGCCCAACTTGCCAACCACTCCTTTGAGGTATTGGTTACCGTTGGCGCTGGCAATATAGACACCCTTATTCCTGACATTAAAGCAGCCGCCTTAAACACACTAAACAGCAATCCTAATAACCGCACTTAACCCATCTTGCTCAGTTTATTTAACCAACACCCAATAAATTCGCTCATATAGTGTCTTCTGTTACCCGATACTCCCGCTTGTATGTTCTTGCCGCTTGGTTAGTGGCAGGCATCTTCTTTGTGGTGATGTTGCAAAGGGCGCACAATGCCCAAAGAGAGCTTGTATGCAGGGGCATTGAGGTGGTTATTGACTACTCTAAAGGCGCAAGATTTGTAGATGAAAACGGCATAAAAAAACTAATTATCGGCAAACTGCCCAATAATTCGGTTAGTGTGCCTATTAACTTGGTTAACCTCCAAAGCATAGAAGACTACTTAGAAACAAATCCACACATAGCATCTGCCGAGCTGTATTTTGACTATAATGGCAAGTTATGGGCAGAAATTAGCCAGCAAACCCCGCTGCTGCGCGTGGTTAATAACCAAAACACCAGTTACTACATTGGTTTAGAAGGCAAAAAAATGCCCGTGTCCACCCATTTTACTGCCCGCGTTCCCATTGCTTCCGGCAATATAACCGATAATAACCAAACCTACGGCGAATTAGACACGCCTACGGTGAAACAACTTTACGACTTATGTGTGTATATGAAAGACAACCCATTTTTAAATTCACTTGTAGAGCAGATTTACGTTAATGCCGACCGAGATATGGTACTCATTCCTAAAATGGGTAAACACCGTATTGTAATAGGCAATACCGACCAATTAGACGAAAAATTCAACAAACTCCGCGTGTTTTATACCCAAGCCATGCCGCAAGTGGGCTGGAACACTTACGAAGTGATTAACCTAAAATTTGCCAACCAAATTGTTTGCTCCCGATAGCCCAAACACAGGCTCCCATACTTTTTTATCACAAAAAAATTTAAAAAGCACCCTACCCTCAAACAATTTTTGTAACAAAAAAAAGAAACAGAATAAGCGTATGAATAAACAAACTAACCCTATTGTAGCTGCCATAGACATAGGCACAACCAAAATTTGTGCTATGGTAGCCCGAAAAAATGCACACGGTAAATTAGAAGTGCTTGGCGTGGGTCAAGCTAAGTCCGAAGGTGTTATGCGCGGCGTTATTTCTAATATAGACAAAACCGTAGAAGCTATTAAATCGGCAGTTGCCGAAGCCTCCCGAAAATCGGGCATTGAAATACACCACGTTTATGTGGGTGTTGCAGGGCAGCATATTAAAGCCATTAGGCACAAAGGCTACCTCATGCGCGATAACGGACATGAAGAAATATCAGAAACCGATGTGAACAAATTAGTTGCCGATATGCACAAACTCATGTTGCCGCCCGGCGAAAAAATCATTCACGTATTGCCACAAGAGTTTACCATAGACGATGAACAGGGCATTAAAGAGCCCATTGGCATGTCGGGAGTGCGTTTAGAAGCCGATTTCCAAATTGTTATCGGGCAAATAGCTGCTTTGCAAAACATTGTACGATGCGTTGAAAAAGCAGGGTTAAGCGTGGTAGAAATGATATTAGAGCCCATTGCATCGGCAGCGGCAGTACTCAATCATCAGGAAAAAGAAGCCGGTATTGCCTTAGTGGATATTGGTGGCGGCACTACTGATATTGTCATTTACCAAGATAACATACTCAGGCATACTGCGGTTATCCCCTTAGGCGGCAATATCATTACCGAAGACATCAGAGAGGGCTGTATGGTTATGCGAGACCAAGCAGAAAAACTGAAAGTAAAGTTTGGTAAAGCCTTAGCTGTTGAGGCTCAGGAAAACACCTTTATCTCTATTAAAGGACTGCGCGAACGAGCGCCTAAGCAAATATCTTTGGTTAATTTGGCACATATTATTCAAGCCCGAATGGAGGAGATATTGGAACACATGTTTGTCCAAATCCGACTATCGGGTTATGAAAATAAACTCATCGGCGGCATTGTCATTACCGGTGGCGGAGCAAGGCTGCAAGACCTTGAATCGCTTACCGAATACCTTACCGGTTTAGATGCCCGTATAGGACTGCCCGCCGAACACCTTACCGTAAACAGCCAACGTACCGAGTATAACGACCCCATGTATGCCACCGGTATAGGTTTGCTGCTGGTAGCCCTTAACAAAAATCCCGTACCTACCGAAATTGAAATGCCCCAACACACCGAACCGGCTGCCACCACCAATAATGCAGTAGTGCAACCCATTCAAGAAACACTACCGGCAGAACAGCTTGACCTAACCAACGCCGAAACAAAAGAAGAAGAAGAACTCCAGCCTACCGAACAAGACAACGACCATTCATCGGGCGATAACTGGTTTTCGCGCTTTCTCCGTAAAAGCCGCGAATGGCTTGAAGGCGACTTTGACTCCAAAGACTTTAACTAACTTTTTCACCCTCCATCAATTATTCGACAAACCCTTAAATTGCTTTACTTATGACTATCAAATTTGATGCACCAAAAAACCAGCACTCTATTATTAAAGTGATAGGAGTGGGCGGCGGTGGCAGCAATGCCGTAAATCACATGTTCCGCCAAGGCATTGTAGGCGTAAACTTCATAGTTTGCAATACCGATGCACAGGCTCTGCTCCAAAGCCCTGTACCCGTGCAAATCCAACTGGGACCCGGTCTTACCGAAGGCAGGGGTGCCGGCTCTCAACCCGAAGTGGGTAAAAATGCCACCATTGAATCTATAGACGAAATCAAAAAAAGCATTGGCAATACTACTAAAATGGTATTCATTACTGCCGGCATGGGCGGTGGTACAGGCACCGGTGGTGCACCCGTAGTAGCTAAGGCTGCCCGCGAGCTGGGTATGCTTACCGTAGGCATTGTTACCACGCCTTTTCTGTTTGAAGGACCCCGCCGCTTACAGCAAGCGCAAAAAGGTATTGAAGAAATGAAGGAAAGCGTTGACACCCTCATCATCATTTCTAACGACAAAGTGCGCGAACTGCACGGAAACCTCTCGCTCTCTAACGCTTTCTCTAAGGCTGACGATGTACTTACGGTTGCCGCCAAAGGTATTGCCGAAATTATTACCGTGCCCGGTTATGTAAACGTAGATTTTGAAGACGTAAACACTGTAATGCGCAACAGTGGCGTGGCTATTATGGGCTTAGGGCTTTCTGACGGCGAAGACCGTGCCATGAAAGCGGTTAAAATGGCGCTTGCCTCTCCACTCCTTAATAATAACGACATACGTGGCGCTAAACACATTTTGCTCAATATCACCTCCGGCACCAAAGAAGTACTTATGGACGAAGTGGCTGATATAACTAATTATATTCAGGAATCTGCAGGCAACAACGCCGATATTATTTGGGGTAACTCTGTGGACGAAGCGCTTCAGGAAAAAATTTGTGTTACCGTTGTAGCTACCGGTTTTGAGTCAAAAGGCATTATCCAGAAGGAGCAAAAAACCCCAAAACAAGAACGTATTGTGCACTCCTTAGACGAAGCGCCTACCTATACCACCCGTAAACGCCCCGATTTTTCGGGTAATGACCATAAAAACAACGAACACTTGCTAAACGAAACCCATTTAGAAGACGACCTTGAGCCCGATGATGTTTTTATGAAACAGCCCAACCTCCACCAGCAACTTACCAACGAACAACAGATGAAACTGCTTTTGGAGCGCCGTAAACGTTTGCGCGGCTTGAACATGAAACTAAACAACGACCTTACCGAACTGGAAGAAATACCCGCTTACAAACGCCGCAACGTGCAGTTTGAAGAAACCCCGCCGGCTAATGCCAATGAAGCCTCTAAATACTCCCTCATTGACGACGAAAAAAAGGGGCCCGAAATTAAAAAACGAAATCCCTTCCTGCACGACAATCCCGATTAAGGATACGTGCCAAAACTTGTTTCCCTATCCTCTGCTCTACAATCAATTCAATCTTGTTTTTTACGCTTATTCTTTACCAACTTCCGGCGACTAACCCTCCCGGAAGTTTTTTTATTTGCCCTGGTAGTGGGTAGATAGTATCGGGTAGTGAGTAGTTGGTAGGTCGGTACTAACACATTCCAATCCGATAATCCGCAACTCATAACTCATAACTCATAACTCATAACTCATAACTCATAACTCATAACTCATAACTCATAACTCATAACTCATAACTCATAACTCATAACTCATAACTCATAACTCATAACTCATAACTTTTCACTATTCACTCAGTAAACACCCCTGCTGCCGCCTGTTGTAAATCGGCAAGAAGCGTGGGTGCATCTTCTAAACCTATGTAAAACCTAATCAGATTCCAGGGCAACTGATTTTTTACCCCTTGGTAGTTTTCGGAAGTGTATAACACGCACATAGGAAAAGCCAGCGATTCATGCCCGCCCCACGAGCAGGCAAGTATAAAATACCTGAGCCTGTTGCAAAACAGTTCTATTTGCTCTATGCTTTGCGCCTTTACCTGCACCGAAAACAAACCGCCGCACCCCCTCATTTGCTGTTTTGCAAGTTCATACTGCGGGTGCGAGGGCAAAAAGGGGTAATACATTTTTTCTACCCATGGTTGGCTTTCTAAAAATGCTACCACCTGCTCTGCTGTTTCTGACACCCTCTGTAGCCTTATGGGCAGCGTGCGCAAACCGCGTATCATCAGCCATGCATCGTGTGGCGAAATAATGCCGCCCAAGGTCATAAATTCTGATTCAAAAATTTGGGCGGTAATCTGTTGGTTGCTGCACAACACACCGGCTACAATATCGCTGTGTCCGCCCAAGTATTTACTTGCCGAGTGGGTAACTATATCCACACCCATTTCAATAGGTGTTTGGTAAATTGGGGTGGCATAGCTGTTGTCTATAATGGTAGTAAGCCCGTGTTTTCGGGCTATTTTTACCACCGCTTCTATATCTTGCAGCTCAAAGGTGAGCGAGTTGGGCGATTCTAAAAACAGCACTTTGGTATTGGGCTGAATGGCGTTTTCGTAGTGGGCGGGGTTTGTGCCATCTATCATGGCGCTTTGTACGCCAAATCGGGCAAGTAAATTATTGAGCAGTTTGTTGGTCCAGCTATACGGTTTTTGTACGCATACAATATGGTCGCCGGCTTTTACTTGGCTCATCACGGCGGCGGCTATGGCTGCGCTGCCGCTGCTAAAAATGAGGGCATCTTCGGCTTTTTCAAGAGCGGCTATTTTTTTACGCAAAATTGCTACGGTAGGGTTGCAGCCGCGCGTGTAAAAAGGTGTATTCATTTCGTTTTGCAAAGCCCGGCGCATGTGGGCTATGTTTTCAAAGGTAAAATTGCTGCTTTGAAATACCGGCGGCGATACGGCATATTGGTAATTATGGCGGTCTTCGCCTAAGTGGTTTAAAATGTAAGACAAGTTGTGTTCAGCCATGAGATAAATGGGATAAAAGAGAATGAATTAAAATAGGGTTATGGTATTAGGTTGTGGAGCAGGGTACAAATGTGGCGGTAATGTTTTAGCAAGGCGGTATTGGGTTTGGCAATTAACCGCCGGTAGGTAAACTGCTGTTGAATATGATGCCAAAGCGTTTCCTGGTAAAACAAGGCTACTTTGCCCGAAAAGGGCGCTAATGCCAGATACGCCGGCACTACCCACCATACGCCCGATAACCAGCCTGCCAGTAGCGATACAAGCGGATAAAACAGGGTGAAAACTACCAGCGCTGCCAAAAACTTTACCGATGCCATAAAATTGAGGTCTTTTACCTTTTTATGCAGGGTAAAGCAAATGAGTTTCATAAGCGGCACATGGTGCAGCCACCCTACCACAAACAGGGGCAACAAAACCGGTATGAGTATGCAGTAGAGCGCCGTTTTCATAATGTTTGCCGACGGTTTTGCTAAGGTATCGGGTGTAAGTGCATGGGTTTTGTTTTGCTGCTTAAGGGCTTGGGTATGGTGTGCCAGCTCTTCCATTATATCGGGCTGATGAAGGGCAAGTTTTTGAAGAGCCTCTACAATTAGCTGTTGCCGGCGGTAGTTTTGAGGCAGGTTATCGGGCTGTTTATGTTTGAGCCGAAGTACGGGCTCGTAGAGGGTGCGCAGGTAATCTATGGTAGCGTGGTAATGCCCATTGGGTATGTGTATCATTAGCGGCGTTATGCGCGGCGCTAAGTCATCGGTGAGTTTTTTAAGGGCTTTTTGGGGTGTTTCTTTGTACAGTGGCATGTAATCTACCAAAGAAAGCGGCGGAGCAAACTGCACCAGCAGGCTGGTTCTTGCCTTAATATGATGGCTGTAATTGATGCCCACCGGCACTATTTTTACCTCGGCGCTGAATTGGTTTTGCTCGGCAGCGCCAAAAGCCATTCGGGCAAAACCCTTGTGCAGGGGGCGCAGGTTGTGCTTGCGTTCTTGATTGGCTTCGGGAAAAATAACTACGGCTCCGTTTTGGTTTAAGATGCGTGCGGTAGCCTCAAAAATGGGTTTATTCATTTCAATAGTGTCCACCCCATCTCGGCGGCGGTAAATGGGCAGCATGTTTAGGTTTTGGAAAAATTGGGCAACCCAAGGTTTGGCAAACACATCGGCACGGGTCATAAAATGCACCGGACGGTTGAGGTGAGCGGCAATGGCTAAGGCATCTAAAAAAGCGTTTTGGTGGTTGGCGGCTAAAATAATGGGGTCGGAGGCGGGCACATGTTGCAAGCCGGTAATGGCGTAGCGCTTAAAATAGGCGCTCATGCCTAACCTTACCCAGTGTTTAACCACTGTATAGAGCAGGGGCGTTTGTGGCATTTGTTGGTTGGTGTTATGGTGTTGCAGAGTGTGTTGCCTGTAAAGATGCAGACAACAACAGTAATTTTATGCAAAAACTGCCCAAAGATAAGACTAAGCATTTAACATTGGTAATACCTGCACCAACCAACAAGTTTTGCGGCGGGCAAATTAGTTACTCCCACTCAATAGTGCCGGGCGGTTTAGAGGTAATATCGTAAACAACTCGGTTTACATGGGGCACTTCGTTTATGATGCGGTTGGCAATGCGCTCTAAAACCTCGTGCGGAATGCGCGCCCAGTCGGCGGTCATACCATCTACACTGGTAACGGCGCGCAGGGCAATGGTGGTATCATAGGTGCGCTCATCGCCCATAACGCCTACGCTTCGCAAACCGGTGTAAACGGCAAAATACTGCCAAATTTGGTTGTCTAAACCGGCATGTGCTATTTCGGCGCGGTAAATATGGTCGGCTTCGCGCAGTACTTCCAATTTTTCAAAGGTAACCTCGCCAATGATTCTTATAGCCAACCCCGGACCCGGAAATGGCTGCCTGTTTACCAAATGCGCCGGCAGTCCTACGGCAAGCCCTACTTGGCGCACTTCGTCTTTAAATAAATCGCGCAGGGGTTCTACTATTTCTTTAAAGTCCACGGCATCGGGCAAGCCGCCTACGTTGTGGTGGGTTTTAATGGTAGCAGCATGTTGGGTGCCGCTTTCTATCACATCGGGATAAATAGTGCCTTGTACCAAATAATCAACCATTCCTATTTTTTGGGCTTCTTCTTCAAAAACCCTGATAAATTCTTCGCCTATGATTTTGCGTTTTTTTTCGGGGTCGGTAATGCCTTGCAATTTGGCTAAAAATCGCTTACCGGCGTTTACTCTAATGAGGTTAAGGTTAAACTGTTTAAAGGCTTCTTCTACTTCGTCGCCTTCGTTTTTGCGCAGTAAGCCGTGGTCAACAAAGATGCAGGTAAGTTGTTTGCCCACTGCCTGATGCACCAGCATAGCTGCTACCGATGAATCAACCCCGCCCGATAAGCCGCACAGCACTTTTTTATTGCCTATTTTGTTTTGGAGGGCGGTTATGGTTTCCTGTGCAAAATCTTGCATTACCCAATCGCCTTTGCAGCCGCATACATCGTATAAAAAGTTGTGCAAAATTTGGGTGCCTTCTTCGGTATGCACCACTTCGGGGTGAAACTGTACGCCGTAGAGTTTCAGGGCATCGTTGGCAATGGCTGCTGCGGGGCATGAATCGGTATAGGCGGTTATTTCAAATCCGGGCGGCAGGCTGTTTACCAAATAGGTATGGCTCATCCAGCAAACGGTTTGTGGTTTTATGCCTTTAAAAACAGGGCTTTGGGTGTTTACATGCAGCGTTTTTTTACCATACTCGCGGTGGGTGGCTTTGCCCACTGTGCCGCCCATAACATACCCCATAAGTTGTGCGCCATAACAAATGCCCAGTATGGGAATGCCCATTTCAAACAGGGTTTTGCTTACCATGGGGGCGTTGGGGTCGGTTACTACGCTGGGTCCGCCGGTAAGAATTAAGCCGCGGGGGTTTCGGGCTTTTATGGTTTCTATGGGCGTATTGTGTGGCAATACTTCGCAATAAACACCGGCTTCGCGCACGCGGCGGGCAATCAGTTGGCGGTATTGTGCCCCAAAATCAAGTACTATAACGAGTTCGTGTTGCATTGTAAATAGGAATGGAAAATGGAGAATGGAGAATGAAAAGTGAAAACCTTTTGTTTGCTTTGCGGTAAAAAAAAGTAAAATTTTATGTCTTGTTTTTTTGCTTACTCTTTTTGTCCGGCAAGTATATTGCCATTGGGAATGTTATTGAGCCCGCTACTGCCGCCACCAGCAAGGTTAGCGCTAATAAGCCGGTTAAAGAAGCGGTGTTTTTCATGGTTTACAGGTGTTTTTGGGGTGGCTATTGTTATACCGGTGTGTTACTGTTTAGCTTCCATGCGTTCCAGCTCAACCAATTTGAGCATTTGAACAGAGTTTTCAACGGGGTAAACGCCCGAAAAACAGGCATAACAGCCGGGCATATCGGCAAAAAGGGTTTTAAGGTCGGGCAAAGATTGGTAAATAAGGGCATCAGCGCCTATGTAATCACAAATTTCCTGTTCGGTTTTGTTTGAGGCAATGAGGTCGGTGGTAATAGCCATGTCTATGCCATAGATGCAGGGGTTGGTAATGGGTGGGGCTGCCGAAATAAAATACACTTCGGCGGCGCCGGCTTTGCGCAGGGTTTGCACCAATCTGCGGGAGGTGGTGCCGCGCACAATAGAGTCATCAACTACTGCCACTTTTTTACCGGCAACTACGGCGCGTATGGGGTTTAGTTTCTTTTTTACCACATCTTCGCGCTCTTTTTGGGTGGGTGCAATAAAGCTGCGCCCTACAAAATTGTTTTTAACAAACCCGCGCCGGTAAGGTATGTTTAAGGCTTCGGCTAAACCCGATGCGGCGTAATAGCCCGATGTGGGTACATCTATAACCATATCGGGCTGCAAGCCGGCGGCTTTTACCTTTTCGGCAAGTTTTTTGCCCATTTTTACCCGTTCGGCTGCCACTAATTTTTGGTGGATAACGGAATCTTCGCGGGCAAAATAAATGTGTTCAAAAACGCAAAACGCTTTTTGCTCCCGATAACCATCGGAGCGATGCACATTTTTTTGGCTGTCCACAAATACTATTTCGCCGGCTTGCAGGTCTTGCAGCAGGTCGTATTCTAAGTAATCAAAGCAGGTGCTTTCGGAGGCAAACCCATAAAATACGCCTTCGGGCGAGTTTCTTTTGCCAAATACCAATGGGCGAATGCCGTGTGGGTCGGTAAAAGCCAGCAGCCCATGGTTGGCAATAATGGCTATAACGGCATAAGCGCCTTTTACCAATTTTTGGGTAGCCTTTACCGCTTCAAAAACATGCTTGGGCGTAAGGTGTTTAAGGTCGGTTTTGCGGAGTTCGGAGGCAAAAATATACAGAATAAGCTCTAAATCGTTAGAAGTATCGGGCAAAATCTGGTATTCGTCGTACAGTATTTTTTTTAGCTCATGAAAATTGGTAACATTGCCATTATGCACCATAGCCAGCCCAAAGGGATAGTTTGCCGAAAAAGGCTGTGCATTTTGCATTTCGTTTGAGCCTTGTGTGGTGTAGCGCACATGCCCTAAGCCTATATTGCCTTTTAGCCGTTGTATATGGCGGTCTTCAAAAACATCGCTTACCAACCCCTGCGCCTTGCGAAGGTGGAAATACTCATGAAAAGTTACAATACCGGCGGCATCTTGCCCACGGTGTTGCAGGGAGGTTAAACCCAGTAAAATATCGTACACCACGGGGCTGGCACCGGTAAAGCCTACAATTCCGCACATATAGTTTGGGGCAAATGATGAGTTAGAAATAGTGATTTATTGGTTGCCAAAACTACTTTGTGAGTACACAAAGCAAATAAGGGTTTTGTTTATTACAATAACCTTTGGGCGTATGAATGGGTTGTTTGACGCGCATTTTTACTGTTTTTTGTTTAGTTCCGATAAAAACAGGTTTGCTAATGTTTGGCTGTATAATTGGTATTCTGCCTGCAAACCTCGTTGCTCTACTGCTTCTAAGGTGGTAGCGCCTGTAAGGTCAACGGTTTGCTGGGCAATGATTTGTCCGGTGTCCACCCCCTCATTTACATAGTGTATGGTAATGGCTGTTTGGCTAAGTTGGTTGGCAAATGCCCATTGGTAGGCGTGCAGTCCTTGGTGCAACCTTGTATCTGCCGGGTGTATGTTGATGATGCGGTTGGGGTATGCCCTGATAAATTGGGGCGATAAGATGCGCATGTACCCTGCCAGTACAATGTAATCTACTGAGTAGGGCTGCAATAGTTCTATCACTTGCTTGTCAAACTCGGTCCGCTTTTTACCTGCCGACTCTATGCAGGCTACGGGTAAACCCTCCTGCCGGGCAAAGGTTAATCCGGCTGCATCGCATTTATTGGAAAAAACTAATGCTATCTGGCATAATCCTTTCAGTACGCCGCCGTTTACCTCTTTGGTAATGGCTTGCATATTGGTACCTCTGCCGGATATGAAAATAGCTATGCGAAGCATTTTATGAGTGATTAGTGATTAGTGGGTAGTTTTGGTAGAGGGTAGTTTTGGTAGAGGGTAGAGGGTAGTTTTGGTAGAGGGTAGTTTTGGTAGAGGGTAGAGGGTAGTTTTGGTAGATAGTAGTGGGTATATGTAGATAGTATCGGGTAGTGAGTAGTGAGTAGTGAGTACTAACCACTAATAACTAACCACTAACTTGCGCCTTTGCTGGAAAAAAAATCGGGCTGATAGTAGTAACTCGTAATTTTTCACTCTCCACTTTTCACATTCAACTCTCTTTGTGCAATATCGGTTCGGAAGTATGCGTCTTTGAAGTAGATTTTTTGTACTGCGGCGTAGGCATTTTGTGTAGCTTCTTGGAGGGTGTTGCCTTGTCCTACCACATTTAGTACTCTGCCGCCTGCGGTGAGCAGGGTATTATCGGGCAGGCGTTTGGTGCCGGCATGAAACACAAGGGCATCTTTTTCGGCATCGGCAATGCCTTGTATGGGGTTGTTTTTGGCAAAAGTTTTTGGGTAGCCTTGTGCAGCCATTACCACATCTACGTAGTAGCCCGGGTTAAACTGTGGGGTACAGTGTGCTAAGGTGCCGTTAAAACAGGCAAGCACCAATTGTAGCAAATCGGATTGGAGGCTGGGCAGCAGCACTTCGGTTTCGGGGTCGCCAAATCGGGTATTGTATTCCAGCAGTTTGGGTCCGCTGGGTGTTACCATAATGCCAAAGTAGATAACGCCTCTGTAGTTTACGCCTTCTGCCTGAATGCCTGCCAGTGTGGGGTTTACCACCTGTTCCATAATTTGGGTGTGCAGTTGGGGGGTAAAAAACGGTAGTGGGCAGTAAGCTCCCATGCCGCCGGTATTGGGTCCTTTATCGCCGTTGAGCAGTTGTTTATGGTCTTGCGAGGGGTGAAGCAGCTGAATAGCTTTACCATCGGTAAAGCCGATGATAGAGATTTCGTAGCCCGATAATTTTTCTTCAATCAGAAAGTCTAAAAATTCTTCCGATTCACTGTAGCGGTAGGTTTGGTTAAGGTCGGCAAGGGCTTCCATTGCCTCTTGCACTGAGGAGCATACATATACGCCTTTTCCGCCGGCTAAACCGTCGTATTTAATAACCACCTTACCGTCTTTTTCCTCTATGAGTTTATGCGCTTGGGCAAGGGTATCAAACAGCCAAAAACCGGCTGTGTTTACGCCGTAGCGCTGCATAAATTTTTTGGCAATTATTTTGGAGCCTTCTAATCGGGCAGCTCTTTTTGACGGACCAAATACTTTTATATCGGTATCTTCAAAAAAATCAACTATGCCTTTTACCAAGGGCATTTCGGGTCCTACAAAAATGAGTTCTATGCCTTCTGAAAGGCAAAATGCTTTGATGCCGTCAAAATCGGTTGAGTCTAAGGGCACGTTGTTGTATGTGCCGCCGTTGCCGGGTATGAGGTATATATTTTGAGGGGGTATGCTTTGGGCAAATTTCCAAGCTAATGCGTGTTCGCGTCCGCCGGAACCAAGAATGGCTATTTTCATGTGGCAATGATAGAAGAAATGGGTTATATTGTGGTTGTAGAGACAGTGGTTAAGTGGGCGTTTTCGGCTATTTAGTTAATTTCCTCGCCGGTGTCCATAGCTTCGCGTATGCGGTAGAGGTTTAGGCAGCGCAGGGCATCTTGAATATCTAAATACATATCCATGGTATCTATGCCATGAATGGGGCAGCTAACAAAGGGGATATTGCTGTAAGCCGAAAGCTCTTCCATTATTTCGCTGTAGGTTTCTTCCATAAAGAGAGCCACCGCCGGTTCTACCGATTCATTGTAATCGTCAAAAAAGTGGTTTATTTGTGTATCGGCAAAAATTAACCGCACATCAGCAAAAACGTTGTATTTTTCGGCTATTTCTTTTGCTTTCATGCAGTAGGGCAGCCCTGCTTTGGTATCGGTAAGGATAGCCATAGCTGCATCTTTAATAATGCCGTTGGCTACCAAAGCGGCACATATACGGGCTTTGGGGTGGATATAATCTTGCGTATTATAGGCAGCGCCGGTTACGGTTTGGAACAGTTCAATGTATCTTTTTGATGCTTCTTCTATAATGGCGGGTGGCAGGGCGGTGGGGTATTCACCGTCTTTTTTATTGGCTATGAGCCATTGCCTTACAAACTCTTTGTCTATTTGTCGGGCAGTTTGGGGGTTGGCTTCGTAATCTTGCCGGCTCCAAAATCGGGACGAATCGGGGGTATGAATTTCGTCTATCAAAATAATTTCACCGTCTAACAAGCCAAACTCGTATTTGGTGTCAACCAGAATGAGCCCTTTTTCTTCTAACAACTGCTGCCCGTAGTGGTAAAGTTCCAGCGCTTTTTGGTGCATGGTTTGGTAGTGGTGGGTGGTGGTAAAACCTTCGCGCACAAGGTCATTGGGGCTTAGGGGGCGGTCGTTTTTTTCTTTTGTGGTAGGTGTTACTATGGGCTGCTCAAAACGGGCGTGCTTGGTTAAGCCATCGGGCAGGGTTACACCCGAAAAAGTGCGTTCACCTTGCTCATACCCTCGCCATACTGAGCCGCTGAGGTAGCCGCGCACTACCATTTCTACCCGTATGGGATTGGCTTCGCGCACTAAGGTTATGTTGGGGTCTATCTGTTTTAGGAAGTGGTTGGGTATAATGTGTGCCGTTTTATTAAACCACCATGCCGAAAGGGTGTTTAGCACTGCTCCTTTATGGGGTATGGGGGTATCCAGCACAAAATCAAAGGCAGAAAGGCGGTCGCTTACAGCAATTAGGCGGGTTTGGGCATTTATGCGGTAGCTGTCTCTTACCTTACCTGAGTGCAGCCTGAGCAACTGGGGGGTGGTGAAAAAGGAAAGCGTATGGGTCATGTATTTTATTTTTGCGCCACAAAGGTAGCTATTTTACCTCAGTTTTTCTTGCTAACCAATTACAAACGCAATTAAACCCCTGTTTAAAACAGTTCTTAAGCGCTATTGTGTTTACCAATAAACCGACTGTATTGTTTTAACTGTATGCCGCTCTTTGTGCAACCCTATTTGTATAACCGTTGTTGCTATTGGCAGGTAAACCAATTTTACGCTACTTTTGCCTTTTAAGTAAAAGGTTAGGCAATAATTATAATCTTGCTGTTGTTTACGTTTTTTACCAATGTTTACCAATCTTACCGCTCATGCCTATTGTATTGCCCCGCGATGCTAAAATACTGCTCTCTGCTTATACGGGTTTGGGCAATTTTGTACTTAAAACACCGCTCATTCAGGCGTGGAAAACCGTTTACCCCCACCACCAAATAGACCTTATTGCCGGTAATGGGTTTGGGGCAGAGTTTGTTTTACAGGGCAGCCCGCTTATTGGGAAAACGCATATTTTACCTGCCTCTGCCTCCATAGGGCAAAAAATACGTTTTTTTTACCGCCTTCGGCAAGAACGCTACCACCTGCTGCTGCTGCCCTTTGATGCCCAACCCAATTTTTTGGTTTACGGCTCTTACCTTGCCGGCATTCCCCTGCGCATAAGGCATTTGCACCCTGCCGTGTTGCGAAACAGGGTAAAATGTGCCGCTCAAATGCCGGCTGCCCCCAAAACCATGTTTGTACCTGTGCCGCCAAACAGGCATGAAACGGAGCTAAATATAGATTTGCTTCGGTTTGTTTATGCCCAGCCCAATGTGCCGGTTTTTCCTACCATAACCCATTTTACGCCCGATGCCCATGTAATGAACCGGTTTGAGCTGTATGGTAAACCCTACCTGCTGCTGCAACCCGGCGCTGCCAATGGTGTGTATATGGCTAAAATTTGGCATCACAGCCACTTTGCCCGCCTTATCCAAGAACTGATAACCCAATTTGGCAACCAATACCAAATAGTACTTGCCGGCGATAAAGGCGATTACGATGCCTGTATTACCCCCCTCCTGAATAGTTTGCCCGATGTGCTAAAACCTTATATAACCAACACCGCCGGGCTTACCTTGCTGCCCGAACTAATGACCCTTATCAGCCACGCCCGCTTGGTGGTTTGCCATGATTCGGGCATTATGCACCTTGCCGATGCCATGCAAATTCCGCTCATTGCCCTCTACGGTCCTACCGATGATACCCGAACCCGTCCGCTAAAACCTTCTTCTGAGGTGTTATTCTCTCAATCGCCCCACCGGGCTGCTATGTATTACTTTGCCCAAACCGAAGCCGACCTTGCCCACCAAGGCATAGGGCAGCAAGCTATGGATGGCATTTTGGTACAAACGGTTTTTGAGGCAATAGCTGGTAAACTTATCGGGTAAAACACTTCTTTTGGCGTATTTTTACCCAATTAAATACCTCTCACTACTGTACTTGTTGCCCCCTTACTTCACCACCATCACCCTTACCTGTTTACTTTGCCCATCGGCGCTGTGCAGGGTAGCAAAATACGTAGCTGCGGGCAGGGTGTAAGTATCAAAAACAAAATTGTAATTAGTTTCGGGCTCGGTCATACCCTCAAACAGCACAGCCACTTCCCTACCCTCTGCGTTGTAAACCGATAGTTTCAGTTTTTCGGCATTGGTAGTGGTAAAAGATAACGTGGTTAAGCCATCGGTGGGGTTCGGCATAGCGGTCAGGTCGCTAAGTTCGGGTTCGGCAGTTTTAAAACCTCGGTCGGTACTGCCCACGTAGTAGCTGGCAATAAGGGTATTTCCGCCACAGTCGGTTATTGTTACATTATACCAGCCGGCGCTAAGTCCGCTGTATGTATGCGTGCCGTTGGTAGAGCTGGTAGTGGCGGTAGCTATTACCGGCGACCATGCGTAGGTGTAATAAGCGCCACCACTGCATGGCACACCTCCCGCAACATTTAGGGTTATAGCCCCGTTGCCCACTATGGTGGTACTTGAATTAGGTGTAATAGCCGAACTCGTTACCACTACGGGCGAGCCGCCACAGGTGTTTACCTGCACTACAGTAGCGGCAGTGGCTTTGCACCCCCCTGTACCGGTTACCGTTACGGTGTAAGTGCCCGCCATAGCTGTGGTAGCGCCGGAGCGTATGGGGTTTTGGGCAGAAGACATAAAGCCGGGTCCGTTCCATAAGTAGCTGGTTCCGCCGCTTGCATATAGGTAAATGGGCGAGCCGGTACATACCGGACTGTTGCTGCTTGCCGTAGCATTGGGCGGCGCTATAACCGTTACGCTGCGCTGTGCCGATGAGGTACAACCATTGGCAGCCGTTATCGTAACCGTATAAACGCCTGAGTTTGCCGTAGTAACGCCGGTTAATGTTGCCGATGAAGTAGCGCTGGGTAGTGGTCCGGCAGGTCCATTCCAATTGTAGGTAGCCCCGCTGCCGGTTGTGGCATTTAAGGTAATGTTGCCCCCCCCACAAACACTGCTGGTACCCGATATGCTGGCGCTAATAGGGCTAACCACCGTAACCGAAACACTGGCAGTAGCCGTACAGCCGCCTGTTGCCGTTACCGTTACCCTATAAGTACCTGCCATAGCCGTAGTAACCGGTGTTCTAATGGGGTTTTGTGCCGATGAAGTGTAAGTAGAACCGGTATGGCTCCATGCATAAGTAGCTCCGCCCGATGCGTACAAATTAAGCGTTCCGCCTACACATACCGGCGTACTTGCGCTTGCCGTAGCCACCGGCGCAGCGCTTACGGTTACGTTTCGGGTGGCAGTGTTGGTACAGCCGTTGGCAGCCGTTACCGTAACAGTATAAATACCCGATGCCGCTAAACTCGCATTGGTTATAGATACTGAGGTGCCGCCGCCCACAAAACCGTTAGGACCGCTCCACGTATAAGTGCCGCCGCCGCTTGCCGTAAGGCTTATGGTAGCGCCCACACATACGGCGCTGCTACCGCTAATTGCAGCATTGGGCGCTGCATTAACCGTCAGGCTTCGGGTGGCAGAGCCCGTACAGCCGTTGGCAGTAGTTACTGTTACGGTATAAGCGCCGGCGTTGGCAGTGGTAATGCCGGTAAGGGTAATTTCGGGTCCGTTGGCAGAAAATCCACCCGGACCGCCCCAAACATACGTTGCTCCGCCGGTGGCAGTGTAAGTAACAGTAGTACCGGCGCAGGCAGTAGTAGGTCCGCTTATACTTGCCGTAGCCGAGCTGCTGATGCTTACCGTAGTACTTACCGCTACCGAGCAGCCTGCTGCATTGGTTACCGTTACCACATACAAACCGCCCATAGGCGCAGTAGCTCCGTTCCTAACAGGGTTTTGCTGCGTAGAGGTAAATCCGTTAGGACCGCTCCACTGGTAGCTCACCCCGCCCGATGCAAACAGCTCAATAGTTCCGCCTACACAAACAGGGCTATTACTACTCACCGTTGCCGATGCCGGCGGAGTTACCAATACTTGCGCCGTACAAGATGCCGTTTTACCGCTTACATCGGTTACCGTAAGCGTTACATTTTGCAAACCGGTTTGCGAGCAGCCAAAGCTCGTTGGCAAAACGCTCATGTTGCTAATGGCGCAGTTGTCCGTACTACCGTTGTTCATTTGGGCGGGGGTTATAGTTGCCGTTCCGCCCACAAGCGTTACCGTTACATCTTGGTGGCAAACAGCCGTAGGCGCTACGGGGTCTTGCACCGTTACCGTAGCATTACACGTACCAATGTTGCCATTACTATCGGTAGCTGTTAAAGTTACGGTATTAGCGCCCAAGTTGGCACAAGTTAGCACATCGGGCAATACCGATAAGTTGGGCGTACCACAATTGTCGGCGCTGTTATTATTGATAAGCGCCGGAGTTATCGCCACTTGACCCAATGCATCTAACTGCACCGTGGCGTTTTTACAAATAGCTCCAGGCGCTACACCGTCTATAACCGTTATGGTACTGCTGCAAGTAGCTGTATTGCCATTAGCATCGGTTACGGTAAGCGTTATGGTATTAGCCGCTCCCACATGCGTACAATTAAACGAAGTTTGGTTTATGTTCATACCCGTTACGCCACAGTTATCGGTACTGCCATTGTTTACCTGCGCTGCCGTAAGCGTTGCCAAACCTATCGAGTTGAGCGTTACCGAAACACTGTTGTGGCACACTGCCACCGGCGGCGTACTTTCGGTAACTGTAACCGCCGCATTACACTGAGCCGTATTGCCGTTTATATCCGTTACAAACAGGGTTACTATATTATTACCCACATTGGCACAGGTAAAATTGGCATTGCTCAAAGTCATGGTAGTTATACCACAAGCATCGGCGCTGTTGTTGTTAACATTGGCAGGGGTTATGGTTGCCGTTCCGCCGGCATTAAGCCATACAGTAAAAGGTTTACACAATGCTGTTGGTTGTGTAAGGTCTTGCACAGTAACCTGTGCAGAGCAGGTAGCCGTGTTATTGTGGTTATCGGTTACGGTAAGCGTTATCGTATTGGCGCTACCCACATGGGTGCAGTCAAAATTAGTTTGGCTGATAGATAGGTTGCTGATGCCGCAAGCATCATTGCTCCCATTATTAACCATTGCTGTTGTTAAGGTGGCATTGCCCGATGCGTTTAAGACAATGGTAGCATTTTTACACAAGGCATTAGGAGCAACTGCATCCTGCACCGTTACCTGTGCCGAGCAAGTACCTGTGTTGCCCGATACATCGGTTACCGTTAGCGTTACCGGAGTAGCGCCTATATGTTGGCAGTAAAAACCATTGGGCGTTACAGTCATATTGGCTATGCCACAATTATCGGTACTGTTGTTGTTTACCTGTAACGCCTCCATAATAAAAATGCCCCACTCATCTAAAGAAACCGTTACGTTTTGGCAAATAGCAACCGGCGCTTCTATATCCTCAACAATAAGGGCAGCTGAACAAGTGGCAGTATTGTTGTTGGTATCGGTAACCGTGAGCGTTACGGTTTGCAATCCTGCATCGGCACAAGTAAAAGTATCGTTGCTCAAGGTCATAGATAGAATACCGCAATCATCAAGGCTGTTTGCCCCTATAACGGCTGCCGATACAATACCCGTTCCACCCGCTCCTATCTGCACCACAGCCGATTGGCAAATGGCAATGGGTGGATTGGTATCTTGTAAAATAACCACCTCTGTACAGGTGCAGTTGTTTAAATCGGCGGTAATGAGCGTATAAGTTCCTTGCGGAAGGTTGGTAAAATTGGGCAAATTGCTCACTTGGGTACCGTTAGGTCCAATTAAGGTGTAAGTATAACCACCCGTTCCACCCGATGCAACAACGTTTATACTGCCCGCATCTCCCCCGCCACAACCATTGTTGGTAACAGTAGCCAAACAACTAAGTGGTAAAGGCTGCACTAAGGTAACGGTTGTACTAACCACCGCACAGTTATTTACATCAGAAACCGTAACGCTGTAAGTTCCGGGCGGCAAATTGGTAATGCCCGATGCCGATGCCCCGCCGCTTACGCCGTTGCTCCAAATATAACTATACTCCGGCGACCCTCCGCTTACATTTGCTGTTATCCAGCCATCGTTTGCCCCATTACAACTAATGCCATAACCGTTATATTCAGAAGTACTCAAACTTACCAATAAGGGAAGTCCGGTTGTAGAACCAATAACGTCTATAACCATATTGTTTTGGGTAAAGTTTTGCGGACTCGCACACTGCGCCCAAACACGTAGTGGAACTATTACCAGTAGTATGAAGAGGATATACTTAGTCATGAGGCTCTTACATTCGGGGTGAAGCATCTTGTTTTTCATAGCTATTCTCAGCATTTTATTGGGGTGAACAGCCATTGGCATCGGTTAAAACAAAGGTATAATCGGTATTTCCTTGCAAGCCGGTTATTACAAAATTACCGGCAGCATTGATAGTAGCGGGCGAAGGTGGCGAACCATGATTGGGCGACCAACTCAAACTGTAAGGCAGCGTGCCGCCTTGCAGGTTTAAGGTAATTGACCCTTCATTGGTCATACAGTAATCGGGGCTTTGGCAGTACGTAACAGTTGGTCGGGCATTGATGGTTATGTTTTCCGATACCGTTCCGGAGCAGGTATTTCCATCGGTTACACTTACGCTAACAGAACCGCTTCCGGCAGCGCCCCAGTTTACCGTAACGGTATGGTCATTAATTCCGCCGCCGGCAGTTACCGTTCCGCCCAATACCGTCCATGTATAACCTGCATAAGTACTGTTGAGCGTATAGGTTACCTCTGAGTTGGCACAAACAGATACATCGGGCGAAATAAACGCCGGAGCAGCGTTGGTGTTTACCGTAACCGATGCCGAATTGCTCGTAACAGGGTCGCAACCACTACCCGATGCGCTGATAACACACTGATACAAATGCGCTCCCGATGCGGTAATACCCGCCACACTCAGGTTCTGGTTATTGGCATTAGCATAAACAGCGCCGGCAGGTATGCCATCGGTTACATTAGCCCAATTACTTCCGTTGTAGTACTGCCATTGGTAGCTGGTAGTGCCTGTGCCGTTTTCCGCCGTTACCCCTAATATAGCCGACCCGCCGCCGCAAATAACAGCATTTTGGGGTTGTGCGGTGATGATTAAATCGGGAGTTACATTCACAGTAGTAGTGGCAGCATCGCCCGTACAACCGTTGGCAACAGGGGTTACGGTAAACGTTACCGGCTGTGCCGATGTTTCGCTGTGGGTGAGTGTTATGGCTATCGGGCTGTCAACTCCACTTTGACTTACTGTGCCCGATACATTAGTGGTATTATCCCGACTCCAGTTAAACACTGTTCCAGATACATTAAACGGCGCTGCGCTGAGGTCTATATTCGTTGTGCCGCCGGTGCAAATGGTAGTAGCATTGTTTGATATAGAAACAGAAGGTTTGGGTTTTACCGAAATGGTAAAAGTTTCGGCAACGCCCGTACAACCATTGGCTACGGGGGTAACAGTAATGGTGGCGGTAATGGTGGCATTAGTAGTATTGGTGGCGGTAAATGAACCGATATTGCCACTTCCCGATGCGCCCAAACCAATAGCGGTATTGTTATTTGTCCAATTATAGCTTGTGCCCATTACCAAACCACTAAACGAAATAGCAACCGTGTTTTCCCCATCACAAACCGATTGATTGCTTACCGCATTTACGGTGGGTGTGGTGCTTACGATTATGGTTGTGCTACCGCCGGTAAAACCCGATGTGCGCAGGCAACCGTTGGCATCGGTTACCGATACCAAGTTGTAGGTGGTGGTAGCAGTTACAGGATTGGTAAACACGTTAAACGGCGTACCACTCACTACACCGGTAGCGGTTCGGTTGGCAGCGCCGTCATGATACACTATCGTAAATGGTCCTGCACCTTCACTTGCCGTCCATGTAAGTTGTCCGCTACCACTATCGCAGAAAGGTCCGTTTGCCGTAAGCATACCCTGTACCGAACCCACTCCTATGTTCAGCGCTACGGTGGTAAATCCGCAGCCATTGGTGGCGGTAATGGTATAGTTAGTAGCCGCCGTGGCTACGGTGGGGGTGCCTGTGATAGCACCAGTAGTGGTATTCAAAGTTAAACCATCGGGCAAATCAGGACTTACCGAATAAGTATGCGGCGAGGTGCCGTTTACCGTTGCCGTGTTGGTGGTTATAGCAGCACCAGCACAGAAAGTTGCCGGATTAGTGTCGTAAGTTAGTGTGGTAGGTGGTTCACAGCATACCGATACAGTTACTGTGGCTGTTTGCTGGCAACCGTTATTGTCGGTATAAGTAATCACACTCATTCCGGCACTTACTCCGGTTACTACGCCCGTAGCAGCATCTACTGTCGCTACACTTGTTGCTGTTGATGTCCAAGCATTGCTGCTCGCTGCGGTACCACTTCCTGTCAACGTAGTAGTTGACCCTACACATACACTCAAGTTACCTGTTATGGTTGGCAATGTATTCACCGTTACCAATTGACTGGCACTTGCCGTACAACCGTTGCCATCGGTGTAGGTGTAGGTAATCGTCTGTGTTCCCACACTCGGGTCAAAAGTATTA
>DDVC01000104.1:23492-23698 GCA_002345145.1 Bacteroidetes bacterium UBA2322
GTAATGTCCGAAGCGTCCACACAGACCGGTCCGTAACTGCCGGCATTTACTACAGGCAGGTTGTTTACCGTAATCGTCGTCGTGGCTGAATTGGTGCAACCGTTGCTATCGGTATAAGTATAGGTGATGGTTTGGGTGCCCACACTTGGGTCAAACACGTTGCCCGTTACGCCCATGCCACTAAACGTGCCACCAACCGGACTGCC
>DDVC01000079.1:0-4304 GCA_002345145.1 Bacteroidetes bacterium UBA2322
TTGCGTCTTTGCGAGAAACAAAAAACGAAAACGGCAGCACAACTCAATTTTTTGCGTATTTTTGGGTTAGCATAAAAAAATTGCAGCTTCGTTTAATAACTTTGCCCTCGTTAACCCTCATTTTGCAACTTCTGTAATCCTCCATGTCTGCTACTTCTGCTTATTTGCTTGCCTTAGACCAGGGCACCACCAGTTCCAGAGCCATTTTGTTTACCGCCTCCGGCGAGGTGGTAGCCGTTTCGCAAAAAGAATTTACCCAAATTTACCCCCGTGCCGGCTGGGTAGAACACAACCCCGCCGAAATATGGACAACACAGTTGCAAGTGGCACAGCGAGTACTGCAAAAAAGCGGTGTTCATCCGCGTCAGGTTGCCGCCATTGGTATTACCAACCAGCGCGAAACTACCATAGTATGGGACCGCCGCACCGGTCAACCGGTTTACAACGCCATTGTTTGGCAAGACCGCCGCACTGCCCCCATTTGCGATGACCTTAAAAAAAGGGGGTGGGAGCAACAGGTAAAACAACATACCGGCTTGGTAATAGATGCCTATTTTTCGGGCACTAAGGTAAAGTGGATTTTAGATAACGTGCCCGATGCCCGTGAAAATGCTGAGTCAGGCAACCTACTTTTTGGCACCATAGACACCTGGCTCATGTATAAACTTACCGGCGGCGCTGTTCATGCCACTGACTACAGCAATGCCTCGCGCACCATGTTGTTTAATATCAACACCTTGCAGTGGGATACCCAACTGCTCAACGAACTTAACATACCCGCCTCCATGCTGCCCGAGGTGCGCAATTCCTGCTCTGCCTTTGGGGCTGCCCTGCCCGAATTTTTTGGCGGCATTGCCCTACCTATTTGTGGGGTAGCCGGCGACCAACAGGCTGCCTTGTTTGGGCAGGCTTGTTTTGAAGAGGGTATGGCAAAAAATACCTATGGCACCGGTTGCTTTATGCTCATGAACACCGGCAGTCGCCGCATTGAGTCAAAATCGGGTTTGCTCACCACCATTGCATGGGGCTTAGAAGGCAAAATTACCTATGCCTTAGAGGGCAGTGTATTTATAGCCGGCGCTGCCATTCAGTGGCTGCGCGATGGGCTGAAACTGATAGACGATGCTGCCGATACCGAATACTTTGCCCAAAAAGTGCCCGATAGTGGCGGTGTGTATGTGGTGCCCGCTTTTACCGGCTTAGGCGCTCCCTACTGGGATATGTATGCTCGGGGCGCAATTTTTGGGCTTACCCGCGGCACAAAAAAATCGCATATCATTAGAGCCACTCTCGAAGCGCTTGCCTACCAAACCGCCGATGTGCTGAACGCCATGCTTGCCGATGCAGGCTCATCGGGGCTTACGCTGCGTGTTGATGGCGGCGCATCGGCTAATAACTTCCTGATGCAATTTCAGGCAGATATTTTAAACGCTTCTGTGCAGCGTCCGTTGGTGATAGAAACCACCGCCTTGGGCGCTGCGTACTTAGCAGGCATACAGGTAGGGTTGTTTACCCCCCACCAAATTGCCCAACAATGGCAACACAATGCCGTTTTTAGCCCTAATATGACCGGCAATGACCGGCAAAAATTGTATGCAGGCTGGCAAAAAGCTGTTTCCCGATGCCTTGGGTGGGATGATGCAGATTAACATAAACTAATTTTTCAGCATAGCTCTAACCTTCTACTATTACCATTACCTACTCTTAACCAACGTGCAATTTTACTCTTATGCTCAAAAATGTCACACTTTTGCTTTTAGTTGCTTTGCTACCCTTTTTTAGCGCCACTGCCCAAAACGTACCCAACGGCGGGTTTGAAGACTGGGAAAACCTTGCCGGTGGCATTTACTCCGAACCCGTAGGCTGGGCTTCGCTCAATATACTGTCGTTGATTGCCGCACCGCAAACAATAGCCAAATCTGATGATGCCGCCCAAGGCAGTTTTGCCGCAAAATTAGAAACCAAATCGTTTTTTGGCAATCTTATACCCGGCTTGCTCTACCTTGGCGATTTTGACATTGCGCTGGGATTAAATGGGGTAAAACCCGGCGTACCTTTTGCCGGCGGCAGACCCGATAAATTTACCGGCGTTTATAAGTACAGCCCCGTTGCCGGCGATTCGGCAGTGGTGTTTGCCCAACTTTGGCGCTTTAACCCCCAAACCAACAAACGCGATACCATTGCCGAGGCTGCTACCGCCTTTACCGGAGCGGTAAACACCTATACCCCCTTTGAACTCGATTTTACCTACTACTCTACCTTACAACCCGATACGGTTTACGTAGTGCTGGTTTCCAGTGGTGCCGGGGCAAGTGGTCAGGGGCAAGTAGGCAGTACCCTGTTTGTAGATAATGTAGCTTTTGAGTACAACACCGGTGTATCGTTGCCACTAATGGGTAATGCTGCCGGGGTTAAGGTGATGCACCAACCGGCATCGGGCAGTTTAACAGTTACCTTAGAAAAACCAATGTATGGGGCACAAATTGAACTTTACAGTATGCAGGGTCAATCGGTTTTAACAGAGCCGCTGCCACATACCCAACATACCTTCAACGTTGCCCATCTGCCATCGGGTAGTTATGTTTACCGCATTTTGGCAGCCGGTATGCCGGTGAAAAATGGCAGGGTGCAGGTGGTTAAATAGTAGCGCATAATGTATAGCGGGTAGTACTAAATATGGCGTTTTTATAGTTAAATAACTCCTTAGTATTACCCCCAAAAACCTTAGCTCTCCCTATATGGGTGTATTTTGTTTGCCTTTTGCCTGCCATAACCATGAATAGCTGTTTGCATAAAGTATTGCTGCTGATTTTTTTGTTTTGCTGTACAAAAGCAGTATCTCAATCAACTATATTGCCCAACGAACTGCCCGAAACTTATGGAAGGGATACGCTCTACGATGCCGCCGCTATACTATGGCGAGGTTTTACCCACCAGTGGAGCTACAACCACCGGCTCAACAGATTGGGGAGTTATATAGAGAACCCGCCGCTGTTTACCGGATTTCCGTTTACTGCCCAACTTAGCCATACCTCTGCCACCGGATTAGGTCCCGATGTAGGTACTTATACCGGTTATTACTCCTACGTAGCAGCAAATGGGGTAGTTATTGAATCGGGCAAAAAAGACCTGCGCTTTTCGGGCAATCTGGGTGATATGCACACCGCCTCGTTTGAAGTATTAGCCGATGTTTCGAACAGTTTTGCCCTTACCCATTTGCACCATGTGGTCATAAACGGCTTTGATATTGTATCGGAACGGCAAGCAGATAAACTGCAAATGTTTAGACTGTCGGTTTCTAATGGCGTGTATATTCCTGCCACTAACCAAATCAGGTTTACCATAGATGCCGCCCTGCTGGTTCGTTGTCAGTCGTTAGAGTGTAATTTGCTCAGCGATAAATTTGAATACGCCATCAGCATACATTACCTCATTTTTTCGGGCTCGCAACAAACCTTATTTGTGGCAGAACAAGCTACCCACCATGTTTATAACTGGGATAAACGTTCCGAAGTGCAGGTTGCCTCTGCCAACCAAAAAATAGTAACCGGCATAGGCAATAACCTGTATCCTACCGCTGTGCTGGCATTTAAATCTATCAATATCACCCTCGACCGCCCACATTGGTTTGTAGCATGGCACTCTGCCATTAAACCAATAAGGTACGATGCCCGGCAAGGTATGTACCAATATGAATTAGACCTACTGTTTAAACAATGGGTGGGCGATATGAAAAAAGGCTCTGCTTTTCCGTCTAAATCCCGATTTTCAATAAAGCGAAACGGCTGGGCAGCCATAGACGGCACCATCCTTATGCTCCAATTTGCCGATGCCTTTGTACACAATACCAACTCTTCGGGCGCTTTTAAATGGGAAGGTAAAAATTTGCCCGCTACTGCTGATAATGCCATCAATACCCAAGACCTTGTATTTGACGCAGATATTTTTTTAAAAGACCCTGCTCAGTTTAAACAAAGCCGATTGTTGGAAGAAGCACGCGCCAAACAACTTTACCTACAATATCTTGCCGATTTGCAAAATCTGAAAGAACAACGCAAACTTGAAAAAGAGTATCGCAAACAACAAGAGCGAAACAACAACGGTAAAGATAAACGCTAAACAGCTACCCCAAAACCTGTACCCAAATAGAAAACAACTTGGTTAAGAAAGTAATACATTGAGTTCTTGTTCTCCCATAGTTTATGAAAGGGTGTGCCCCGAGTTTGAGGTAAAATGGCACACAAAGGTATTCTTTTAGGTATGTACGCAAAACCAGCAGAAATTAGCACACAGATAACACGGAT
>DDVC01000079.1:4550-28006 GCA_002345145.1 Bacteroidetes bacterium UBA2322
ATGTGGCTGATTTGCACAGATTTCTGAAAAATAAAGGCGCAAGTAGTGGGTAGTGAAAATTGAATAGTGTAATATTTTAATTTATTAATGCCTTAGTACCCACTTACCGACTACCCAATACCCCCAACCACACTTTTACCCGTGTTTATCCGTTTATTCCGCGTTATCTGTGTGCTTTTTTTGCTAAAAACAGGTAAGAATATCCAGATGGCTACATCAAACCGAGGCTGCACCCTTTGTGAACTTAGTATTCGGTATTTATACACATCACACATAAAAAACGCACAACTGTTTTTTTTTGCTCCTTTGCGAGAAATAAAAACCCGATTTGATGCCTCTGCTGCCCAAAATTTGTTTTTATGAGTTATACATTGTAAAACATGAAAATTTCGCCATTGCAAGAGTCCCTATTTGCCGCACAGTCTTTACAGTTTGGGTTAATTGGGTATCCGCTTACCCATTCATTTTCGCCGGGTTTTTTCGGCAAAAAGTTTGAAGAGCTGGGCATTGCTCATCGGGCAACTTACCGGCTTTTCCCCTTACAAAACATAGAGCAGTTTACCGGTTTAATAGCCCAAAACCCTCAGTTGCAGGGGTTAAACGTAACCATACCTTACAAACAATTGGTAATGCCTTTTTTAGACCACCTTTCTGACGAAGCCCGCCAAATAGGAGCGGTAAATACCATTGCTTTTTTACCCGATGGTAAAACCTGCGGCTATAATACCGATGCATGGGGTTTTGAGCAATCGTTGTTGCCACGCTTACAACCTACACACCACAGGGCTTTGGTGCTGGGGTGGGGGGGGGCGGCTAAGGCAGTTGCTTATGTGTTGGGTAAACTTAGATTGCCTTTTACAGTAGTTGCGCGTACACCGCAGCCCGGCCAATTAGGATATACTGCTATTGATGCAGAGCTTATGCAGCAGCATACCCTAATCATCAATACTACGCCGCTGGGCATGTATCCTCAAACCCAACAATGCCCCCCCTTACCGTATCACCTTGCTACCAGCCGACACTTGTTTTACGACCTTATTTACAACCCCGCCCAAACCCTGTTTTTGCAAAATGCCGCCCGGCACGGCGCTATGGTTATAAACGGACTGCAAATGCTACACCTGCAAGCTGAACGAGCATGGCATATTTGGACAAGCGCCAACTTGTGAGCGCTACACAGCACCTAAATAAATGCCTTACTTTCTGCGCTGTTGGTGGCTATTTTTTTAAAAATGCAGGGTAAACAGCAAAAAAAGTAACGGCAAACCCATTTTTTATCCAAAAAGTGCTATCTTTGCGCCCCAATAAGTAAAATAACAGCCTCATGAAAAGGACATATCAACCATCGGTAAGAAAGCGCAAAAACAAACACGGTTTCAGAGAGCGCATGAAAACCAAAGGCGGCAGAGCAGTTTTATCGCGCCGCAGAGCACGCGGTCGTAAAAGGCTTTCTGTTTCTGATACCATGCACGTAAAGTAATCGGTCTTTTCTCGCTCTAACTTACAAAGCGTGTAATGTTATATTTTTCCAACGGCTACAAGCGGTTAACGCCCCGTTTGTAGCCGTTTAAGTGTTTATAATTGTTGGGTTCCTGTTTTAAGTATTGCCAATGCCGCACTCTTATGTTAAGTAACGTATCTGCTTTGTTGCTTAGGTGCTTTTGCGGTGTTCTAATTGCTTGCTTGGTTGCTTGTACAGGTTTACCCCATGAAAACAGTACAACCGGCAATAAGCAAAACGATACATTGCCAAATTGCGCTTTGCCCGATACAATGCCGGTAAATTTATTGTATTTTAAACATTTTTTTTGTTTGGGGTATTACGCCGATATTTGCAGTGTTTGGGATAGTATTATTGGTAATAACGAATCTGCTATAATGCAAGCGAGCAGCTCAGTAAGCATAGTGGTACATGCAAATAATAAAACCTTAAACTGCCAATTAGAGCCTTTATATAGCAACAGCCCAAACGCACAAATATTAAAAGATAAAATTTTACCAAAAACAGTATTGGGAGGTTATTTGACTGAATATGCTATCCCGTTCAACTGTCAGTACGAAACAGAAAACATTATTGTTGTAACCTTTATTGGTACAGGAAAGTATAAGCCCTACCTGCATCTTATTTCCTACTCCAAAAAAGATTGGAGTATAGTGGACCATAAAGTTATGTGTAGCGTTTATTTTGATGGTGGAGCCGGCGAAACAAGAAATACTACTTTTTCAAAAGAAAACAAATTTGTAACAACCGTTGGCGAATTCAATGACCCCAATAATGTTTATTGTTATGCACAAAAACACTACTACCAAATTAACGATATGGGCAAGTTTATCTTAACCGCTAACACAAAAAAAATATCCGATACCTTGTGATTAATTTTAGTAATGGCGCTGTCAAAAGAAAAAACGGTTGGTAGTAAACAAGGCTGTAGGAGAAGGATTCGAACCTTCACGGAGCGATTAGCCCCGATAGTAGCCTAAAACTGAGACCCGGCTCGCTCTGTGGGGCATTAAACTGAGCCGGTTTCTTCAAACAAGTTGTGCATACATGTAGAATACTACAGTATATCCACAATAGTACGCCTAATTTAAATCGGCTGACACTGCTATACTTTTCCGAAATTTATACTAACTTTATATCTGAAAAAGAGGGAAACATACCAAATGTTTTTTTAGTTGTAACTACTTACCCTATGTTTTGGGCTTTACTAAATTCCTTGTTTTAACCGGAAAGCTCGCAAAAACTTAGTGTTCTTGGCGTAAAATCTTACCAATTAGCCTGCAAATACGCCATGAGCCTGCATGATGGGTAGTACCTAAGTAGCCCGTTTTTCAAAAATCTGTGCAAATCAGCCCCATTCGTGTTATCCGTGTGCTGTTTTATTCGCTTATATTGCACCATTTAAGTATTGCTGACATGGAAACACAGTTATAGCAGTTTCCGCAGCAAGGGAAATTGCTATATATATTCCGTAAAACAGTCTGAGAGTTAGGGGTAGAACAAACCTTTGAACTGAAAGCAAGTCATTCAGCTTTTATTTGCCAACCTAAAGAACTTACAGACATTTTGCTAAGACTCTGAATAGACTCTTAACCACATGTTGTTTTGCCGTTTGACTATCTTGGAACAGCCCGACAGACAAACCAAACACCAACAGCGGTTTGTATAAAATTTTACTCCTACCCGCTTGCAAATATCAGGAAAGCCTCCTGCTTTTGCCGGGTCATTTAGGCTTGCTTAACGTGAGGTTGGAATTAAAATGAACGCCCGATAGAGATAAAGCCTGCGTAAGATTTGCCTGCACTCGGTTAAAACCGGCAACAGATTACGGTGCGCTGCACCTGATAAAAACACTTTTGCCTCTGTTCTACCAAGATTACGGGGCGCTGCCCCTTGGGTGTTACCAACATAAATTGGCGCACTTATTTTGCAAAGGTGCAGCGCACCGTAATATAGGTAGTAACCCAGTTATGCCCTATTAACAAGGTGCAGCGCACCGAAATATACCGCCCTGCCTGTTTAAAATCCTTTCGCTGTAAGATTTTGCGCAAGCTCACAACTCCAACCTCACGTTTCTTAATATGACAATGCCCCAAAACAATTACCCCCCGCCATGCAGAGCCGATTTATTTTCCTCCCCAGCTCCCCCTCAAAAAAGGTGGGAGTTTATATTGTCCGTTTTTCAAGGTTTTGGGGTGCATTTTAGGATGATAATGCCTGTTTTTTTTCAGAAAAATAGCGTGTAAGACAGAATAAATCGGCTCTGCCCGCCATGCCCATGTGCAACAATGCAGGCAAATGCGGGGGGTAAACTAAGGGTAAGATTACAACAAACTAAACAGGCTGTTTAAAACTTAAAGCCTAATCGGGTAAAATAGAAAGCGCCGCTAAAACCCATTTGTACGGCATCCCACAAGCCGCCCGTTTCGGTTTCGGTATCTTGTTGGGTAGGGTAGGCGTTAAATATATTAGCGCCACCAATGGTTAGTGTAAGGTTGTTGGTAAGGGCATAACCTATGCTCAAATCGGTAGTAAGGCGTGGGTCATATACATCTAAGGTGCCAAGCCAGTCTTCCAGTTCTACTTTGGCAAAATGCACAAAACGGAGGTTGGTATTAAATCGGTTAATTTTGTAATCAAGGGTAAGGTTCATTTTGGTAGGAGGCGCAGAGGCAAGCAAAAACAGTTTTTCTCGGTTGCCAAAATAAATATCTTCTTTACCGGCAAGTTTAACATTGGTTTTAATTTTTTCAACCGTCATGTTGTTTATGTTGCCGGCAAAGGTGGCCTGCAACCTACCTGCACCTAACCTGCGGCTGTAACTAAGTACAATGTCCACACCCATAGTGCGGGTATCAACGGCATTGGTAAAAAACTGGGCTGCACCCACACCCAAAGCCTGTAACTCAGCGCCTATATCTGGGTCGGTATCTTCAAAAGCGCCGGTAAGTACTACCCTGTCTTTTATGCCCACAAAATAAGCATCAACCGTTGCCGAAAATCCAAGGAAAGGTTTGGTGGTAAAGCCAAAACTGGCATTTACCGATGTTTCCTCTTTTAACTGCGGAATGCCCAATACGCGGGTAATAGGGCTGTTGTTGGGGGCAATAATTTTATCAACCGGCACACCGCTCACAAAGTCGGTAAAGGTAGAACTAAAATAAATTTGCGGCAGCGAGGGCGCTCTAAAACCGGTACTTGCCGATGCGCGCAGGGCAAATTTTTTGGAAATTTCGTATCGGGCAGCCAATTTTCCGGTAACAGTGCTGCCAAAATCGCTGTAACGTTCGGCTCTAAGGGCAGCGCCTACCATAAATTTGTCGGTAAAATCAATTTCGGTATCTAAGTAAGCGGCTAAGTTGGTTCGGTATTCATCGGTTACATCGGCAGGCTGAAAACCCGGAAAGCCCTGCGAGCCGCCCGGTCTGCCAAGCACATCTATTTGTTGCAGCAGACCGTTTACCACCGTATCTATAAGTCCGTAATTTCGGTAAGAGCCTTCCTCCCCGGCAAAAATTTGGTAGTTGTCTATCCTATACTCAGAGCCAAACGCTACACTAACGCCCGATAACGATTGCGGAAAAAATCGGGTAAAGTGGATACCGGTAGTATTTTGGCTCAGTTGAAAACCACCTGCATCAAAACGGGTAGGCGATTTGGCAAGCAGCGAGGCATTGAGCGTACCGGCTACATAATAGTGTAACCTGTTAGAGCCAAAAGTATTGTTTACGTCCACGTCCCACTCACCCAATTTACCCTTAATACCTGCCGACAGGGATTGGTCGGAAATAACCGATTGAATGCGCGGGTTAAAACCGTTGGGGTAAATTTCGGGTATATTGCGCTCGCTATCGGGGCTGCGCGTCCATGCATAGGCATCGGTAAGCCTTTGGTTAAAACCGCCAAAGGCGTAGGCGTGCATGTTATCGGATATATTGATTTTTGAATTAACAAAGGCAGAAAAATTATCCGATTCGGCATCGCCAAACTGCTCTCTGTAAATATCGTACACGTTGGGGTCGGCGGGTCGGTTAGTTTTTCCTCTGCGTTGGTAATCGGTAGTTATGTTCACAAAGCCGCCATTGTTTAGAGGCATACCATAGTTACCGCTCAGTTGCAGGGTTTCGCCGTCAAAATCCTTGTCGGTTCTAAACTTGGCTTTGCGCACGCCGCCCATTACATTGCCGGTAAATTCGTTTACCGTTGATTTTAGTACAATGTTAATTACCCCCGCAATAGCATCGGAGCCATACTGGGCGGCAGCGCCATCGCGCAAAATTTCTATGCGTTCAATGGCGGCGGCGGGTATGGTATTAAGGTCGGTGCCGGTATTGCCGCGTCCTCTGGTTCCAAAAATATTTACCAATGACGACTGGTGCCTGCGCTTGCCGTTAATGAGCACTAAGGTTTGATCGGGACCAAGTCCGCGCAGGGTTGCAGGGTCTATATGGTCACTGCCGTCAGCCCCCGATTGTCGGTTAGAATTAAAAGAAGGCGCAGCAAACTGTAATAACTGGTTAAGATCTACCTGCCCCACTGAGTTTATAACTTCTGCAATGGGTATAATATCTATGGCAACCGGCGTTTCGGTGGCCGACCTGTTTAGGCTGCGCGTACCCACCACTTCTACGCCCGAAAGGTTAAGCACATCTTCTTTTAAAACCACTTTTATTTCGGTGCGTCCGGCAGGCTTTATTTCTTGGGTAGCGTAACCCAAATAGCTGAATACCAAAACCGATTCAATGCTGCGGTAGGTAATTTCAAAATTACCGTCAATATCGGTTATCGTACCGCGGGTAGTACCTTTTTCTACTACATTTACCCCCATCAGCGTGTAACCGTTGTTATCGGCAACATTGCCTTTTAGGGTAATTTGGGCTATGGTTTCTGCACAAAACAGCAGTAGCGCTGCGCTAAAAAGAGTGTAAAAACGTTTCATAATGGAAATTTTGGCGTGAGCAAACATTTAAAAGGTTTTAAAAACTGCATTAAGAATGAAAGATGCCCCAAAGTAAGCAACAATTTGAAAAACTTGCCTTATTTTTCCTACATTAAACTTTTACTAAACAAACAACCCTGCTGGCAGCGCAAAAACATAAAAAACTTTAGTATCTATTATATAAAAATGCAATCCATGAAACATAATGGAAACTCCTTGATTATTATTGTCTTGATGTGCTTTTTGCTGCTTACACTAAACGCCTGCAAGAAAGACCCGCCACAGGTATCGTGCGAGGGTACTATGTTTGGAACGCCAATTGCTGCCACAGGTTTAGATGCTACTAAATGTAAACCCACCTGTGCGTGCAAAAACTTTACCGCCACTACCTTTACCCTAAGTCAATTGGAACAACTAAAAACATGGGTACTTACTACCCCTTTTAATGAACTGACCGAAAACCCCTACAACCAGCCCCTGTCCGATGCCGACTCTGCCGTTTGTGCCGTAGTGATAGAAAACATGGCAACCCGATTATACCGGCTGCAAAACTTTAATAACCCCGATGCTGCCAAAGCTGCCGGCGCTATTCTTACCCACTACGATGCCTGTGGGTTATGCTCAACACTTGCCGATTTTACCGTTTATGCCGGAAATTTAGATGTGGGTACACCGGTAAGGCAGTGTGCATTAGCTAATTTTGCTAAACCGTTAGATAGCCTTGTGGCATGTATTCAAGCGCTTGGATTTACCAAACCCTGTGCCCAAATTTGGGCATACAACGCCCGAAACACACAAGCCCTATGCCTGCAACCCTGTTTGAGCGCTTCGGCAGCCGTTTACCACAATACCGATGGCACTTTAAACGAATGTTTGGAATGTGATGAACAGCTAAGTGGACCTGTTTTTAAAGCCGTAGCCGGCAGAACCCGCCGCAATACGGGTATTGCATCCAGCATTTGCCGATTTTGTGATGAAGTGCAGCCGGTAAAACACAATTACCCGTTTTAAGCTACCTCCTTTCTATACAGCGGCTACCCGCAAGCCCGCTGGGGGGCTATTACCGGCAAATTGTTTGGCGTAAACTATCATACAAGTTTCCTTTAAAAGTGTAATTTCGTTATTGTTTTTTGGCGCCGGTTACCTTATGCCATGCAATTTGCCAAAACCTGTTAGCATCGGGACTAAGATGCAGCAGCAGGGTTAGCGCCACAAATACGCCCCCCACCAAAACCGACCGCAGCATTAAGTCTAACGCTATATGCTGCATAGTGGGCATAAAATACTGTGCGCCATAAGTAACCGCCGCCGCACCAAAAGCGCCCAAGGTATGAATGGTAAAAGGTTGTATGCCTATTACCCACCAAATAAACACGTATTTGAGCAGGTTAAACACCAGCAGCGCTATAAGGGTGGCAATAGCAGCGCCGGTAATACCCAGCGGGGGTATTAGCAGCAAATTGGTAACTATGGTTAGGCTTACTAATACAAACATCATAGGCAGGTAATAGCGGTAGTATCGGGATAAGGTGATGATTTCGTTGTTAATGCCGGTACACATATCTACTAATTTTGCCAATCCAATATACAATACCACATATTTACCTGCCAAAAAAACTGAGCCATTGGGCATGAGTGCAAACAAGTTATTAATGTTTACCCATATACCCAGCAGCAGCAGCAGCCCCACTATTGTTTGGTTAATAGAAATGCGGCGGTACAACATTGCCACTTTATCCCACTCATTTTGGGCTATTTGTTTTGCCACTACCGGAGCCGATATTTGGCTCAATGCCCGGCGGGGTATTTCTATTACCGTACCTATAAATAGGGCGATGCTGTAAATGCCCCCATCAGCCAAACCCGATAGTTTTATAACCATTAAACTATCTATTTTTCCTACCAGCATAGCGCCTAAACTGCCAAGCAATACAAAAAAAGCATATCCGCCCATTTCGGGAGCTTTTTGCCATACGCGGCGGTCAATATGAAATGGTAAATGCCACTGTCCCAGTTTTTTAAGGTATGCCACCATAAGCAACAAAGCCGCACCATACATACCTACATACAGGGTTATCCAGCCGCTCTGCCCCAGCCGGCCGGCAGCGTATAGCGCTACCGCCAAACCCGCGCCTAAGCGCAAAAAACCTTCGTTTATAAAAGCAGGCATTACGGTTTTGTGCAGGCTTCGGCTATACGACTCCTGCACTGAATAAAACATCATAAAAAAACACAATGGCAATAACAAAGGCAGGTACTGCGCAAGCAAACCCGAACTATCAGTAACAAATACTTTTAACCAAGGTAAGCTTAACCCAAACAGCAAGGCAAATACTAAAAACCCCAATAATGCTACTAAGTGCATGAAGGTAAGCAGCCCATAGTGCTTTTGCTCGTTGTGCTGAAACATGGGGAAATACCTGATGCAAACAGGGGGCATACCCATTACCAAAAAAGGAACCAAAATAGCCGCCGTATCTGCCACACCGCGCAGCAAACCAATTTCTTCGGGTTGTAAAAAGCGCGGGTATAACCACAGTACATTAAATGCGCCTATCAGCACACCCACGTAAGAGGCAAACGCTCCCCATAATCCCTGCCGTTGAATAATGCCCATTTATGCTGCCAAGGGGGTTAATTACCACAAAAAGCTACTGTCGTTGTAAAAACATAGCCTAATTTAGTAGTACAGGATAAATTTGAAGTTATGCCTTGTTTTAGGCAGCGCCGAGGGTTAGTTATCTTTATCGTATCCTTTGTATTTGTTTTTAAAATCGCCCCGTTTAAGCGCTTTAAAAAACTCTGCCCATGCAAACACGTCAAAAATGCGCATGTGGGGCGTTTGTCCCATAGAGTATAAATTTTGGGAGTATTGCCGCATTTGGTAGTCAAAATTTTCAGAGCCGTCCATTTTCATGGCAAGCGATAGCTGTTGTATGCGTTCACGGTCTAAGTTTTTATGGGCGCGGGTAATATCGTCATCGGGTATATTGAGCGATAGGAAAGCCTGTTTAAATTCTTGGGGTGTTGGCCATGGATAAATAATGGCGGTGGGCAGCAGTACGGTATCGGTTTTCAAAAACTGAATAACTGTGTAAAAACTATCATCTAAATTGGGTGGTATTACCAATTTTGCCTTTTGGTATCCAACTGCCGAAAATAAAACGGTATCGCCTTTATAGGCAACAAACGAAAAGAAACCCTGTGCGTTGCTCACGGTTCCGCGCCGCAAATTTTTATCCCATATATTGGCATACATTACCGGTGTAAGGCTGTCGGCTGCCATTACTATGCCCGAAAACTGCACCAATCTGCTGTTTGTTTGTTGTGCTGAGGCAGTTTTACTGTTTCCCAAACAGATACAAAACAGTACAACAATGGTGGTAAATAGTAATTTACATGGTTTCATACCGGCTAATTTTAAAGTTGGCTTAACGCAAGCCGAGTGTTTGTTTTATGGTAAATATAAAGATTGTCCTAAAAAATGATATGAATTGCAGCGAAAGTAAACGGTACAATCAAGAAAGTTGGTTCTATGATAAAGTTACAGATAGGGTAGGAGTTTACCATTGTTGTAAAAGGTAAAAAAAACAACAAACCACTAATCTTAACGCAAATTAACCGCTTTTAGTTGTAATAACAAACTAAAAGAGCAGCCCGATAAAAAATATAACCCATAAACCGGCAAAAGGCAGCACTGCTCCTGCCAACAAACCCTTGCTTACCCAACAATAAAACCTATCTTTGCCCCCAAAGTAAAACGTACTGCTGCCATCAGATACTAAAAACTAAAAATTATGTTCAGTAAAGACCGTGTTATTTTGGTAACCAATGATGACGGTATTACCTCGGGCGGAATAAGGGCATTGGTAGAGGTAATGCAAGAATTTGGTACCGTTATAGTAGTAGCGCCCGATAAACCGCAGTCGGCTATGGGACATGCTATTACCATTCATTTTCCTATAAGGCTGGCTAAGGTAGATATTTTTGATGATGTTGAAGCCTATGCCTGCTCAGGCACGCCGGTAGATTGTGTAAAGCTTGCGGTAGATAAAATTTTGCACCGTAAACCCGATTTATGCGTATCGGGTATTAACCACGGCGCAAACTCCTCTATCAACGTTATTTATTCCGGCACACTTTCGGCAGCTATGGAGGCTTCGTTAGAGAAAATACCTGCCATTGGGTTCTCCTTGCTCAATTACAGCTCAAAAGCTGATATGGAACCCTGTAAAAAATATGTGCGCAATATAACTCGGCAAATGCTTACCAATGGTGTGCCAAATTACCACTTGCTCAATGTAAACATACCCAATTTGCCCCAAAACGAAATAAAAGGCATCAAAATTTGCCGTCAGGCAAAAGCCCGATGGGAGGAATCGTTTGAGCAGCGAAAAGACCCGATGGGAGGCACCTACTACTGGCTAACCGGCCAGTTTATAAACCTTGACCCGGGAGAGGATACTGATATTTATGCCCTTGATAATGGGTATGTTTCGGTAGTGCCGGTGCAGCATGACCTTACTGCCTATGAAGATATTGATTTCCTCAAAACCAACTGGCAGTTGTAAATGCCCGTGTGTAGTATAACGGGTGCAGCCCCGGTTTGATGTACAAATGGAGGTGATTACCCCTGTTTTCAGCAAAAAAGCACACAGATAACGCGGATTAAACGGATAAACGCGGGTAAAGATGTTGTTTTGGGGGTACGGTAGTGGGTAATCGTTAGTCAGTAGTGGGTACTAACACACTCATAACTATTCACTACCCACTACTTGAGCCTTTATTTTTCAAAAATCTGTGCAAATCAGCCCCATCCGTGTTATCCGTGTGCTAATTTTTGCCGGTTTTTTGCCCATACCGGCAGCACGTACTTTGTGTGCCATTTTACAGCAAACCGGAGGTTACAACCGTTACAAGATATTTACCTCAGGCTCTAACCTTACACCAAACCGTTCCTGAACAGTTGCCTGAATTTGCAGGGCAAAATCTTTTATTTCGGCGCCGGTAGCATTGCCGTAGTTTACTATAACTAAGGCATGGTTTACATGTGTGCCGGTATTGCCTACTCGTTTACCTTTAAACCCGCACTGCTCTATGAGCCATGCGGCGGGCACTTTAACCCACCCATTGGGCAGGGCATAGTGGGGCAGAGCAGGGTATTGGGCGTGTAAAACCGCAAACGCATCGGGCGGCAATTCGGGATTTTTAAAAAAGCTGCCGCAGTTGCCCAATTCTGCCGGATTGGGCAGTTTAGCGTTTCGGATATGGCAAATAGCTTCACTAACCGCTTGCACATCGGGGTTGGTAATGCCCATTTGTTCCAAAGTTCGCTGCACTTCACCATATTGGAGTTGTACTATCGGGTTTTTGCTCAGTTTTAGCGTTACAGAGTTAATAAAATACTGCCCCTTCAACGTTTGCTTAAAAATACTGTTCCGATATCCAAACCGACAATCACTATTATAAAAGGTATGCACCTTGCCCGATATTAGGTGAACTGCTTCTAAATGGTCAAATACATTGCAGAGCTCAACCCCATACGCCCCAATGTTTTGAACCGGCGCTGCCCCCACCGTGCCGGGTATGAGCGAAAGATTTTCAATACCGCCCCAGCCTTGCGCTACGCAAAACTGCACCAAACTATGCCAGTTTTCGCCTCCTTGAGCTTGCACCCAAACATAATCATCGGTATGCCGGGTTGCCTCAATGCCCAAAACGGCATTGTGCAATATCAATCCGTTGTAATGCCGGGTAAACAGCAGATTGCTACCACCGCCTAATACTAAAATATCCCGATATCGGTTGCTTTCTATCAACTCCTGAACCTGCCAAATTTGGGTAGCGGTAAAAAAATGCCGAGCAAGCACATCAATGCCAAAAGTATTATACTTTTGCAGCGAAAATTGGTTAAAAATAGTGAGCATAAACACCGTATTGGGGGCAAAAATAACCCTCTTACCCATACCGGCGCACTTTATTGGCGTTAAAATGACAACAATAGGTTGTTGGGGCAATGGTAAGAAGGAAATTTTGAGTTAATAATGCAAAAAAGTGAGCATTTTTTATTGTCAGGCATACTAATTTCCAACTTTTTTTTACCTTTACATTACAAAAGGGTAACTTTGCCCCTACAACCAACCCTCATATTGTTATTAAAAATTCCTAAAAATAAAAATTGAACTATGCACAGCTACTCTTCAAAACTTTTATTGTTAATGTTAGTGCTGGTTGTTTTTGCCTGCAACAAAAAAACTGCCGATAAAAGCTCAGCCCAGCAAAAAACCGAAGAAACAACCGCAAAAGCAGAACGCCCCGCCACAATGAGTACACAACCTGCCGCACCGGTAGGTAAAAACTCACTGCCCGGTTTTACCCCCACCGGCGACCCCGCCCAAGACGAAATAAACTACGCCAAAGCCAAAGAAGACCTCTACAACAACAACCCCGAAGCCTACAAAGCTTGGGTGCAAAGCATGCAAGATGCCGCCAACCAAAACAATCAGCAGCCACCCACACCGCAGGTTACTATTATACAGTACAATGATTACATCAACCTGCCCCAAGCCCGCCGCGACTATATAGACGCGCACCCCGAATTGTTTAAAATTGTAAAATAATAATTTCACAAACACAAAAACTAACACAACATCTTTATGCAAAACTTTTACGCTATTGCTAAAAACTTAACCACCGCATTAGTACTGGTGGTCATTTGGGCGCTGGGTATGCAGCAGGCGCAGGCTGTAACTTGTGCAACAGCGCCTGTAGTAACCTTGCCTGTTTCGAGCCAAGCCCTTGTTTGCGGCACTACCAATGACATAATAGCTGCAAATGGCACGCAATGTGCCGGCGCTGTGGTAAGTGGCACAGGTAGTACGTTTTATCTGGGTGGTACCGAAGCTATGTACACATTTACCCCTACTTCCTCGGGCAGTATTACCATTACACTTAGTACCACTCAAACTTGGACAGGCATATGGCTGTTTAATGGTTGCCCGGGCAGTGCAGGGGTATGTGTAGTTGCAGTTACAACCAGTACAACAGGCGGCACAACCACCTCTACGGTTAATGTTACTGCAGGCACGCAGTATTATGTGGTATTTGATACTTGGCCTGCTCCTCCTACACCTTGTGCTGCCGGCGCTACTTTTTCTATCACAGCTCCTCCGGTTGCTCCGGTTGGTTGTTTAACGGCGGTAAATGGGTTGTTCCCTGCCACCACATTCACCCCTACCTGCACCGGTACTGCACAAAACATTACCACCTGCGGCTTTGGCAGCGAATATTCTAACGTAAATGTGGTAACCGGCAACAGCTACACTTTTACAAGCTCTGTTACTACCGACTACATTACCATTAGCGATGCCGCTGGCACCATCACATATATCGCCGGTACTACACCTATTAACTGGACAGCCACCATTACAGGCACAGTTCGCTTTTATACACATACCAACAGCGCTTGTGGCGCAGCGAGTGCGTGCCGCACCAAAAGCGTATCTTGTACTGTGCCTATACCCGGTTGTTTAACGGCGGTAAATGGGCTTTTCCCTGCCGCCACATTCACCCCTACCTGCACCGGTACTGCACAAACCATTACCACCTGCGGCTATGGCAGCGAATACTCTAATGTAAATGTGGTGAGCGGTAATATCTATACCTTTACCAGCTCTGTTACTACCGACTTTATTACTATAAGTAATGCTGCCGGCACAACAGTACTTGCCTCAGGCACCACACCGGTAACCTGGACTGCCAATACCACCGGTACCATTCGCTTTTATACACATACCAACAGCGCTTGTGGCGCAGCAAGTGTGTGCCGCACCAAAAGCGTATCTTGTACTGTGTCTTTATCTGGTTGTTTAACGGCGGTAAACGGACTTTTCCCTGCCGCCACATTTACCCCAACTTGCCCCGGTGGTGCCCAAAACATTACCACCTGCGGCTTTGGCAGCGAATACTCTAATGTAAATGTGGTGAGCGGTAATATCTACACCTTTACCAGCTCTGTTACTACCGACTTTATTACTATAAGTGATGCTGCCGGCACAACAGTACTTGCCTCAGGCACCACACCGGTAACCTGGACTGCCAATACCACCGGTACCATTCGCTTTTATACACATACCAACAGTGCTTGTGGCGCAGCGAGTGTGTGCCGCACCAAAAGCGTATCTTGTAGTTCCAATCCCGATTTTTGCACCGGCGCTATTCCCATTACTTGTGGTACACCGGTAAGCGGCACTACTGTTGGTTTTACTACCGATGCCGTAGGCACCTGCGTTACTGCACTCAACACTGCACCCGGCTTATGGTACAGCCTTGCCGGTTTTAATGGCGAGGTTACTGCCAGCCTTTGCGGCAGCGCCTATGATACCAAAATTGGTGTATTTACCGGCTCTTGCGGAGCGCTTACTTGCTTAACCGGTAACGATGATTTTAATTGTGGTGGTGTTTTTACAACACAATCGCAGGTTACTTTCTCTACTGTAGCGGGTACCACGTATTATATTTTGGTAACCGGCTTTAGCGCCAATGCCGGCGCATTTACCCTTAATACCACTTGCACTACCTGCGCCGCTCCTACCGGCGTAACGGTAACAGGCGTTACTGCTACCACAGCCACCGTAAACTGGAACTGTGTAGGTTGTACTGGTTCATTTATAGTTGAATACGGTCCGGCGGCTACCTTCACCACACCCGGCACCGGCGCTACTGCCGGCGTAGGCGGTACGGTAGTTACGGCTGCCGGTTCGCCCGCTTTGCTTACCGGTTTAACAGCCGGCACGCAATACCGTGTATTTGTACGCCAAAACTGTGCTGGTTCTTTCAGCAACAATACCACCGGCGTACTGTTTAACACGCCTCCTGCCAACGACAATGTATGCAGCGCTATACCACTGGTATTGGGCGCTAACCCGCCCTACACCAATGCCGGAGCTACTACCGAAGCAGGCGAGCCGGTACCACCCGGCATAGCCTGTAGCGTGCAGAATGGTTGGTGTGCCGGTCAAACTGTGAGCAATTCGGTATGGTTTACGTTGGTAGGTCCACCATCGGGCAGGGTTACGGTTTCTTCTACCGGTTTCGATAATCAGTTGGCAATTTATTCCGCTGCCTCCTGTGCGGCAGTATTATCGGGCGGCGCTACCTTATTAGCTGCTAACGATGACTTTAACCCCGGTTTTGCCGCTTCGCTCAACAATGTGTGTGTTACGCCCGGCGTTACGTATTTTGTGCAAATGGATGGTTACAGCACTTCCACCGGCACTGCCACCATTACCGTTATTGAAGTACCCAATACGCCGCCTACCATTGCCGGCTGCCCTGCTAACATTACCTCTTGCAGCCCCTTAGTAAGTTGGACTGCGCCCACTGCCAACGACCCCGATGGCTGCGGTACGCCTACACTTACCGGTACACATACCCCCGGCTCTGTATTTGCCCCCGGACTTACTACCGTTACTTACACAGCTACTGACCATGCAGGAGCTACGGCTACCTGTAGCTTTACTGTAAATGTGGCTACCATTACCGCATCGGTTTCTTCTGTTTCTAACTACAACGGATTTGGCGTAAGTTGCAATGGCGGCAATAATGGCTCGGCTACGGTTACTGCCAGCGGCGGCACCGGACTTACCTATAACTGGAGCAATGGCGCTACCGGCGCTACTGCAAACGGACTAAGCGCAGGTAACTATACCGTAGTAGTTAGTAATGCACAAGGCTGCTCTCAAACGCTGTTAGTATCTATTACCCAGCCTACTGCGGTTACCTGCTCGGCATCATCTACTAATGTAGGTTGTAACGATGCCGCTACCGGCACTGCCAGCGCCAGCGCTACCGGCGGCATAGGTCCTTACACCTTTAACTGGAGTAATGGCGCTACCGGCGCAAATATCAGCGGCTTGGCTGCCGGTTCTTATTCGGTTACTGTTGCCGATGCCAATGGTTGTGTTTGTACGCGCACTGTAACTATTACCCAACCTACGGCAGTACAGTTAGTATCGGAAGGTGTGGTAGTAGATGGAAGTGGCGGTTCGTTCTACAGTGTTTACCAAATTGTAGTAACCGGCGGTACACTGCCCTACAACATTGCCTTTACCTCTGCCGGTGGTTTTGCCACTTATACGGTAAACAATGGTTTGGTGGATACCGATGGTAACGGTACGCCCGATGCCCCCGGCTCTACTATTAACGTAACCTACCAAAACGAAGCCCAGTGGACGCTTATTTTAGACGATGCCAATGGCTGTGTTGCCGGCGCCGGTTTAGTATTCAGCAATGCCGGTCCTAACGCCTTGTTAAACATAGCCAGCGCTGCCATTGTGGCTGACAGTGGCACCGGAAACGGTTCTATATCTATAGTAGCAAGCGGCGGTACACCCACTTGCCCGGGATACAATTATCAGTGGTCGGGTCCTTCTAACTGGTTAGGCGCATCGGTAAATAGTCCTAACATCAGCAACCTGCCCTCCGGCTGGTATATAGTAGTGGTTACCGATTGTAGTGGCGAGCAAACCTACGCATGGTACTGGGTGCCCAAACAAACCCGCGGACGTGGTAAACTTGCCCAAGGCGAAACTATTATGGCTTATCCTAACCCCGTAAACAGCCAAACTACCATTGAGTTTAGCCTTGATGTTACGGCTAAAACTACGGTATCGGTATATGCCTTAGATGGTAAGGAAGTAGCTCAACTGTATAACGGTACTGCCGAAGCCGGTGAGTTATATACCATACCCTTTGATGTTACCTACCTGCCCAATGGTGTATATATGGCAACACTGCGCACTGATAACGGCTTTACCCAGCAAATAAAACTGACGGTAATGCACTAACCGGTTAAATAAATAATGAATTTGGTGGATAATGAGCTTGGCTAATTCCACCTCTTTCAGAACAAAGGGACAATTTTTGTGTTTATGCACAAAAATTGTCCCTTTGCTTTTTGTTAATCAGAAATAGTAGTTTCTTTGTCTTAAAATTGACACAAATCTGCTTGCTTTTGTTAGCAAAGGGTAAAGCAGCGGATAAAATAATTTTAAAAAGCCATCGCATTTCATAATCATAATCTTTATCAACAATGAAAAAAAACTTTACCCACTTCTTTTTGGCTAAACTTGCCCTGTTGCTTGTAGCTGCCTTTGCAGTTACTTGTATGCAGGCTCAGGTTGCCACGTTGTACAATTTTAGTCAGGTATCGGGAACTTATACCCCCATTACAGGCGGGGCTGTATATGGCACCACCACTACTGACGATCAACGCTTTGTAGATCCGGCTGTGCCGGCAGGAGGTACAGTTACCACAGGCGTAGGGCTACCCATTGGTTTTAATTTTAGCTACAACTTACAGGTTTATGATAGGTTAGCTATTAATGCCAATGGCTGGATAAGTTTAGGCAGCTCGCTGCTTAGCCCGGCGGTAAATAATGCCTCTACCAGCGCTTATACGCCGCTTGCTTCTACTGCTGCTACCACGCCTACCCACCTGCGCAACAGAGTAGCAGCAGTAGGGAGAGACTTGCAGGCGCAAGCCGGAGCTGAAATACGCTTAGAAACCATTGGCTCTGCCCCCAACCGCGTATGTGTAGTACAGTGGACTAACTATAAGCGTTTTGGCACTGCGGGTACCGGAGACAATTTGAATTTTCAAATCAGGCTGAATGAATCAGACAATAGCGTAGAAGTGATTTTTGGCGCTATGACTTTTGGTACAACCTCCAATGCTGCCCATGTGGGTTTAGGTGGCGCTGCCGCTACCGATTTTAACAACCGCCTAACCACTACCAACTGGAATGCCACTGCGCCGGGTACTGCTAATACCTCTGGTTGTACTATGAGCGCAGCTGTAACTGCACCTGTAAGCGGCACTACTTTCCGTTGGGTATTACAGCCGCCTTGTGCCGGTGCACCTGCGCCCGGAAATACTACCGGTACTGCCAATCCGGTTTGTTCGGGGGTAAACTTTACCCTTGGAATTTCTAATACCAACTTGGGTTTGGGTATCACCTACCAATGGTATGTAAGCACCGTAGGCGCTACCGGACCCTGGACACCCGTAGGCACCGGTGCGCAAACCTTTACCACTACCCAAACCCAGCAAAGTTGGTATTATGTAGATGCTACTTGCACTAACAGTGGGCTAACCGGCTCAAGCGCTGTATTACAGGTGGGTATGGAAAACTTTGTAAATTGCTACTGCACCAGCAATGCTACCAGCGCTATTGATACAGAAATTGGCAATGTAACCTTTGGCACACTCAACAATACTTCGGTTTGTGGGGTGGCAGCACCGGGTCCGGGGTCTATTGCCAATCAGTATTCAAACTTTACCACCCTGCCCGCCACGCCGGTTATGCAAGGTGAGGTGGTACCGTTTTCAGTATCTGTGATTACCTGTGGCGGTAATTTTACCAACCGTACCAGTATTTTTATAGATTGGAACCAAAACGGCTTATTTACCGATGCCGGTGAAGCTGTTTTTGTGGGTGGCACAGCCTCCGGACCCAATACCCAATCGGGCAATACTACCGTTCCGTTTACTGCTGCATTAGGCGTTACCCGTATGCGGGTGGTTACCGTAGAAACAACCGGTGTTGTAAATCCCTGCGGCACCTACACATATGGCGAAACCGAAGATTACCTCTTAAACGTAACAGCAAGCTCTGCCTGCGCCGGTACGCCCAACCCGGGCAATACCATTAGCAGTGCAACTGCGGCGTGTGCCACCATTAATTTTAATTTGAGTTTGCAAAACCTCACTACCGGCTCAGGGGTAAGTTACCAATGGTTTGTAAGCGCCGTAGGCGCATCGGGTCCTTGGACACCGGTAGGACCCAACTCGCCTTTCTTTACCACTAACCTTTCGCAAACCAGTTGGTATTATTGTGCGGTAACTTGTTCTTCCGGTCCCAGCACCGGCAACAGTACGCCGGTACAAGTAACGCTAACGCCTGCCAACCAATGCTACTGTACGCCTACCTACACTTTTGGTAAAACAGATGGCGACCTGATAGCCAATGTAGAAATAATAGGCACTACTTTGTCTAACAATACCGGTACTGCTCCGGTAAACCCCGCCTATACCTATTTTGTAGCGCCGCCGGCTAACTTAACCGGTACCCTGCAAGCAGGCACCTCCTACCCCATACAGATAAGTGTGGGTAGTTTTAGCAACCAAAACGTAGCCGTATGGATAGATTTTAATGAAAACGGTATTTTTGAAACGCCCGGCGAAAGAGTGGGTTTTACTACTACCTCTATAGGCGCTTTTGGTACGGCTACTTTTACCCTTACCCTGCCCTGCAACCCTACGCCCGGGGTAAAACGCATGAGGGTACGCGATGTATATGCTACTACAGGCAGTACAATAGACCCCTGCCTTAATTACAGTTGGGGTGAAACCGAAGATTACGACGTAACCATTACCCCGCCGCCGCCATGCCCCGTACCAAGCAACTTAACCGCCACCGGCGCTACACTCAACAGCGTAAACCTTAACTGGACTGCCGGTTGTACCGAAACGGCTTGGATTATTGAATATGGTCAGGTTGGGTTTACCTTAGGCACCGGTACCGTAATTGCCACTTCAACCAACCCTTACACGCTTACCGGTTTAAGTGCAGGCACCACATACAGTGTATATGTTCGGGCAAATTGCGGAGTAAATGGCACCAGCGCTTCTTTTGGTCCTGTTACCTTTACCACCCAGTTTCCGCCTCCGCCCAACGACTTATGCGCCAATGCCATACCGCTTATTTGTGGCAGTTCTGTAACCGGCACCACCGCTACCGGCACAAACACCGGTAATCCTACCTTTACTTGTGGTACTACTGCCAGCACAGCACCCGGCGTATGGTACACCCTTACCGGCACAGGTACCGATATTACCGCCAGCCTTTGTGGCAGTAGCTTTGACACCAAAATTTTTGTTTACACCGGCTCCTGCGGTGCTTTTACCTGTGTAACCGGTAACGATGATTTTTGTGGCTTGCAGTCGCAAGTTACTTTTGCTACTGTTTCGGGCACTACTTATTACATTTTGGTTGCCGGATTTGGTGCTGCATCAGGATTGTTTACCCTTAATATCACCTGCGCGCTGCCGCCCGAAAATGATAATGTTTGCAACGCTACGCCCTTGCCATTGGGCACAAGTGGTCCGTACAGCAATGCCAATGCCACTACCCAACCCGGCGAGCCGGTGCCACCGGCAGGCGATTGCAGCGGACAGTTGAGCTGGTGTTTTGGTCAAACTATTAGCCACACAGTTTGGTTTAGTGTAGTAGGTCCGCCATCGGGAAAAATTAAAATTTCTTCTGTTGGCATCGATAATCAATTGGCTATTTATGCCGCACCCAATTGCGGTGCAGTAACCGGTGGCGGCGCTACCTTGTTGGCCGCTAACGATGACTTTAATGGATTAGCAGCATCGCTCAACAATGTTTGTGTTACACCCGGCGCTACTTACTATGTGCAAATGGATGGTTACGGCACCTCTACCGGCACTGCCAACCTTACCGTTACTGAGTTGCCCAATAACCCACCCTCTGTTGCTTGTCCGGCTAACGTTACTTCTTGTGTTAATACAGCAACATGGAATACGCCCACTGCCACCGACCCCGATGGCTGTGGTACACCCACGCTTACCGCCACCCACCAGCCCGGCGGCGCTTTTGCCAATGGCGTAACCACCGTTACCTACACAGCTACCGACCATGCCGGCGCAACAGGTACTTGCAGTTTTACCGTAAATGTGGCTAAAATTACAGCTACTTTTAACCTCTCTAACTACAACGGTTTTAATGTGAGCTGTAATGGCGGCAACAACGGAACAGCCACTGCCATACCCACCGGCGGCACAGGGCATACCTTTGTATGGAGCAACGGACAAACCTCTGCTACAGCTACCGGTTTAAGTGCAGGCAGCTATACCGTTACCATTAGCAATGCTCAGGGCTGCTCTTATGTAACCGGTGTAACCCTAAACCAACCCTCTGCCATAACCTGTAATGCTACCAGTACCAATGCCAACTGTTTTGGCGCAGCCAACGGTACAGCCGGCGCTACTGCTTTTGGCGGTGTGGGTCCTTACACCTTTAACTGGAGCAACGGCGCTACCGGCGCTAACGTTAGCGGTTTGGCTGCGGGCGCTTACACAGTTAGCGTAACCGATGCCAATGGCTGTTTGTGTACCAAACAAGTAACCATAACCCAGCCGCCTGCTTTGCAAGTGGTTTCGGAAGAAATTATTTCGAGTGGCGGTCCTACTTTCTATAATGTTTACCAGATAGTAGTAACAGGCGGCACCCTGCCCTATGGCATTACCTTTAACGTAACCGGCGGTTTTGCCAATTATACAGTACTGAATGGCTTGGTGGACACTGACGGCAACGGAACACCCGATGCACCCGGCTCCACCATTACCGTATCTTTCCAAAACGAAGCCGCCTGGACGCTTACCCTAAACGATGCCAACGGCTGTGCCGAAGGAACAGGTTTGGTGTTCTCTAACGCTTCGTCTGCCATACTTGCCATTACCGGCGCTGCTATTACGCCCGATAATGGTACAGGCAACGGCTCTATTGCCCTAACCGTAGCAGGCGGCGCACCTGCCTGCCCGGGATACAACTACCAGTGGTCGGGTCCTTCTAACTGGTTAGGCGCTGCCGTAAACAGCCCTACCCTTAGCAACCTGCCTTCCGGCTGGTACGTAGTGGTTGTAACCGATTGCAGTGGCGGTCAAACTTACGCATGGTACTGGGTGCCCAAGCAAAGCCGCGGACGTGGTAAGTTGGCAGAAGGCGAGTCTATTATGGCTTATCCTAATCCGGTTACCAAAGAAACCACCATTGAGTTTAGCTTAAACACTACCGAAAAAGCTACCATTGTGGTATATGGTGTGGACGGTAAATCGGTTGCCACCCTATACAACAATGTAGCCGAAGCAGGCGAACTCTACACCATTCCGTTTACTGTATCTGATATGGCTGCCGGTATGTATATGGTAACACTTACTACCGAAAGCGGTATGGTGCAACACCTGAAACTATCGGTAATGAAGTAACCCGATGTTGAAGTATCGGGCAGTTTTTTTCGTCCCGATTAAATTCACAAATCTAAAACGGCAACTTTTCTGTAAAACAGAGAGGTTGCCGTTTTTTTTACCCGCATTGTTAAGTTTGGGTTATGGTAGCCTTAATAAAAAGCCACAGTAACTAATTACCCCACGCGAGGTTGTAATTACCAGTACGCTCAAAGTCTTACATAAAAAGGCGTTTAAACAGGTGGGGTAGTATATTTTGGTGTGCTGCACCTTGTTAATTGGGCATTTAACTTGCTTACTACCTATATTTTGGTGCGCTTCCTTTGCAAAACCAAAGACCCAATTTATGGAGGTTGGTCGGTAACATAAAAAAGTAAGGGGCAGCGCCCCTAAATCTTGGTAGAAAGAGGCGTGCTGTGTTAATAAAAGGTGCAGCGCACCGTAATCTTGTTGCCCATTTTATCAAGTGCACCTAAACCTTATGCAGGTTTTACCCCTATCGGGCATTTATTTTAATTCCAACCTCACGTTATATTTTGGTGCACTGCACCCGCTTAATCGGGCATTTAACAGGTTGCTACCTATATTACGGTGCGCTGCACCTTTTAAAAATCCATAACGCCCATTTTAGGGGGGAGTAATACACAAGGGGCAGCGCCCCTAAATCTTGGTAGAAAGAGGCGTGCTGTGTTAATAAAAGGTGCAGCGCACCGTAATCTATTGCCCATTTTATCAAGTGCACCTAAACCTTATGCAGGTTTTACCCCTATCGGGCATTCATTTTAATTCCAACCTCACGTGTAATAGGCATTACCAAAATAAAGAGGAGACCCTTTTGTAATACCCACTGCCCAACGTGTATAGAACCCCGACTTAATAAATAACTACAAAACAAGAAAAAGTAAAACTTTGAGACATTTCTTTTTTAAGAAACGGTAGAAAGTAAAACTTTGAGGCATTTCTTT
>DDVC01000010.1:0-528 GCA_002345145.1 Bacteroidetes bacterium UBA2322
GGTGGTGGGTCTAACCGGTTGATTTGAGTACAGCTTCAGAATAGATTCCATGTTTAAAATAGTAGGTTTCAATGTACAGTCCAATTACATTATCGTGAATTTGTTCACTTTTTGAAAAACAAATAGTCTTTCGTTGTAAGCGCTTAAGGTGTGTACGAAAATTTAGGTTTTTACGCTCAATTTTCCATGTGTTGTTTTTACCTATCACATGACGCCAATGTGGGGGAAGGTTTTTTGAGTAGGCTGCCCAATCATCCGTATGGCACACAACAATCGGCAAATCAGCGACTTCATCAATGAGTTGTTGTAATACCTCGTCTTTGCGCCGTCCGTTTCGCCATGCCAAAATGCGTCCACTCCGGCGTTCAATCACATACCATGTCCAGCGTTGCTGTTTCTTCTTGCCTACATATGACCAAAACTCGTCCCATTCTGTGGCAAGAGCAAAGAAAACCTCGAGTTTTGATAGTTTATCAGCTTCTACACTGTCTATCATGTATTTATTCTTGTGAGACGGCACTTTTTTTT
>DDVC01000010.1:854-14465 GCA_002345145.1 Bacteroidetes bacterium UBA2322
TTTTACACGCATTGCACCGCCAACGCTGTGTGCCATCAAGACGGTGCCCATTTTTACTTAGATTACTGCCCCCACAGTGGCGACAGGTTTGTATTACTTGATATACCATATCAACTCGAAATTTTATTTTTAAAACAGGGCAAAGATACAACATTCAACCGATTAAGCCCACCACCAACTATTTGATGAGATTAGCAAGCGGAGGTCATTTATGCAAATACCCCGATGACTTTACGCTACAACCCCATTGTAACTACACGTATAGTAACCTGATAAAGGAAGTAATGGCATATTGGTTATCATATGTTGCTCGATATGAGATAGTGGAGGTACAGTATCCGCCATGTCAAAAATACCTGAACAACAATAAATCGGCAAACACCCCCCCAAAAAAAATCAGCAAAGCGGCAAGCGTACACTCACCCCTGCACAGGTTCAAAAGTCTATCGGGGCTATTTTTTACACTTTTGACAAAAGCCTGTTTATGCCAAAAGTGCAAAAAAATGGCAAAGGACGTACCAAAGGCATCAAACTACCCAAACGCCCCAAGTATCCCATTGTAAAAAAGCATAAGAAAACCCCAAAACAGCGCCCCGAACAGCTAAACCGTAAGCCAAAGAACAACATATTAAAAATGATTAGCCCTCAAACCAAGTGCGGGGGTTATAGGTGCTTGTCCAAAGTCTAAAGGCAAACAAAAACCGCAAAGAACGCAGCGGCGTTACAACCTTTGCGCTCTTTGCGGTTAAAACAAAAAGTTTGGTTAAACCAAAACCCCTTAGCAAGTAGTAGGTTTTGCGTTTATGAGGCAGTTGTTGTTACACATTTACCCTATTGCCCACCCACACAAAGCGGCGGTTAATAAAAGAGGCATCGGTAAAAGAGGCGTTGCCGGCGGGGTTGCCGCCCGTTACATGAAAATCGGAAAAAGCGGCATGTTGATTTACCCAAATAAAGCCGGTAAAATTGAGCGATACAGGCACAAAAACGCTGTTCATTTCGTCTGTTATGTGTTGGGCAAGCCGGTCGTTGGTGCAGTAAACGCCGCAGGTAATAGCGCCGTGTTGCTGTGCCATGTATTTTGCTAATTTAAGGGAGTGTTCGGTATTTTGGGTTTTAACCACCATTACAATAGGTCCAAACAGCTCCTGTTCATAAATGGCTGCATCTTGGGCGCTCACTTCTAAAATAATGGGTGCGCAAATTCGGGCATGTTCAAACTCGGGATTTTTTACCGCGGGGCTTTCTAATACTACGGCAGCGCCTAAGTTTCGGGCGTTTTGGGCTCGGTTTAAGGTGGCGGGGTTTTGAATAGCGCCCAGTGTGCCGGCGCCCATTTTGGGGTTAAGGGCAAGGGCGGCAACCTCGTTGCGCAGCAGGTCAACGGCGGTTTCGTAAGGAATTACCTCGCCATTGGCATCGGGTATGCCGGTTTCGGGAATAAAGATGTTTTGTGGGGCAGTACACATTTGTCCCGAATAAAGCGAAACCGAAAATGCCAAATTGCGCATTACCTGCCTCAAATCGAGTACCGAGTCAATGATAACCGAGTTTACGCCGGCTTTTTCGGTAAATACGGTCTTGCCCTTTTGTTCCAGAGATTCTATGTAGTTGCCAAAAGCGCTGCCGCCGGTGTAGTCAATAATTTTAACATCGGGGTGTTCGGCAAGTTCTTTGGTAATGAGGTGTGCTTGCGTATCGGGAGCAAGTTGTACGGTATTAGGGGCGTATCCGTTTTCGTGCAATACTTTTTGTATTTCGGCAACAAAAATGGCTATAGGTAGTATGGCTTTTGGGTGGGGTTTTACTATGGCGGCATTGCCGGTAATGAGGCTGGCGTATAAGCCGGGCACGGTGTTCCAGGTAGGAAAAGTAGAGCAGCCTATTACCATTGCCACACCCTTGGGTACGGGGGTAAAGGTTTTGTCTAAGGTAATGAAGGCTCCGCCACCGGCGGGTTTTTCCCAGCGCAGGGTATGCGGAAAACGGGTAAGCTCTTGGTAGCCAATGGCAATGGTTTCCATAGCTCGGTCGGCGGCGTGGGGTCCCGATGCCTGAAACGACATAATAAATGATTGCCCTGTGGTATGTTGGGTGGCGTAGGCTATTTCATAAAATCGGGTTTTTACCCTTTCTAATGATTCTATGAGTAGGGCTGTGCGTTCTTTTACCGGTATTTTTCGCCATGCCAACTGTGCCGTGTGGGCATTGGCTACCAAAACATCTACGGGGGTGGCGGGGTAAGTTACGCCCAACTCCTTGCCCCAATAGGGCGATTCTTCTTCGCCTGCCATGCCGGTAGCGCCGGTTTGCAGCAGTTGGGTAAAGGGTTGGTTTAGCTGCTGCTCAAATGCTTGTTGCCCTTGTGCGGGGGCATCGGGTCCGTAGGCTTTGGGGTGTTCGGGATAGTGTGCGTAAAAGGTGCGTTGTTGTAGGGCATCAATGGCTTTTTGTAACGCTTCTTTGTGTTTATCAAACAGTGCTGACATGGTTATGAGTTATGAGTTATGAGTTGTTAGGGAAAAGTAGAGATGCACGGCCGTACATCTTTATTGTGAAAAGTGTATAATTCGTAATTGAAAGTAGGCAGTACAGAATACCATCTACTATCTACCAAAATACGGTGTAAAGTTAGGTAAAAAACCCCGATATTTTGGGAGTATTGCCCTATTTTTGCGTTGTTTGGGGCATGGGTGGCGTTTTGCAGCACGGGTTTATTTGGGTTTTACCTTTCAATTTGTAATGTGTTATGCGGCTTAAATGGTTTGGCGTATTGGGTATGTTGGCGGCGGCAGTGGGTATGACTGCCGATGTTTTACTGTTGTATGTGCCAAATGGCGGGTATGAAAACTGGGATTACCGTTTTTTTACTCAAATTGGGGCAGACCGGCTTTTGTGGGGGCACTTTTTGGGTGTTATTTTTATTCCGTTTGAGTTGCTGGGTTTTTGGCAGGTTTACAAGGCGTTAGAGCCGGCGGGCAAGCGTTTTGTATTGGCGGTTATGTTGCCTATTGTTTTGGTTACTGTGTGGGGAGTGGCTTACCATGCTATGCTGGCAGGGCTGGCGGCGGTTATGCGGTTGCAAGGGTCCGGCGCACTTTTGCCCGCAGTTTTTGAGGATACTTATCTGCACCTTAAAACCGCCATTGAGCCCTTGGGTTATTTGTTGTTTGGTATATTTGTTTATATATCGGGCGGTTTGTTTTACCTTATCCGTTATAGGGTTACGCTTTACCCAAGGTGGGTGGCGTGGGTAAATCCTTTGTTGGTTTACCTTTTGGCGGTGGGGTTATACGTGTTGTTTCCGCAGCATGTGGGCAGTGCAGCAGTAGTAGCGGGGTTTAATTTGGCTATTTTTGTAACGTTGGCGGTATCAACGGCGGTGTTGTGGCGCAGGTGATTGGGGTTTTAGGGCTTAATCAACGGTAAATTGCAGCCCGTCGTAGCCTAAGCGCACGTTGGGGGGCAGGTGGTTGGCTTCTACCTCGTGGTGCAAACCCATTTGGTGGCTGATATGGGTAAGGTATGCCTGCGGTATTTGCCATTGCTGTATGTGTTGCAGGGCTTGGCTTAGGTTAAAGTGCGACCAGTGTTGGGTGTGCCTGAGTGCGTTGAGCACCATTGTTTTTGTACCGGTTATTTTTTGTTGCTCTTGGGGAGTTATGTAGCTGGCATCGGTAATATAGGTAAAGTTACCTATTTTAAACCCAACCACGGGGGCATTGCCATGCACTACGTAAATGGGGGTTACTTGCAGTTGGTTGAGTATGGTAAAAGGTTGCTGATCAATGGTATGCAGGGCTATATTGGGTGCGCCTTCGTATTTGTTTTCTTCAAAGGCGTAGTTAAACTGCACTTTTAGAATTTGTTGTACTTCGTGGGTGGCATAAATGGGCATTGGTTTTTTTTGCCACAGGTTGTAGGCGCGTATATCGTCAAGTCCGGCGGTGTGGTCGCGGTGGGCGTGGGTAAACAAAATAGCGTCTAAGTGGCGCACGTTGTGGGCAAGCATTTGCTGCCTGAAATCGGGACCACAGTCAATGGCAATGGTAAGGTTGTTTACCTCTATCAGTGCTGCTGTTCGGAGTCGTTTGTCTTTGGGATTATCTGAAGCGCAAACGGCGCAGGGGCAGCCAATGAGCGGAATACCACCCGATGTGCCGGTACCTAAAAGGGTAACTCGCATGTAATTGAAAGGTAGTGTTTGTGGGGCAGGATTGCGTAATTAAGCTTATTCGGCAGCTTCGGCGGCTTGTTTTTTGGTGTTTATTTCATCTACTTCTTTGTCAATGAAATAAAGCCCTCTGCCCTCTATGCCTATGAGTTTAATTCGGTCAATAAGGGTGCGGTACAGGGCTTCTTCTTCGTGCTGTTCGTTTAAGTACCATTGCAAAAAGTTGGCAGTTTGTTTGTCTTTTTGTTCGGTACAAAGCTCAATGAGGTTATCAATAGAAGCCGATACTTTTTGTTCATGCCCGTAAGCTGTTTCAAAAAGTTGTTTAACGTTGCCAAAATCGGCAGGTGGCAGCTCTACGCCGGGCACGGTTACGGCGCCGCCGGCATCGTTTATATAGTGAACCAATTTAAGCATGTGCATGCGCTCTTCGTCGGCATGGCGGTAAAAAAATCGGGCACAGCCCTCTAATGCGTTGGCATCGCACCAGCAAGCCATGGCAAGGTATTTTTGTGAGGCGTTTGCCTCCATGCTCACTTGTTGGTTAAGAGCGGCTAATACTTTGGCTGAAAGCATAACAGGTTATTGGATTTTTGATTAAAAATGGTTTTATTACTACATCGGGCAGCGGCAAAATGTTTGCACTTAGGGCAAAAAACAGGGTTAATTTTGCTCAATGGCTAAATCTAAAGGGATACTTGCGCTTTTACCGCCCAAACCCATGATGACAAAACGCACGTAGCGCTCGCTTTTAGGAATGGTAAACGAAATATCTTTATTAACGGTGGTACTGGGGTTAACCATTTGTTTTTGCGGATTGTTTGCAGCAAGTACCTCGCCGCTGTTTAGGGCAAGTTTAAAATTTTCTTCCCATAGTGCGCCTTGCCCAATACCGTCAAAAATGGCTCGCAGGGTAAAGGTTATTTTTTTTTCGGTGGCATTGAGGGGCTCTACTACGGCATACTGAATGCGGTAGGTAAAAGTGCCGCGGTTATTGGGCAATTGTACTTTGTTGGCATCTAATGGTAAGCGGTATGCTGTTTGGGGCAGTGTTTTGGTTTTAGGCTTTGGTGCGGTTGTATCTGCCGGTTCGGTTTGGGTGGCAGTGGCAGATTGGTTGCTGCTACTCTTGCAACCCAATATGCTCCACCCACCCACCATCAAAACAAACAGCATTAAACCCAAAATAACCAACCTGCTGCCACTTAAAATGGCGCTACTAAAACCGTTAGGCGTGTTTTTATACATGTGCTTCTTTTTTAAGGGCATAACTTATAGCTGCATGGATTAACAACAGTATAGCCTTACCAAATGTTATTAAGGCAAAATTGGGTAAATAGGGGTAACTTTGCGGCGCAAAAATACAAAAATTGGGTTAGATGGTAGTGGGTTGTTAAAAGTGATGAGTGATGAGTGAAAAGTGGACAATTCATAATTGGTAGTCGGTAGTGGGTACTAAAAAATAACAACCAATTTGCGCCTTTGCGAGAAACAAAATCGGGCTTATAGTCTTAATTCCTAATTCGAAAATTCACCATTCACCATTCACCATTCACCATTCACCATTCACCATTCATCATTCATAACAGACGCACGGTTGTTCGTTTCTACCCATCATTTTTCATTTTTCACTTTTCACACAATACATGATTTTTATTCATACTACATTTACCTTTGAGTTGCCATTTAAAGAACCGGTATTAGTGTTTACCACCTTGCTGTTGTTTTTTTTATTGGTACCCATGTTATTTAACCGCCTAAAAATACCGGATATAATAGGGCTTATACTGGCAGGCGCAGCGCTGGGTCCCAATGGCTTTAACATTTTGGAGCGGGGCGAGGCAATAAAATTGCTTGGTACTGTGGGGGTCATATACATTATGTTTTTAGCGGGTTTAGAAATTGATTTAAAAGAGTTTAAGCGAAGCAGGCTGCAAAGTTTACAATTAGGCATGCTTACGTTTAGCGTGCCTTTATTATTAGGTTTTTCGGCGGCTTACTACCTGTTACATTTTAGTTTAGCCACCTCTATACTTTTTGGCATTTTATTTTCGCCGCATACTTTAGTAGCCTACCCCATTGTACGGCGTTTAGGCGTTTTGCGCAATAAGGCGGTAACGGTGGTAATGGGCAGCACCCTCATTACTGATACATTGGCATTGCTCATACTGGCTCTTATATCAGAATCGGTACAAAGTGGATTAAGTTTGGCTAAATTAGTTTATTTCATAGGCGGCTTAGGCATTTACCTGCTGCTGGTGGTTAAAGTACTATCGCCCATTGCCCGATGGTTTTTTAGAAACGTAGAAAGCAGTGGCACCGTACAGTTTTTGTTTAGTATGGTGGTAGTATTTACCGCCTCTGCCATGGCGGTTATAGCCGGCATTGAGCCCATAGTAGGCGCATTTTTGGCAGGTTTGGCGCTCAACTCAATGGTGCCCCATGCCTCGCCGCTTATGGCGCGCATAGAGTTTACCGGCAATGCGTTGTTTATTCCGTTTTTTTTAATCAGCGTAGGCATGTTGGTAGATGTACGTCTTTTTTGGCAAGATGCAACCGCATTAGCCATTGCCGCTTTAATGGTAGGCATAGCCACCTTAGGCAAGCTCATACCTGCCTATATTATGCAAAAACTGAACCATTACAGCAACCACCAGCGCAATATAGTTTTTGGACTCAGCTACTCAAAAGCGGCGGCGGCGCTTGCCATAGCTATGGTAGGCTTTGATTTGGGCATTTTTAACTATGCCGTTCAAAACGGCGTTATCATTGTTATTTTAGTAACCTGCCTTATAGGTCCGTTTATTGTTGAAAATGCCGCCATACAAATGGCGCTGCACCCTCAAAACGGTAAACCCGATGTGAGCGATAAACCCGAACGCATCTTAGTACCCATAGCCAACCCGGCTACCATGAACCAACTCATAGATTTTGCCATTTTGGTTAAAAAACCCGAATCAAAAGAACCCCTTATTCCGCTTGCCGTAGTTACCGACAACAGCGAAGCCGAAGACAACGTAAGGCAAAATAATAAAATGCTGGAGCAGGCTATGGTTCATGCCGCTACTACCAATACCCCGCTCAACCTATACACCCGCGTAGATACCAACCCCGCCAGTGGTATTGTAAGAGCTGCAAAAGAAATGCTGGTTACCGATGTGATTTTGGGCTGGAGCGAAAACCGAACCACCGCCAATACCCTCTTTGGTTCTACCTTAGATAATATCCTTAAAAATCTGGCACAAACCATTTTGGTAGTTAAGCTCCAACATGCCCTTAATACGGTAAACCAACTTATTATTGCCCTGCCCCCCAACACCGAAGCCGAAAACGGCTTTAGGCACAGCCTGGGCATTATCAGGCGATTAGCGCATCAGCTCAATGCAGCTAAACACTTCTACGCCAATGCCGATACCATAAACGCCCTTATGCACTATAAACAATCTTATCGTCCCGATTTTGAATACACCGCTACCGAGTTTGACGACTGGAAAAACTGCCACCAACTCCTGCCCGATTTGCAGCCTACCCACCTCTTTATCGTTTGCCTTGGCCGAGAACACTCAGTATCCTACAACCTCTACTTAGAACCCCTGCCCCGTATGCTTACCACCGGTAAAGCCGGCTTTGTTATTATTTACCCGGGACAATATGTGTAAACCAAACCCCCAACAACCCATTGGTTTGTCTGAATAGCAAAAATGCCTAAGTGTTAATGGTTACTTTTTACCCAATTTGGCGTACTATTACAGATTTTTTTGTATAGCCCAACCACCTTATTTTTCACCAAATCATTACTTATCCTTATGGCAACTGCACAACGCACCGGCATTAAAGGAGGCAGTTTAGTTATAGCCATCATTATGGCTGTTTTTGCCTTGTTTAAATACTATTCCTCCTCGCAGTATAACCCCATTTTAGAAACACAGCAGCAGGTAGCCCTTTCGGTTGACCAAGAAATAGCGCTGGGTTTGCAAAGCGCCCCCCAAATGGCGCAGCAACACGGCGGTTTATACCCCGACCAAAAAGCACAACAATACATAAAACAAGTAGGACAAAAAATTGTAAACGCCTCGGCTGCCAAAACATCGGAGTATGCGTTTGATTTTCACCTGCTTGCCGACCCGCAAGTGGTAAATGCCTTTGCACTGCCCGGCGGACAGGTTTTTATTACCCTTGCCCTCTTTAACCAATTAGATAACGAAAACCAACTTGCCGGCATACTGGGGCACGAAATTGCCCACGTTATTGCCCGCCACTCAGCCCAGCGCATTGCCAAACAACAACTTGCCGAAGGGCTTAGCGGCGCTGCCGTATTGGCTACCTATGACCCCAACAACCCCGCCACTACACAAACCGCCCAAATTGCCAACGTTATTGCCAACTTGGTTACCATGAAATATGGCAGAGAAGACGAACTCCAATCAGACGAGCTGGGCGTGCGCTTTATGAGCGAAGCCGGTTATGACCCTAATGCCCTCATAAGCGTTATGGAAATTTTGAAAGCCGCCGCCGGTGGCGCTAACCGCCAGCCCGAGTTTTTCAGCACCCACCCCAATCCCGAAAACCGGATAGAAAACATTAAAGCCGCCATTGCCAAATACCATAAGTAGCTATGAGTGATTATGTGTTAGTGGGTAGTACCACTCGCCAAATTTTTTCCACCTTTTTTAACCAACAGGTATGCGGCATTTTACCTTTTTCATCGGGTTTATCGGCTTGTTTTTCATCGGGTTACCGCATTTATGTGCGCAATCGTTATCGGTAAAAGATATTACCCATTTTTTTTCGCCCAGCATTACGCTACGGTCCGAAACGCTGTTTAGCAGCTCCTTAATGAATACAGACTCCATAAAACACCTCAATACCGGCGTGGGCATACAGGCAAATATACCGCTAAAGGGCAAAATTGAATTTGACCTAAACATGGGTAAGCTGCGCAATCTTAAAGACCTTAAAAGCTGGACGGACTGGAAAACCATGAAGCGCTCTATCCCGATGGATATTCATGCCTACCAGTTGTTTTTAACGCTGGGCGGCGGCTACCGGCAAGTGGGGCTAAACTACGACCAAGACCCCTACCGGCTGCCCTATTTTTCGGGCGGATTGATGGGCATTCACCTGCAAAAAAAATTGCGGTTTTTGTTTTACAGCGCCAATTTGCTTGTGTCAGAAGACGTAAATACCCTTAAACAAGCGCGTCCTTTTTTTAATGCCCTCATTGGGCAGGCAAAACTACACAAGTTTAAATTTTTGTATTACTACGGCGCTTTTGTAAGCATTGGCAACAAAAGGGTATTACCGGTGCCGTTTGCCGGCATTAGCGCCGGGTTGCCGGGCAAGTTTAGGGTGCAGGTAATTTTACCCATCGAAGCATCGGTAACTTATGCCAAAAACAAAAAAATGCCCATAAGCGCCACCGTTGCCCTATCGGGTTTTGCATCGGGTTTTGAAAACCGCACCTCAGCATGGCTGCCCGGTTTTGACCAGCGTTTGGGCTTTGCCAATAATTTTATCCGAACCACTGTGGGCGCTACCCGCTTATTTTCAAAATCGAACCTTAGGGTAGAAGCCGGCGCTGCTTTTGCACAAGGTTTGCGCTTTTTTGATACCGATAAAACATACCGCTTTCAGCCAAAAATTGCCCCTTACCTAAGCGCCACCTACCAAATAAACTTTGCCAACCGCTCATTGGTAGCCATATTGTTTGATAAGGTTGATTTTACGTGGTAACCCTCTTGGCAAATGCGCTGTGCATTTTTTATTCTTACCTGATAGCGCTTTTGCGAAACCGACTAAAATAAGCCCGATAGACAACAAATTTACAAAAACTTTTTTCATGCAATTTAGAACCGAAATACCCATGAAACCTGCCCCAAAAGGCATACTGCATGGACAAAATTTAGTGCTGATAGGTTCTTGTTTTGCCCAAAACATTGGGCTTTTGCTGCAACAATACAAGTTTGGTGCGGTGTTAAATCCTACGGGCATTGTGTATAACCCGTTTTCGGTAAACCAAACGCTGCACTGGCTGCTTACACACCGGTTGTTTACGCCCGAACACCTTTACCACACCGGCTCCCGATGGGTGAGTTTTGCCCACCATGGCAGTTTTAGCCATTCAGATGCAGCGGCTTGTGTAACTAATATAAACCAACATTTACAGGCGGGCAGGCAGGCTTTGCACACGGCGCAATACCTGTTTTTAACCTTTGGCACCGCCTATGTTTACCGGCTCAACAGTACCGGCATGGTATCTGCCAATTGTCATAAACTGCCCGATGCGTTGTTTACCCGCTCATTGCTTACCGTTTCGGAAATAACGGCTGAGCTGGGCGCTACTTTGCATCGGGTTTTAAAAAACAATCCGCAATTGCAGGTAGTACTTACCGTTAGCCCTATACGGCATTGGAAAGACGGGGCGGTAAACAACCAACTCAGTAAGGCTACCCTTATTTTGGCAGCACATGAATTGGTTAAAAATTTGGAGGGCAGGGTAACATATTTTCCGGCTTATGAACTGATGATGGACGACCTGCGCGATTACCGGTTTTATGCCGATGATATGCTGCACCCTTCGCCGGTTGCCATTGACTATATATGGCAAAAGTTTAAAACTGTTTTTTTTGAACCCCAAACGCTGCAACTAATGGCAGCCATTGACAAAGTTAACCAAGCCCGAAAACACAAACCCTTGTTTGCCAATAGTCCCGAGTATCGGGATTTTGCCCGCCGTCAGTTGCAAATTATACGGCAGTTGCAGCAGCAGCGCCCCTACCTTCATTTTGAAGAAGAATTGAAGTATTTTGAGCAGGCAGCAGAAGGCGGCAGCCATTAGCGGATAGGGGGTACCGAGTTTGATGTAAAATGGCACACAAACGGCATGAGCTAAAAACCGACAGCCATTTGCACACAAATAACACGAATGGAGCTGATTAACGCTGATTTTTGAAAAATAAAGGCTCAATTGGGGGTAGTGAAAAGTGAAGAACCTGAGGTTGGAGTTGTGAGCTTGTGCAAAGGATTACCGCATGCAGGCTTTACCCCTATCGGGGCGCTTATTTTAATTTCAACCTCACGTGTAGTTACTTTTTATCCCGATTATTGGCTTTTACCTCGGTTTGTTGTAAAAATTGAGTACCGGAATATCAATACCGGCAAAAACTCCTATGCGGTAAGCCGATGTGTTAACCTCTGCATTATTAATGGTTACCTTGCGTATTTGCGGACCATACTGCACGCCCGCCCCTACCGATATGGGTGTTTTAGGAAAACCATATATCATATACAACCCCGGCGCAACCATGTTTTTAAAACTGATTTCGGGCAATGCGCCCGCTTTTGAATCGCCAAACCGATAGCTCACCAAAGCGCCTACATCAATAAACGAGGTGAGCAGCGTAACCGACCCCGCACCCGATAAGCCGGTACTAAAAGCAATGCCTATGGGCGCAGCCAAAGCCACTAAACTGCCCCAGTCGTTTTGGGCGGGGGTATCCAGCAGGTTTTCGCCCCCAAAAAACGGACCGGTATAGGCGTTAAGGCTTATATTTATGACCGATTCTCGTTTTACCCTTGCGCTGCCGGTAGGCAGGGCGGCGGTTTCTAATGCCCAGTGCAGCTCTTGCGAGTTTTGGGCAGATGCTACGTTGGCTATAAACATACTGTATCGGAGTATATCGTCTTTTATGCCTGTGCTTTGTGGCAGAGCGCTAAGCAGCAGCACGTTTAGGTCAATAATGGCGGCGGTATAATCTTGTTTTTGAATAGAGCGGCGCATATCTAACAGCGAGGGCGTAATGCGCAAAAGGGTATTTTGGCTGCTTGGCGCGCCAAAGGTAGCCGATTTAAGCCCTATGCTAACCATATCGGTAAACAGGTTTACATAGCCCATAAACTCATCTACATCAAACGATTGTCCGTTTCGGCGTTTGTTTTTCAGTTGTCCTAATTGTTCGTCTATATCGGCAGTAAGGGTTAAAAAGTCGTTAAAATAGGGGCGAAATATATTGTAGGCAGCATTAGATATAGAGTCGTTTAGCGGCACATAGTTACTGGTATAATAATTTAACCGGTAAGAGCCCAGCACGTCTTTCATTTTCACCGTATTGTTTTGGGCGTTCAGATTGTTCCAGTACAGGTGTGTTTGGTATTTAATAGGCAGGTCTTTGGGGTTAATGTTGAGTTGGTTAATAAGATGCCCGTAGCGTTGCAGGTTGAGCCCCATAAACAGCGCCGGACCCGATGGTACGGTTTCTAAAAATTGCAGTTGCTCTTGGGTAATCCATGAGTTGGGGCTGTTTAGGCTGTCTTTAAGGGCATTTGAAACAAAAGCCAATGAGTTAATGGCTCGGGTAAGCTCATCTGAGGGCGAGTTTTTAATAAAATCTAATCGGGTAAGTTTATCTATTACCACCGCCGGGTGGTCTCTGTTATCTATTAAGTAACCTATACCGGCTGCTGTGGCAATGGTAGTTTTAAGCGCCGGACGTTCGTTTATATAGTTTTGGTATTTTTCTGCCTGGGCAACGCGCATAAAAGTGTTTGGTATATTGTTCATGTCTTTTTTAAAGGCATTGCGCAGCACATCTATCATTAGCCCTACTTCTTTGCCCTGCCCCTCAAAAACGGTCATATAATTATAGGTAGCCGGAAACAGCATTTGCAGTTCGGGTTTTTGCATAAAATCTTTGTAAAACCGTTCAAAAAAAGCAAGCAGCACTTCTTGTTTTACCCTATCTACAATAAACCGGCTAACACCTTCTGCCAGCCCTGCCGAACCCACGCCTGAGCCCCCGCCGCCGGTGGCTACGGCTGCGCCGGGTATGGCATTACCCCTGCCCATGCTTGCGGTGGTAATAGTACGTCCGCTTAGTTGGCGCTGTCTAAAAAGTTCTGTGTATTCCAGCAGCACGGTATTGCCGGCTTGTTGCAGTTTGGCGTCAATGGCTTTTTTATCTATTTCGCTTCGGTAGGGCAAACCGGTGTAGGTGGCTACTACTTTGTAAAATTGGGTTTCGTTGTTGCTTTCTACGGCGTCAGATAGTTTTACCGCATCATAAAAAGCGCTGCTGCTTTGCGAAAAAGCCATATTGCCGTAAATACAAAAACCAAAACTAAAGAGTAAATTTAGAAACAAGCGTTTCATGGTAAACAGTATTGTGGGTTAGTAATGAGGTTGTAACACTATTGACAAATGTCAAAGGTAGGTAAAAGTTGTATAACACAGGTAATAGCGCTGCGGCGGGTATGCATAAATAGGCAAAGTTCACCCCTGAACTTTAAATCTGTTTTACAAAATACCCATTGCGCATAGTTTCCATTTTTATAATTTCTCTTGCCCAAAAAATTCCTATAACCTTGTTTTGGGGTTAGCAAACCACTTAAATAGTGCAATATGAACAAATAAAATAGCCCCCCAATAAAACCGATGCAGC
>DDVC01000172.1 GCA_002345145.1 Bacteroidetes bacterium UBA2322
GCGTATCTACTTAGGTACTACCTACCCTGCAAGTTCATGGCATCTTTACAGGCTAATTGGTATGATTTCACGCAAAAGACGCAAAGTTTTTAAGACCTTTGCGCCTACTTTTGTGTTCTTTGCAATTAAAAATAAGACTAAGACAAATTGGTAAGCAGTTAGTTTTACCCATTTATACCGACGGCTTATTAGTCATTGCTCAAACCCATAGCACGGTTAAGGAACTCGTTCATGGGTTGGAGGGCTTGGCTGTCGGCATTAAGATTTTGCAGAAACTGGGGGTTGCACACCTGCGCATTGGTGTAACTGTGTGTAACCACATAACCGGTGTAAACCAACAGGGGTAGGTGGGGGTGGTCTTTGGCATAACCCTTGGGGGCAGTTTTGAGCTTATACTCCTCCGCCAACTTGCCAAACCGCTGCAAAAACAAAGGGTTTTCTATAATAGCTAAAAAATCTGATGTATGGTAGTCTATTTCCTGCCTAATCATTTTTAGTTGTGGCGCAGGCGGCATATACGCTCCGCCGCCAAAAAAATGTTGGTCATTGGGTTCTATGTGTATGTAGTAACCACATGCCAACGATTTTTTACCGCCCGGGGTAATATAAGCGCCCATATTGGTTTTGTAGGGCGCTTTATTGGGCGAAAATCGCACATCGCGGTAAATTCTGAACATACAATCTTTTGGCTGAACGTGTGCTACAGCAGGATTCCACTCGGCTATCAGGTTTATTAACCCGGCTACCAACTCCTCTACATTAGCCTTTGCCTGTTCATACTGAGCTTTATGGTCGGCAAACCATTCTCGGTTGTTATTGGCTTTCAGGTTGTTCAAAAAGGTTAAAGTGCTTTGTTCTATCATGGCGGTTTTGGTTCGGTATGAGGTAAATATAAGGTAGTTTGTGTGTTTCATGCTGCACAAAATATCGGGCTTAACAGCAATTAGGTCAGCATAAATCGGGGTAAAAATAAAATGAAATTAATCCAATACTACCAAAAACTTGTTATCTTGCAACGGTTTTGTGCTGCAAAATTATTTAAAAAACCCGATGTTGCTATCAAACTGCGGTATTTTGGTTGGGTAGCGCCGGTTGGGTAAAAATTGGTTCAATTTTGGATAGCAAATTTAGGGGGTGTGCCGTACACAGCCTTATTGGTATATTTTTAACTAACAACGCCACAAACAACAAAAAACAACCCATGTGCTGTTATATAAGTTCAAAGTTTTGGGCTGCTATTTTCCTTTTTACCCTTTTTGCAGCGTTAATGCCGCTGCCGGCTTGGGCACAGGTGCAAACCCTAAGCGGTGTGGTTAGGCAAGTGGGGCAAGCAGAGCCTGTTCCTTTTGCAAATGTAGGTTTAATAGGCTACAACCTTGGTACGGTAACCAATGAAAAAGGCGAGTTTGAGCTGCATATTCCGCCCGGTATTACCACCGATAGTTTGCGGGTATCTTGTATAGGTTTCCACACTCAAACCTTTCCGCTTGCCCAATTATTGCAAAACCGGCAAATTGTTATTGAAATTACGCCCCGCACGTATCACCTCCAAACCATTACCATTTTACCCGATGAGCCTTCGGCATATACTATTGTAAAACACGCCCTACAACGCATACCCGATAACTACCTTACCCAATCTTACCTTATGGACGGTTTTTACCGCGAGTATTTTGCCGAAAACGGCAGCTATGTAGGATTTGCCGAGGCAGCAGTAAGTGTTTTTGACCCCGCCGGTTATACTGCCCATGATGATAAAATTGCCGAAACTATTAAGGTGAACCAACTTAGGGTGAGCGACCTTTATAACAAGGGTAATTACGTTTTTTACATAGACCTTGCTTATGCCCTAAACCATAACCTGCTCCGAAACGCACCCTACTGGCAAACTTATGCTAACCAACTAAAAATTGAAACTTCCTTTTTACAAACAGATAGCATTACTTTTTACAATAACGATTTGGTGTATTGCCTCAGTTTTCAGTTAGAAGGTAAAAAAGAAACTACTTACAAGGGTAGATTATTTATTAGAAAAACAGATTACGCAGTTTTGCGTATTGAGCTTACGGTGTTTCAGCCGCAAAATAAAACCCGAAACGAAAAGGGCTTACCCTACCTTACCCAAACCACTACTACTTTTGCCGAATACGAGGGCAAACTGTATATGAACTATGCCAAAGCGGGTCATGAGGTACTTTATACCGATGAAAACCAGCAGGAATATAACCTCAGTTTTTACTCCGAGTTGTTTATACACCGCATTACCCCTATGGCGGTAAACCCCCTGCCCGAAAACCGGCGCGAAAAACCGGTAAGTATTTTTTACCTTAACCGCTACCGCACTTACGACCCCGATTTTTGGCGGCAATATACCCAGTTTGAAAAATCTGCCCACAATCAATCCATTATTGCCGACCTTGAACGCACCCGCCCCCTCAGCCAACAGTATCCGGCTAATGGCAAACTAAAACTACAAACACCACTACATCGGGCGTATTAAAACAGTCCTGTTTGGCTCTTGTTTTGCGGTTTCTCTTCTGCTTGCAATAACACAACTTGCCTTCCCAAAACCAAAAACACCAAACTTTTTGGTGTTTGATTGTTTATTGTATGTACCTTTGTATTGGGCAAAGGTAATTAGCGTTTTTTGGTGGCTAAGCTCATTGCTTCCATGCTGCAACCAAAATTAACAATAATTGTCCTGATAGTAACAATACCACCGAATAGAAACAGCCCCGCGCTATGCTTCACAAAATTTTAATTTCTTTCATTGTAGTTCTTTTCCTTTCTTTTTACGCAGGGTCAGCCTATATAAACAGCAGTAGCGGTACTCCTCCGGCAAACATGACCGGCGCGCCCGGCACTTCGTCTAACTGTACATCTTGCCACTCGCCCGGCGCCGGAGGCAGCGGTACGTTTACTATTACCTTTAATAACGGCATTAACCAATATCTGCCAGGACAAACCTACCCCATGTCTGTTACCATTCTACAAGAAGGGCAAAAACGATGGGGCTTTTCTATGGTTGCCCGAAACAGCGCTAATCAAAACGTAGGCTCATGGATACCTACCAATACCGATTCTAAAACGTTTTCGAGCAATACCCATATAGGACATAAAAATGCACCGGTAATGACCGGAGCTTATACCTTTCATTTTAGCTGGACTGCCCCCGCTACCCCCGCAACCGGCAATGTAACTTTTTACGCATCGGGTGTGGCAGCCAATAATAACAGTAGTTCATCGGGCGATTATGTTTACCTTTCCGCTGTCTCCATTGCCGAAACCGTGCCGCAGGCTACCATTCACCTAAAACTCCTACTGCAAGGCGCAGTTACGCCCGGTACTGCCACCATGTACACCAATCTAAACAGCCAAAACCTATTGCCCACAGCCCAGCCTTTTAACACCAATCCGTGGAACTACCCGGGAACAGAAACGGTGCAAACTTTTACACCCGATGTTACAGACTGGGTACTCTTGGAAGCCCGAAGCGCAACCAACAACCACCTCATCTTAGCCCGAAAAGCGGCGCTGCTGCTCAATAACGGCACTTTAAAAGATGCCAATGGCAACCCCGGCGTAACCTTTGACGCCTTGCCGGTGGGAAGCTACTACATAGCCGTAAAACACCGAAACCACCTTGCAGCGCTTTCAGCATCGCCTATAAATCTACCCAATGGCAGTATTTGCTCAACCGGCAGCCCCTGCGATTTTACACTACCCGCAAATGTAACCACAGGCAGCCAAACCCTTGTTAATACCGGCAATAATATATGGGCGCTACCGGCAGGCGACATAAACCAAGACGGCGCTATTACCTATGCCGACTATAACGCTTGGCGAAACGGCATTATATTCATACCCGCCTACACCCCTGCCGATATTACGCTCGATGGCGCTGTATCACTTCCCGATTTTAATACCTTTGCAAGCAATGTGGGCAAAGTAGCCCTGCCTCAACTGCGGTAATACAAAAAAACAAACGGCAAAACTGTTCTATGTTTACAAGACAGTTTTGCCGTTTATGTGCCAATTCAGCAGGTGTTTTATTTGAGCAAGTTCTTTTTCATGGCAGGCGAAACCAAAATAAGGCGGTTAAAAGGAATTTTCATCTGCTTAACCTTTTTAAACGTGAGGCAATTACTGCTGCTATCATCACAAGGATCCACAGCGCCAATGCCCATTTGCTGCGTTAGTACGGTGCGCAATGAAGCATCAAGGTTGGTAGTTGATTTGCCACAACTCGATGTGCCGTCTTTTTTAATACAACAACATCTGCCCGATTCATCTATTATCAACATGCCATCAGTACAACTTGGGCAATACTCTTTTACTAATTTTTGCTCAGTAGAAGTAAAGTCTTTTGTAGTAGTGGCAAACTGCGCCTGCATGGCTTGCGAGCCTAACAAAAAGGAAAAAGTAGAAGCAATTAAAACTACAATTAAGTGTTTCATGTGATTGGCGTTTTATGTGTAAAACAAAAGAATTGAAATAATAAAAACAATGGAGTAAAAGCGATTAGACTTTAGATAAAGCCCGATGTTTAAAGTTTGCAGAAAAAAGACAGAAAAAAAGTGGGGAAATAGAGGGCAGGTTTCTACTACCTGCCCCGATTCTAAAAACCCCAAAAACCATGAAACATATTTTACTGTGTTTGATAAATTAGGCTGAACAGAAATTAGTAACAGGAAGTAGGTGCATACTCACCGCCTTCGGCTTTGGTAATTCTAAACCAGCGCTCGCCGTTAAGGTAGGTTTTACCATCTTGCAACCCAAGCGTATATCGGGCGGTTTCGCCATTGTTAAAATTGAGTTGCAATACTGCCGTACCGGAGCCGCCATCTACAATAACCCATGTACCATCGCCACCACTGTTGCCTGCATTGTAGGCGCTTGCACCCGGCGCATTGGCGCTAAAACTGCTGCTGCCTGCATAGGTAAAATAGCCTTTGTTGCACAAATCCATAGCCCTTTGTACTGAGTAGCCGCCGTAGCTATCGCCATAACCGGAGCTGTAAGAACTCACATAAGTAAGACGCGTATCGGCAAGCCTGCTGCGCCATTCTTTAGCATTAGCAGAGTTAGAGCCTTGTACAGTAGCGCCCGATGTTACGGCAGCCTGCGTGGGTTGGGGTTTGGTAGCAGCAGTGGTTGTGGGCGTGCCGCGTTTAAATTGCAGGGTGGCTTCGGTGGTTTTAAAAGTAGCAGGGTCTATCATGGTAATGGTAAACAGCAGACTATTGCCATTTAACACAGCATGATAAGCGCTCATATCGCCGTTTGCATCTTGCATTAGCCCATAAGATTCATTGCCCTCCAAACTGCCCACAAAACCGGCAGTTTCAGCGCCCATTTGTACCTGTCCGGCAATGCCATCGGCATAAGGCGCAATTTGCATGGTTATTGGCTGATTATTGGCAGTGGTATAAAAACTGCCCTCAAATTTAGCGCTTTGTTGTGCCTGAGCTGTAAGACTAAAAAATACCAGAGCGGCAACTGAAAAAAATAATGCTAATTGTTTCATTTTGTTGTGTTTTTTGGGGGTGTTAATTAAACTGATTGTTTTTGGGTGTTGCATCGGGTTATTTCCCTATTGCAACACAAAGATACGGCAGCCTGTACGAGGGGGCGTAACCAAGTTTTATCAGAACATAGGGTTCTGAACCAACTCTGCTTTCTGTAATGCTTTGCAGTAAAGGATTACAGAGGTTGTGTGCCAGTTAATAATCTAATTGTTTTTACCGGCACAATGTAGTATTTCCTTGCCCAACAACAAAACTAACCTAAAAATTAGCGATAGATATTGTAAAACAAACAAAAAAGCAGTACCTTTGCGGGCAATTTTGATTTTAACAAGTATTTTTTAACAATTTTTATTCACACATGCTCAAATCGTACGAATGCGTGCTGATTTTCACCCCTGTTCTGACCAAAGAGGAGGTGGAAAAGGTGGTAGGCGATTACCAAGAGTTGATAAAAGCCCAAGGTGGAGAAATCGTTCACACCGATTTCTGGGGAATTAAACAACTTGCTTACCCGATTAGAAAGAAAACCACCGGTTTTTACCTGGTCATTGAGTACTCAGCCCCTGCTGAATCTACCGCTAAATTGGAAGTTTACTACAAGCGTGATGAGCGCATTTTGCGCTTCCTTACCACCCAGTTAGACAAATTTGCCGTAGAGTACAACGAAAGAAAACGCAAAGGCCTCATTGGCAAAGGCGTAAAACACAAACATGGTCAATCAGGTGCAGTTTCATCTTCTTTAATAGACGATGACGACTTTGATTCACTTATTCCCGATGATCTTCAAAACATGGAGGGCTAAACATTATGAGTGCAAATAAAGAAATTCGGTTCTTAACTTCACCCAAATTGGGTAGAAACGTAAAAAAATACTGCCGTTTTAAACGTTCAGGTATTCGCTACATTGACTACAAAAATCCCGACTTTTTAATGAAATTCATTAACGACCAAGGGAAAATACTGCCCCGAAGACTTACCGGAAACTCACTTAAATACCAACGCCGTGTGGCACAGGCTATTAAGCGCGCGCGCCATATTGCCTTGCTGCCTTATGTTGCTGACAACTTAAAATAATTACTGCCATGGAAATAATACTCATACAAGACGTTGAAGGATTGGGCTACCAGTATGACACGGTTAAGGTTAAAGACGGCTACGGCAGAAATTACCTCATACCTAAAAAATTAGCTGTTGTAGCTAACCGCACTAATAAAGGCATTATTGCCGAGCGTGTTCGCCAAACCCGTGCCAAAGAAGACAAAATGGTGCACAAAATTGAGGATATGGTGGAACGCATTAAGCAAAACCCCATTAAGGTGGGCGCTAAAGTAGGCACTACCGAAAAGATTTTTGGCAGTGTTACCAACGTACAACTTGCCGATGCCATTAAACAGCAAACCGGTATTGAAATTGACCGCCGTAAACTTACTATCTTAGAAGATGTAAAAACACTAGGCAGCTATCAGGCTTCGCTCTATTTCCGCGAAGACCTTAAATATACCATTGATTTTGAAGTGGTAGCCGAGTAATAGTTTTTTTACAACATATAATGCACCCCCGATATGCCTGCATGACAGAGCCTATCGGGGGTGTTTGCTTTTAAAGCAGTAGCAGCATCTAAACTACATTCCTATTTGTGCAATTAGTACTCTGTGTTCTTTACCAACTAAAAGAGCGCTACTTGCTTACTAAAAACAATTATGCTTGCCATTATTTGTAAAGATACAAACAATGGCAAGCATAAAATCAAACGGTAAAACTTAAAACCTGGGGCAGTATATTTGTTGTCGGGGCGACCGGTTAAAACTGCCTACATGCACCAGCGATAACTCAAAACCACCTCTGCTATTAGAGGCAACTCTCAAATCGGAAACATTGATGTCGTATGACAGCAACACCCGATAGTTGTTAAACTCTGCCCCTACTAAGGCAATAATAGCATCTTTCCACCTATACCACCCGCCTGCATATAAGTTTATGGAGGCGGCATTGCGGCTATACCGGCTACTATTGGCAGTTTGCCAAACAAAGTTGCTGCCAAACACCATTTCTGAAGCTTGTTTTTGGGTGGTAAAATAAGCGGCAGGCTCTAATATAAGGTTGCCTGTATTAATGGCTGCGCCGGCGTTAAAGGCAAGTCGCATACCCAACCGGTTATCGGTATCATAAAAAGTTTCAACGGGGCGGTTAATGTGCAAAGCAGAACCACCCAAATAAACATTAAATCTTTTAGGAACCTGATAAGAAATGGTTGCGCCGGCAGCTACATCAAGATAGCCAAATGATTCTGCTCCCAAATTTTCAAGATTAGGGGCGTTGAGGTCAAAATTTATATCGCTCCATTGGTTGCCAAAGTAGAGTTTCTGAAAATCGATGCGGCGCTGCCGATAAGCGGCGCTTGCGCCGGCAGATACGTATAGGTTTGGCGAAAATGATTTATGACCGGCAAGCGAACCCCGTACTTCCAGCATAGACAGTCTGCCATCGCCGGCATGGTCATAAAGCAGGTTTATACCGGTGCCAAGCCAATCTTGCGCGCCGTTTTTATACCGGTATTTGAGCAACCCAAAATCGGCAAAAGCGGATATGGTACGGTATGGCGCCGGAACAGATTGCCATTGGTTTCGGGCATTTAAGCCCACCCTGTAATCACCGTTAAAATTGCCGGTCATAGACGGGTTGAGCCTAAGCACATCGGTATAAAACTGCGAGTAGTGTATGTCTTGGGCATGTAGAAATCCGGCGGATAGAAACAAAAAGAGGTTAAATAAAATAGTCGATATTTTTTTCATAGCTGTGTATGCCTTGGTGATTTAGTAAATTGGTTAAAGTTGGTTCAATATGGGGGGCATTTTACCTAAGCAGCGCAATGTTGCCACTTCGGGTTATGACTTCTCCACTCAGCAGGGTAGCAGTAAGGTTATAAACATACACTTCGTTTTCTTGCAGTTCACCTTGGTAAAAGCCGTCCCAGCCTTCGTTGGGGTTATTGGTATAAAAAAGCAATTTACCCCATCGGTTGTAAATGGCAAACTCCATGGTTTGGATATTGTTTCTGCCTTCTACATAGAGTACGTCGTTCACATTGTCGTTATTGGGCGTAAAGGCATTAGGCACCCCTAACTTGGCGTTATCCTGCACCACAATGGGCAAACAAAACACATCGGGACAATTGTTGGCGCTCAGTACGTCTAAACAAACGTTGTATTCTCCCACCGAATTATATTTCACCATCGGATTAATTTCTGATGAAGATTCACCGTTGCCAAAATCCCATTCATACGTAGTGGCATCAAGGCTGGTATTGGTAAGCTGGGTAAGTTCGCCTACCAGTATAAAAGCAGGCGCCTCAAAACCGGCTTTGGGTAGTGCATACACTTCTATGGTAGCCGTTATGGTATCGGCAAGGTTGCACGAAGATGGATTGGCAGCAATAAGACTTATTTGGTAAGCGCCGGGTGTATTATAGGTAAAATTAGCATTTTGACCTTGTGCGGAGGCATTGCCACTTCCCCACAACCATGTGTAGGTAGTAGCGCCGGTATTGTTGGCGCTCAGGTTAATGGTGTGGGGCGCACAACCGCCCGAAGGTGGTACAAACTCGGCTGCTATTAGGTTGCCCTGTGGCAGGGTAATGGTATTGGTAAAAGTGTTGGCTAATACACAAATGCCTGTTGGGTTGCTAACGGTAAGGCTTACGGTATAAACACCCGCCGTGGCGTATGTGTGGCTGGCGCTGCTGCCTGTGCCGGTAGCTCCATCGCCAAAATCCCATTCATAATTGGTAATGTTGGCGGCGGTAGCGGCATTAAACTGCACGGTGTAGGGGTCGCAAATGCCGGGTAAAATTTCGGTAAAATTAGCTGTTAGTGGTGTGCTTGGTAAAACGGTGAGGGTTACGGTGGCGGTATCGGCAAGGTTGCAAGCCAATGGATTGGAAGCTATCAAAACCACATTGTAAAAACCCGGATTGGGAAACGTATGCGTAGGGGTAACTTCGGACGACAGTGGGCTGCCATCGCCAAAATTCCATGAATAGGCAGTGGCATTAAGGCTGTTGTTGTCAAAGGTAAAAGTAAGCGGCGCACATTCGGTTATTAAATTATTGGTTAGGGCTATTACTGCCTCGGCGGTAAACGAAATGGTTTGGTAGGTGGTATCGGGAGCAAAACAGCCCAATGTACTGCTTACCACCAGCATTACCGTATAAGTACCCGGGTTAGCATAAATATGCGTGGGGTTTTGCTGTGTGTTGGTAGCGCCATCGCCAAAGTTCCAGAAATGGACTAAGCCGTTTAGGTCTGTTTGGAAGTCAAATTGGTATATGTCGCAGTCAGTATTTTGGGTATAGGTAAAGTCAGCCGTACTCGATGCCGGGTCAACCACCAATACATTGAGCAAGGTGGTATCGGCATAATTACAACTGGTGGGATTAATGGCAATCATCATTACCTCATAAAGCCCCGATGTGGTAAAGGTATGCACCGGCGAGGCATCGGTACTGGTGTTGCCGTCTTTAAAATCCCAAAAGTAGTTCAGTGCGTCCACACTAAGGTTACTGAAATTAACCGTATAAGGCACACAGCCCACTGCCGAAGGCGATGCCGTAGCATTTGCCAAAACGCCGGCTTGTTCAAAGTCATATTTAAACACTACCAAATCCCAGCTTGAACTGAGTTTGGTTGGAGAATAAGCGGTAGGCGTGGTAGGAAAATTGGTTGCCGATGTACAAACGGCTTGGTAAACCACCCCACGGTCGTTATACCTGCAAGTGCCGCCGTCCACGTGTTCAGAACCCGATGGGCTGCCAAAATACGTACCATAGAGCAAACCGATAGCATTGGCTTCTAAAACGATAAAGTAAAAATCGCCCGACCCGTTTACCTGCGACCAGGCATCGGGTGTAGTAGGCATACCGGAGCTACTGGTAAATCCGCCGGCATAAATGCGGTTGCAATTGTCAACCAAAAATGCAGTGGGGTTAATGCTAAGAGATGCAACGCCTATGCGTGTACTATACAGCAGGGTGTTTAGCGCCGGATTTAACGACATGAGGAACATTTTACCGTTTGCATTGGAGTAGGTGCCGGGGGTAACGGTAAAATTACCATCGGTTAATCCGTACAAACAAACGTTGTCGTCTCTGTCAAAATCTATAAAAAAGGCAATATCAGATTGGTTGGTATTTACAAACGTAGAAGCAATGTTTACCGTGCCGGCAGCATTTAGGTGGGTAACAAATCCATCGGGTGAGTTAGAACCTGCGGCGCCGGTGAGCGGAGTGGTTTGGTAAGCGCCTGCCGTTACCGGAAAATTAGAGCTGGCAGTACCACCACAAACAAAAACGCTGCCATCGGGCGCTATTCTGATGCCCAGCGCCAGGTCATTGGCGTTGCCGCCCAAAAAGGTACTCCAAATTAGAGACGATAAGTTGGGGGTCATTTTTACCACCATACCGTCCCAGTCGCCACCGCCATAGGTGGTTTGAAATGCGCCGGGCGTAGTGGGGAAATTGGTAGAACCGGTGTAGCCGGCAAGGTAAATGTTGTTGAACTCGTCTATCATTAGCTCGCCCAGCAAACCGTAGGTAATGCCCCCCCACCCTACTGAGTTTGCCTGACCCTCATTGCCCGAACCGCCTAAATAGGTAGAGCCAATTAAAGCATTGCCATTGGCGCTTAAAATGGTGATACCAAAATCAGCAGTTCCGCCCAGAGTATTGTCTATACAACCGGCGGTGGTAGGGTAATTTGATGAATTAGTACTGACTAATACAATGATTTCGTTGTTGTAGTTGGTTATCAGATTGCAGGTAAGGTCTGATTCGCTGCCACCTATGTAAGAGGCATAAATTAAGGTAGTACCATCGGCAGAAAGTTTGCTCACGGTGGCATCGGTATTGCCGTTAAATGATACATCATAAGCCCCCGTAGTTACCGGATAACCGGTGTTAAATGCCCTGCCCGACCCAAAAATTTCATCATTTTGCCCATAGGTAGCTGAGTGCCCATATACGGTGCTGGTGCTGCCGGAGTAGGAAGATGCTACCAAAACAGGGTCAATTACCAAGGGTAAACTTTGGTTGTAGCCATCGGGAAACTCAAAACCTACTTGGTTGTTTTTAATTGTGTACCTGCAATTGACCGCTATGTTTTTGCCGTTGATTACCTGATAGGCGTAGGGCGATAACTCAACTGCCTCAGAGATAACGGTAGAAATAAACAGGTGTCCGTCTTTTACACATAAATCCGATTGACCGGTGTAGGCAAGTTTTATATGTGCAGGATTGGCGCCGGGCGAAACTATCCAATCGTATTTCAGGTGGCTGCCTGTGCTGTAAATTTTTAGGTCGGTACCCGGATACACGCCTTTATGCCACAGTGTTTTGGCAGGGTGTATATCGGTAGCCCATTTTTTGGGGTCATTACCCAAAAAGAAGTTATGCCGCTCGGGTAAAATGTCTTGCTCTTCAATGTGCGGTTTAGGATTTGAACCCACAAAATGCACTTTCACCGCATGAAGCGTAACCCTATCATTTATGGGTTGGGTAAATGTGGCGTGGTTGTGGTTGCACCGGTTTTTGGGGTCATTTTGCCGGCAATGTGCATGAGCAGCGGCATCTAACCGGGCAGGGTCATAAAAAACGAAGGTAAAACCCTGATGCTCTGTATAAATATCTAAGCCCGATGTTTTTGCCCGATGTAATACATTGGGGTGCCACTGCCCTTTGTTTTGAAGGTAGCCTATTTGCGGCGCTTCAAAGTACGGGGAGGCAACAATGTGGCAGGTACTCCCCAACCACAAACTAATAGCTAACAGAATAAAAAAGCAGGTAGTGTAAAGTTGTTTCATATTGCTGTGAATTATTAAATAATTTTCGGTAAAATTTTAAAAATCTGTGAGGCGGCAACCAAACCCAACCTATCTACAAGTAACTATTTTTTTTATCCATTGCTTTTTAATACACCCCGCCCACCAGAGTTGCAATTTTTTAACCAAAAATAACACTTTTTGCTGTAAGCAGTCAATATAAAAGTAAAAATAGCGTCTAAAAACAACTAAATGTCAGTTTTTAGGCTTAAAACGCAAAAAGCCGCTAAACGCGATAGGCGTTTGCGGCTTTAAGAGCGGGTGAACCCGGCGAGATTCGAACTCACAACCTTTAGATCCGTAGTCTAATGCTCTATCCAGTTGAGCTACGGGTCCGCTTTGGTGGCGCAAAGTTACGGCTATTTTTGTACTTTACAATAAGAGAACCATAAAAAGTCAAAAAATGTTCCGTATCGGGCGGGTAAGTTTTAACCGTTTTTTGCTGTTTTAGCCTGCGTTATGATGTTATCCCAACGTTTGAATTGTACACTCATTTTATCAGCCTGCTGATACTTTAAAGATTTGGCGATGAGGTCATCAATAAAAGCCTCACATTTTTCTTTAGCCATAACCTCTCTGTAAGCGCCATAAACTTGCAGGAAATAGGCGTATATTTCTTGGAGCAGGAGTTTTAGGAGTTCTTCGCCTCTGTTTACCAAATCCACGTTGCCCGGGCTGCCATCGGGATAGCGCAAAATGAGGTCTAAGATATTAATACCGGTTTCAGAAGATGCGGCTGCGTAATAAATGTTTTGTGCTTTTTTGTAAAACGCATGTTTATCCATTACGTCTAAATAATCGGTACTATCTCGCTGCTGTTGTTCGGCTGCACGTTGCAAGATTTTATCTACAATGATAGGATTGTGCAGTAGTGCAGTGCGCAGGGTATGCACATACCGGTCTATGGTTTTTTCGTTAATGGTAATGAGCCGGCTGCCGGTATCGTCCGAAAAAAGCCAGGTAATTTTACCCCATTCGTTCAAATTTTGAAGGTAGCCCATTATGAGCCCCCATATAAGGGCACGGTTAATGCGTTTTTCTTCAATAGGCACCTGTTCGGGGTCAATAGGCGGCAAATAGGCGGGTAGGTGCCAGCGTTTGTCTAAATGCGGTGTTACGGTGTTGCCCTGCACGGTTAATTTTATTATACGGCTAGTATAAGCCTTGTAGTATTCGCCCGGTTGCCTGCCTTTATCGTCGCCGCCCGAAAATTTGGGCAATTGCTGAATAGTAAGTCCAAAAATGGTGCGATTTCGGATAATTTCATAAGCAGAAAAAGCCTCATCAATGACCATATCAGATTCTTGAAAAATTTCTTGTCTTGCCACGCCCGAAAATTCAGTATTGGCATCGGGGTGTATGCCCCATGCATTAATTTCAGTAGAGCCGGGCGATGCGGGCACAAAGGGTCGGGCAAGGTTGTTCAGAACGGCAATGCGGTTTCTGATGTATCTATCCACTTCGGTATCGGGCGTATTGGTAAGTTGCGCCTCTCTTCTAATGGCTCTTACACAGTTTAGGTTTAGGCTGTCTTCTTTATACAGTTGCGAAATACACCAATTTACCACATCTTTTCGGTACATTTCTTCTATCTTTTCGGTAGTTACATCGGTAATGTATTCTCCTTTTCTAAATTTGCCAAATCGGAGGTACTGACCTTTGTAAATTTCTGCCGATATTTCGGTGGGTAACTCATCGCTGCCTACTCTTATGCGGATATTTTCCCACGCAAGTTCTTTTTGCTGCTTGGTTGCCAATACATACTTAATAGTAGGGTCGCTGGCGTTTTCGTGTTTTATGGCTAATCTATCTAACTCGTTTTGCAGGCTGTTTCGGGTATCTTTAAGGTTTCGGAAGTATTTTTCCCAATCTTGTTGCATTTCCTGCACCGCTTTTTGGAGTTCTTTAAGCACCATCTCGGTTAGGCTCTCCTTGCGGTAATTGTCTAACCTGTTTTTGTGTCGGGAGGATTTGTCTATATACTCTTCTCTGAATGATTTAAACTCATTGGCAAACAATCCACCAAAAAAGCCCTGTTTAATAGCTCGCCTAATGCGGTCTTCGGCAGTTTCAATCACATCTTCCGTTTCATCAATATCATAGGCGCGTTTGTAAGCATCAATAGCTTGGTTCAGTCTTTCGTTGAGTGGGGTTAGCTCCTGAATTTTTTGGTGGAGCAAAAAGTCAATATGGTAAAAGAAATACCTTACAGCAACGGGGTGCAGCGGGTCGGTTTTTTTAAGCATCCACGTGTTAAGCTTGTAGTCATCGCCACTAAGTTTTTGCGGGTGGTCAAAATCTTGCAGTACTATTTCGTTTAAGAGCTGATTTCGGGTTTCCATAATAAACTTACGCACTGCCTGCTCATAAGCATAAAGGGCTGTTTCGCACTTGCTTACTTCATTTATGGCGGTAATTTTATCTTTCAGTCGGTTTTCATCTAAATCGCACTCACTTCTTAAAGTATTTAACCGCTCGTTTGAATTAACGGTGTTTTCTATGCGGCGCAAAACTTCTTCCAAAAACAGTTCGGCTTTAGGGCGGTCTAATTGTTCCTGTTTATCAATGGTATGAACCGATCTGAAAGCGAGTTTGTAAAAAGGACGTGGATTTTGCTGCTCGGCAAACGATTTCAAAATTTCCCGATAGCGGTCGCGCAATATAGGTTTGGTTCGTGTAATGCCATTTTTAAGATCCAGTTCATACTGTTTCATTTCGGCGTCAAACTGTTCGTCAATTCTAAGCCAGTCATTACCAAGGCTGTCGGTACTCCAGCGAAGGGCGCAGTAATAAACAATATCGTCATACGGATACTGCAAAGCAGAAACGCCGGCGCCACAATAGCGGTTCATGCCCTGCTTTTCAATGAGGGTTAAAATTTGGTTATCCTGTTTAGAAAAGCGGTCATTAGCCATAGGGCTAAACAAGTCGAGGTAAGTGGTACGGGCAACTTGGTTAATGTAATTGCTAAGTTCTTTGAGGTTATTTTTTTCGGTATTTTCAAAATCAAACATAAACGCAAAGTTATAGGGCAGGTTTCGGGAGGTAATCTCGTGCTGAAGTCTGCCTTGTGCGTCCACTTGGTTGGGTTTGTATTCTAATTCTATGGTTACGCCTTGGTCGCCCGAATTACCACTGGCATTTCGGGTAATGGCGTTTAGTTCTTTTACTGAGGCATAAGCGTTGGCTCTGATGTTTTCTACTTCGTCTCCTTTAATAACATTGGTTAGCACAAAAGCATCGGGGAGTAAAAATGCGCCGCGAATCAATACATTTCGGCGCTGGAAATCAAACTCCAATACATCTCGCATATACATGGCAGTTTGCAAGAATATACCTGAGCCCGTTCCGCCCACCAACGAGCTAACAATCATAACCCGCGCACTGCTGGAACTATCTGAACCGGTTTCTCTGAAAATATGGTTGATGCTGTTGTGTAAATTACCCAATTTATTGCTTTCCATAGCTGCCCGATAGGCTAATCGGGAAACGGAGCGTATTTGCCCTGCGCCATCGGTGAGCGATTTTCGGAGTATTTCCTGTTGTTCATACGGAAACCAATCTTTAACTGTATCGCCTGCCATGCGCAGGTATTCGGCTACTGTCCAGTTGGTACTGGTTTGGGTAATGTTTTCTCTGTTGAGGAATTTTAACTTGGAAATATCATTTACATTGGTATCAAAGGCATGTACGGCTACAAAACCTCTGCGATGCTTGGGTATCCAACTGTATATGCGGTCAACAATTTGCGAACCTAAGCCGCCTAACCCGATGAGTATGGTTGGTACATTTGACATGGTTGATATGGGTTGTGTTGATTTAGATGGGTGTATAATAAAATTAGGAAGATGAAATAGGTTAAGGGTTGTTGGTAGCTTTTATAACTTTGAGCGTTTTTGAACCTTTTTGGTCTTTGATATGCAGCATATAAGTACCTTTAGCAACATTAGCCCACTCCGACAAGCGGATGCTGTAGGGCAAGTTTTGCCGGGCTTCAAACCGATAAGAGGCAATTAACTTACCACTCAAGTCATAAAGCTCAAAGTTTACCATTTCATTGCCGGTGGCATAATAAAAGATATTGGTTTCATGGTTAAACGGGTTAGGATAAACCATGGGCGACAGTTCTGCCGGCATCTGCAAAATGGGGTTGTTAGAAACCGTAAGCACGGCAGTGTAAAAATTGGGAAGCCCGTAACCTAACAAGGAATCGGGCGTGGCAAACTGACTGGCGCTTTGCTGTATTGCCTGCAAAATTTCCATATTGGTTTTCCCTCTGTTGGCTTGCCACAAGCAGGCAGCCAACCCGGTAATAATGGGCGCTGAATAGGAAGTGCCATTACCCTTTTCAACAGTGTTGAAGATATTTACATAAGCTGTTTTAAAGCCTTGTGCAGCCACATTGGGTTTAATTTGTCCATCGGAAGAAGGACCTTTGGAGCTAAAAAAGGCATATATTCCTAATGAATCTACTGCGCCTATGGTCATTACGCTATCGGCATCGGCGGGGGCGGTAATGTATTGCCACGCTTTATTGCCTTGGTTGCCTGCGCTGCACACTACCAGCATACCTTTGGAGGCAGCCAAATCGGCAGCGCGTGAAATGATGGCAGTATTGCCGTTCATATCGGTATAAGTATAGTTCATAGTTGTGTCGTCAAATTCGCTATAGCCCAGTGAGGTATTGATTACGTCAACACCTACGCTATCGGCAAATTCGGCAGCAGCGAGCCAGTTGTATTCTTCTATAATGGTTTCGGTAGGTGCATCTTCTGTTCTGAAAAGCCAAAACGACGCTTCGGGAGCCGCACCAACATAAGTGCCGGGTAAATTTCCGCCCGATATGGCAAAAACATGTGTTCCGTGTGTACTGCTTACAAATACATCGGAACCACCTGCCACAAAATCGCGGGTTCCTAATATGCGCCCATTTTCAAAATGTGACTGAAAAACGGTCATATTGTTCACGTTGGCAAAACCGGCATCCATAATGGCTATAACCATACCCTGCCCCTTGTAGCCTTGTGTATGGAGATAATCGCCGTGCAACATGCTGATTTGGTGGTAGGCATCGCCATAATACTCGTCGCTGCCATACACGTTAGATGATTGTGTTTTAGCTGCCGGTACGGAGGCATCAAACTTAGGGCGCGTACCCGGCGCTGCGCCGGGTTTAGATTTAGATACCCCCCGGGAATTAACTACAAAGGGTAAAGCCTGTACTGCCAGCAAAGTAGCCGAATCGGGAACGGTAATAACCGCTCCGTTCATCCATCGGGAAGTATATAAAACGGTAGCGCCTGCATCTTTTACCAACTGCACATAGGCGGGGTCAACCGGCAGGTCGTTTTCCAAAACAGGGATATTATAAGCCGCTCTTCGCTCTAATGTTTTGGCAGATAAGAAGGCGTAGGGTTGTGTTATAGTATAAGGCGTAGCAGCTTTATCTGTAAATGCTATCCAGTATTTTGTGTAAGGAAGTTGTGCCTGCAAAGCAGCGCTGAGAAAAAGCAGCAGGTAAACTATTTTTTTTGTTGTTGGCATAGGTTGCAGGGTTTTGCTGTTACAAGTTAGCGTATTAAAAGCAAAAAGAGCGCTTATGTTATAGGAAGAACAGAAACAGAACAGGTATAAGTTTCGGCTTTGGAGTAAATGTTACATTGCCCGATTTATCGGACTAAAATATACTTCACCATAAGTTCCAGTACTTGCGAATGGTTTTCTGATTTAGCTTCATTCATCAGTTTTCTGCCCTGAACAGGGTCGTGTGCGCCCCCACATTTACCATTGTAATACATAAACCCAAGGAAAAACTTAGCTTCGGTATCAAACTCGGAATTATACCGATATTTGTTTAATATCTTGAAACTTTCTACGTAATTGTGCAATTTAAACAAATCTTTACCCACTTTTATTTCGTTTCGGATAAAGTTAGAGTTGCCCTTAATCGGTTCTCGCTTTTCTGTTGCCTTATCCGTTATTGGAGGGGCGGTAGTGTCTAAACCTTCAAATAACTGGGTTGATTTTTCATTGATAAGTTTGGCTACGTCTTCGGAGGTATCGCGTTCGGGCGTAGTTTCGGGAGTGATTTGTAAAATGGTTGTTTTTGTACCTTCGTTTGCCACTTCATTTTTGGTAGTGGTTGGCTGTGTTATGACCTGTTGTTTGCCGTCTAAGATGTCGAGCAGGTCTTGGGCGCGCTGTGCCCTTTTAGAGGCATGTTTTACTAAACAAACCTTAATCATGGTGCGGTAAGGTTCGGGCACTAAATCGTAATCTATATTAAGGTCTTGAAAAAGGATATTGTTCAGAATTTGCTCGTAAGTTATACCCTTGGTACGGCTTCCGAAAGGCAGTTTGCCGGCAAACAGCTCATATAAAATGATACCGAATGACCACAAGTCGGCATTAGTGTCTATTTTTCCGTTAATGCCATATACTACCGGGGCAAACTGTTCGGGTGCCATGTACTCTACACTACCCAAAAGTTGAGAGGAAGCGCCTGCATCTTCCATGTCTATTTTTTTACTTATGCCAAAATCAGCAATTTTAGCAACTACTTGGTCATTGTAAGAAGAGAGGAGGATATTTTTGGGTTTTAAATCCCGATGTACGATATTGTGTTCATGCAGGTAATGCAATCCTTTTAAAATACCTTCAATAACGCCTTTTGCAACTTCATTGCTGCGGCGTTCTTTAAAAAATGTTCCAATATCGCCGGCATTGGCATACTCAATAATACCTACCTGAATGCGCTCGGTTTCGCCTAAAGCGTTTACTGATTGGATTATATCGGCATCATAGTATCGGATAAGATTAGGATGCACAATATCTTCCATGCGATTTATTTCATTGATGATATCATACTTATCAGAAGCTACACCCGAGTAAAACTTGAGAGCCACTATGCGGTTGCGTACTAAGTCTTCTGCCCGATATACTTTAGAAAAGCCTCCCTTTCCGATAAAATCTTTTGTGGAGTCGAATTTATAACGTTCTCTGAATTTCATTTTAGTTGTAAGTAACTTGCCCGATTAACTATGTTTAAAAAGGTGGGTTGTATGCACCGATTGAATTTTCGGGTAAAATTAAAAGATAAAAACCACAAAAATAAGCATTGGTTACAACATACCGCCGTTTTGGGCGTAAAAATAATAAACAACCATAGTCAGCAGCAATATCCACACTGCAAATGCCACCTTAATGATGTCTAATGCTTGGCGGGCACGCTTGCGCGGGTGATTGAGCCAAATGCCATACAACACAAAACCTATCAACGGAGTAAATACTACGCTGGCAACAAACAACAAACATTTAATTGTAAAATTTAGTTCACTTTCCAGTAGTGTTTCAATGGGCGGGGGCGTTGTGTTAGTGTTTGCTTGGGTTGGTTTTCCTTGTAAGATGTTTATAAGTTCTCTTGCATTTTGGGCTCGTAGGGTGGCTTTTTTTACCAAACAGCGCTTAACTATGGTGCGATATGGTTCTTCTATTTGGTTAATTTCTTCGGTAATGTCTTTTTGCATGATGTTAAACATTACCTGTTCATGGGTAGCGCCTGAGTTTCTGCCGCCAAAGGCAAGTTCGCCGGTAAACATTTCAAATACTATGATGCCAAAAGACCACAAATCAACATTAGTGCCTATTTGCCCGTTGATACCGTATTTTACCGAGTCAAACTGTTCGGGAGCCATGTATTCCATGGTGCCAAGCAGTTTAGAAGATTGTTCGCTGTAAGTGTTTAGGCGTTTTGCCAGTCCAAAATCGGCTATTTTAGGTATCCACTTCGCATTTTCTTTGTGCAGCAGCAGGTTTTGGGGTTTTATGTCGCGGTGTACAATGCCTTTTGCGTGCAAATAATCCAGCCCTTCTAAAATACCCTCTATTACCTTACCCAACAAATCAATATCTGGAAAAGTTTTCATAAACTCGTTCAGGTCGCCATTGTTTACATATTCCATTACTCCTATCTGTGCTTTGGCATTTTCATCAAACATAGTAGGGGCATCTAAAACCAAAGCATCATAATAACGCACCAAATTGGGGTGTTTAAAGGTCATGGCTTTTTTAATTTCTTCCATAACGCCATAACGCTCATTGGCATCTCCGTAAAAAAATTTAAGGGCTACATACCGGTTAAGCAACGTATCATAAGCCTTGTACACTCTGGAAAAGCCCCCTTCGCCAAGTTTATCTTTGGTTACATCGTATTGGTATCGTTGTCGGAATTCTTCTAAGGTCATGTGCCGGTTTTAAACTTGGTATTGCTGCAAAGGTAAGTCATAGGCGGCAAAAAAAAGCGTTTACCTTGTTACTTTGAAAGTAATTTAAGCAATTATTATTTAGGTGTTGTTTATGAGACACAAACAACAACACGGCAGGCAAATATATACCTAAGCTATCAGCAGCTATTGTGGAACGTACTCTAAAATGATGGCTTCTGAGCCTTCAAAATCTGATGACAAGTTGATTCTGCGGGTTTGTTTACCATCTGAAATGGATATGGCTGCGGTATTGGGTGGCTGTTCGCCTAAATTATGGGCGTGTAAAACCAGCGTATTTTGTCGGTTTATACCCAAGGTTAGTTTTATTGACTTCACCTTATTGACCAATGTATATTCCGACAAGATGCACTCTCCGTTTAGGTAAAGAGAAATTATATCGCCATCTTCGCGGCGGTCGTCCCATAT
>DDVC01000120.1 GCA_002345145.1 Bacteroidetes bacterium UBA2322
TCTTCCGATCTTATACTTCAAACCAAGGCTGCAGCCATCCCGATGGGATAGGACGTTCAACATCGGGTACTATTGATAGGCTTCCTTTTTGGTACTTAACATAACGCTATGCAGGTATCAACTGCCGGTAGCCCGATATTGGGTTAATTATTCAAAACGCCAATGGGGGTGCGGAAAGTGGGTTTTGGGGTCATTTTGCTCAAAATTTGGCAAATTGAGCCATAAAAATGATTAAGAAGCGGTGCGTTTTACTTGTATTTCTTCAAAGCCTTCAATGGTATCGCCCACCTTTAAATCGCTGAAATTTTTTATAGAAATACCACACTCCATACCGGCAATAACCTCTTTTACGTCGTCTTTAAAACGTTTAAGCGAGGAGATTTCGCCGGTGTGAATAACTATGTTATCTCGGATAACGCGCACTTTTGTATCTCGGCTAACCTTACCTACGGTAACCAAACAGCCGGCAATAGTACCCACTTTGGTAATTTTGAATACCTCGCGCACATCTATGTTGCATACAAAACGCTCCTCGGTAGTAGGTGCCATCATGCCCTCAATGGCAGATTGTATTTCGTTAATGGCAGCATAAATGATAGAATAAAGTCTGATGTCGATATTTTCGTTTTCAGCTTGTTTGCGGGCGTTAGGTGTAGGCCGCACCTGAAACCCGATGATGATAGCATCAGAAGCGCTTGCCAACAACACATCAGATTCTGTAATAGCGCCAACGCCACGGTGAATGATGCGCACATGAATTTCATCGTTAGATAAGCGTTGCAAAGAACCACAAAGCGCTTCTACTGAGCCGTCCACATCGCCTTTTACAATGAGGTTTAGCTCTTTAAAGTTGCCCAATGCAAGTCGGCGTCCAATTTCTTCTAAGGTAATATGCTTAGTAGTACGCTGTACTTGTTCGCGGTAAAGCTGTTGTCTTTTGTTTGCAATTTCCTTAGCTTCCTGTTCCGAATCATAAACTTTAAGTTTATCTCCGGCCTGAGGTGCGCCATTTATACCCAACACCATAACAGGTGTAGAAGGGGGCGCTTCTATTACTTTTCCGCCGCGCTCATTAGACATGGCACGCACTTTGCCATAGTATTGGCCGGCAAGTATGATATCGCCCACTCTAAGAGTACCATTCTGAACCAGAATGGTAGAAACATACCCGCGCCCCTTATCTAAAGATGATTCAATAACAGCGCCTACGGCATTTCGGTTAGGATTAGCTTTTAGGTCGAGCATTTCTGCTTCAAAGAGTATTTTTTCGAGGAGTTTATCAATGTTAATTCCTTTTTTTGCCGATATTTCTTGGCACAAGTATTTACCTCCCCAATCTTCTACCAACAGGTTCATTTGTGCTAATTGTTCCTTAATTTTTTCGGGGTTAGCATCGGGTTTGTCTATTTTGTTGATAGCAAAAATCATAGGCACACCGGCAGCTTGTGCGTGGCTGATAGCTTCTTTTGTTTGCGTCATTACGTAATCATCGGCCGCCACCACAATAACAGCAATATCGGTTACCTTAGCGCCTCGGGCACGCATGGCGGTAAAAGCTTCGTGCCCGGGTGTATCTAAAAACGTAATTTGTTTGCCGTCTTTTGTAGTTACTTCGTAAGCGCCTATGTGTTGGGTAATACCTCCGGCTTCGCCTGCTACCACGTTGGTAGTTCTTATATAATCCAAAAGCGAGGTTTTACCGTGGTCAACGTGCCCCATAATGGTAACAATGGGCGGACGAGCCTCAAGGTCTTCGGGTACATCTTCCTGTTCGGCTTCTACGGCATCGTCTTCGGTAACGCCCACAAAATCAGCAATAAAGCCAAACTCTTCAGCAAGCAGTTCAATTACTTCGGCATCAAGACGCATGTTAATAGAAACCACTAAACCAAGCGAAAAGCAGGTAGTAATAATTTTGGTTACCGGCACATTCATTAACTTGGCAAGCTCGTTGGCAGTAATAAACTCTGTAACGTGTAAAACCTTACTTTCTTCCAGCTCTGCTGCTTCTTTTTCAAGTGCGGCGGTTTCTCGTTTTTGCTTACGAATTTTGCGAAGTTTGTTTGAAGTGGGGTTAGAAGTTCCGGAATTGAGTTTTGCCATGGTGGCTTTTATCTTATCCTGAATTTCTTTTTCAGATACCTCAGCTTCTCCTATATTCTTTTTTAGTACTAATTTTGACTTTGGTCTTTCAGTTGTTCCGGTAGCTCCGGCATCTTTATCTTTTTTAAGTGCTGGAACGGCATCTGTTTTTTGCCCTTTTATATCGCCCGGCTTTTTAACTATCCGTTTGCGCTTGCGTTTACCGGCAGCGGCAGCATCACCCTTATCGGCTGTTTTAACTGATGCATCGGGCTGTGTTTTGTTTTCGGTCGGTTTAACTTCAAGGTTTTTTTTCTCTTGGCGCGGAGGATCTTTTTTAGATATTTTAAGCGTTTTTTTGTCGGGACGGGTTTTGGGATTTAGGTTGTCAAGGTCTATCTTGCCAACAACTTTAGGACCTGTAAGCGTAACCTTACTTTTAAGCGGCTCTTCGGTAAGAGGCAGGGCAATATCCGCAGGGGTTTCCTTATGCGTTATTTTGTTTTCCTCTTTCGGTACTTCTTTATCAGTAAGTTCGGGTGCAGCAATTTCTTGTTTTATGTTTTTCTGGTCATCTGTTGTTGGTTCTTTTGTGGGCAGAAGAACTACTTTTTTTGCTTCGGGCTGTTTTTGTTCGTGTTTAACTTTGGGGTGATGTATTTTGGTTTTTTCCGTTTTAGCAACCTCCTTATTGAGGTCGGTTTTTAAGTCGGCATCATTTTTTTCCTCAATTTGTGGTACTGCTTGTTCTTCTTCTTCTTTTTTTTCAGTTATGGGTTTTTGTAAAGGTAATTTTTCTTGTATAACGGGCAATTCTTTAACTTCTGCTATAGGTTGGATTTCCACGCTAACCTCTGCTTTTTTTTCCTTAACCGGTTCAATTTCTGGTGTGGGGCTTTCGGTTTGAGGCAAAACGGGCAACTTTGTTTCAACAGATTTCTCTTGTACGTTTGCTACACCTTCAATAGTCTTTTTGTCGGTTTTATCCTCTACAACATCAGCCGTGTTAATTGGGGCTTCTTTTTCGGGTAAAGTGCGTACTGGCTCTTTTTCAGTAGTAGTAGAGATTGATATTTTGTCTTCTACTGCTACTTCGGTAGATTTTTGAATGTTGGTATCGGTAATTTTTGGCAGTTTTTCCTTTGTCTGCACAACCGGAGGCACTTCTTCTTTGGGGGCTACTTTTGTTTCCTCCTCTTGAATCTCCACATCTATACGGTTGGTGCGCAAATGAATGGTTTCCGCTCTTTCTTTGAGGGCTAAATCAGATTTGAAATCGCGGAGCAATAGCTGGCGAATTTCTTCGCTAATTTTGGCGTTTGGGCTACGCTCAATTTCAATGTTTTTCTTTTTAAGGTGCTCCAATACCACCTCAATACCCACATTGATTTCGGAGGCAACCCTTGCTAATCTATATGCCTTTGAATTTTCAGACATGCAAGTCTTTAGTTCTGTGTTGTGAATAAAGTATGTAAAAATGAATTCGTTTTAATGTGGGCTCTCCATATTAAAATAATAGAAAGGCAAAAAAACAGAGGTCTATGTTAAAACAGTTGCAAGTTAGTGCTTTTTTAGGTGTTAGAGGTAAATTAAACATAAAAAGGTAAATTTTAGCCTAAACGAGGTGAGTATTGAAGTGCATCCCAATGTAAATAAACCGATTTACCCACCCTGTTTGTTCCCAAAGCAGTACTTTAAATTTGAAGGTTTTGAATTTAGTGTTTACGAATTACTCCTCATCTTCAAACTCGGCTCTTAGAATATTGATAACCTCATAAACCGTTTCTTCTTCCAGGTCAGTACGTCTGGTAAGGTCTTCGGCACTTACATCTAATACACTTCGGGCAGTATCCAACCCAATTTTTTTAAATTCGGCAATTACCCAAGGTTCTATTTCGTCTGCAAATTCGTCCAATTCAATATCGTATTCTTCTTCCTCCACATCGCGATAAACGTCTATTTCATAGCCGGTTAGTTTGCAGGCAAGTTTGATATTTACCCCACCTTTACCAATTGCCAGAGATACCTGATCTGGTTTAAGGTAAACAACAGCGCGCTTGGCATTTTCATCTATGTCAATAGACACTACCTTTGCCGGTGTTAAGGCACGCTGAATAAATAGCTTAGCGTTGTTGGTAAAGTTAATGATGTCTATGTTTTCATTTCCCAACTCTCTTACTATTCCGTGAATACGAGCGCCTTTCATGCCCACACAAGCGCCTACCGGATCTATGCGCTCATCGGTTGATTCTACGGCTATTTTGGCTCGCTCTCCGGGTTCTCTGGCTATGCGTTTAACTAAGATGATATTATCAAAAATTTCAGGCACTTCCAGTTCGAGTAGTTTTTCCAGGAAGGTATTAGCTGTTCGGGATAAGATAATTTTAGGTGTAATGCCGTTGCGCATTTCCACTTTTTTCACAATGGCTTTAACCGTATCGCCCTTTTTAAATTTGTCTTTGACAGGTATGGTTTCATTTTTAGGCAGCACTAATTCGTTTTCCTCATCGTCAAGCACCAGTATTTCTTTATTCCATACTTGATATACCTCACCGGTAACTATTTCGCCAACGCGCTCGCTGTATTTTTTGTGCAAGTCGTCTTTTTGTAGTTCAGTAATTCGCGACATCAAGGTTTGTCGGGCAGATAATATAGCGCGCCTACCAAATTCATGGATATTGATTTGGTCATACATCTCTTCACCCACTTCAAAGTCCTCTTCTATTTTAATGGCATTGGAGTAGGCTATTTGTGTATTTGGATCATCTACTTCGCCGTCAGGCACAATTTCGCGCTTGCGCCATATTTCAAGATCGCCTTTATCAGTGTTCACTATGATGTCAAAGTTCTCGTCAGAGCCATATTTTTTGCGCAACAATGTTCTGAAAACATCGTCAAGCACTTTCATGAGTGTAGGGCGGTCAATGTTTTTTAGCTCCTTAAAATCTGAGAAGGAGATTACTAAGTCGGAATTTGTAGCCATATTACAAGTGTTTACCTTAGTTAAAATACAATTTTTTCTGCGGCTTCTTTAATTTGTTCAAATAGGAGCTGTATTGGTTGATTTTCGTTACCAGTTTTTCGGGCACTCGCTTTACCCTTTTGGGTTTTAGGTTGTAGTGGTATAATGGTAATTCCATCTTCTCTTACTTCTGTTAAGGTACCTTCTAATGTAGAATTATCAGCAAGTAAAATGGTTAGTTGTCGGTTGATACTTTTTTGGTACTGGCGGTAAAATTTTAGTGGAGTTCCTACTCCCGGTGAAGATACTTCAAGCAGGTATTTTTCAGGAACTAGCTTATGTTTTTCGAGTTGTTGCTCCAAGTAGCGGCTTAATTTAGCACAAGTATCTATATCCACCCCTTCATCACAATCAATCAACACCTGAATCTTAGAATTGTTAGCCCAAATTTTAATGTCCACCATAAAACAATTGGTAGATTGAAAATGCTCTTTTATCCAGTTTGTTATAGTTTCCGGTAGTGTCACAAAATCCATTTAATGTGTTTAACAGATGATAGGCATGTAGCGTTTAAATATAAAAAAGAGGGGACTCACTGCCCCCTCTTTTTTCAAGTGCAAAGATACGTCAAAAATTGCAATTTCCCAATACTGTCAGTACTTAATTTAGTGTTTTGATAACTTTTTGATTATGCAAATCATCATGCATTTGAATGCATTTTCAAGTATCAACCACCTTTAAATTGCACAACTATATTAAGAACATGGTTTAAAGCATTGCGCACAATTACTATAGTTATAAACTTTTTTAGCCTATTCACCAGAGGTACTTGTTGTATCTTCTGCCTTAGTCTTTCCAGCACCACGGCGAGTACGGCGTTTTTTAGCGGCAGCCATATCCGAAGCAGGGGCAGCATTGAGCATTTCGGTGTTATAATCTACCAGCTCTATTATGCACATTTCTGCATTATCACCGTAGCGGAAGCCGGTTTTCAAAATACGAGTATAACCTCCCGGACGGTCAGCAATTTTATCAGCTATTTCGTCAAAAAGTACCGATACCGCTTTTTTATCTTGCAGGTAGCTGAATACTACCCTACGGGGATGTGTTTCGTTCTTTTTTGCTTTAGTAATAAGGGGCTCCACGTATTGTCGTAATGCTTTTGCTTTTGCCAAAGTAGTACTAATACGCTTGTGCAAAATAAGCGAAGTAGCCATATTAGACATCATGGCTTTTCGGTGAGCCGATTGTCTGCCCAGGTGATTTAATTTTTTTCCGTGTCGCATTGTCTGGCACTATTATGTGGGTAATCAATTGTTAGTGAGAAGGTACACCATTGTGGTGTGTGGTTGAGATTCGGGGAGATTTAATGATGAACTGATTAATCTTCGTCAAGTTTATACTTTGACATATCCATGCCAAAAGACAAACCACGCTCATTAATGACCGCTTCAATTTCCATGAGCGATTTTTTACCAAAATTCCTGAACTTGATGAGTTCATTGGTATCATGCTGTACCAATTCTGCCAGTGTGTTGATCTTTGCAGCTTTAAGACAATTGTATGCACGTACCGAAAGGTCTATATCTTCAAGAGGTGTTTTTAGTAATTTTCGCATGTGAAGTATATGCTCATCAACAACATCGTCTACGCCATCTTTAGAAATATCAAAAGTGATATACTCGTCAGAAATAAGCATCAGATGCTGAATGAGTATTCGGGCAGATTCCTTGATAGCATCTTCCGGATGGATAGTGCCATCAGTTTTTATTTCAACTATGAGTTTTTCATAGTCAGTTTTTTGTTCCACACGTGTGTTTTCAACAGTATATCGAACATTCCTAATGGGTGTATAGATAGAGTCAACCGGAATTTCTCCGTCTATCATGTTGCTGCGTTTATTGTCATCGGCAGCAACATAACCGCGCCCACGAGATATGGTTAGTTCCATACTAATTGTAACCCCCGGGTGCATATTACATATTACCAAATCGGGGTTGGTAATTCTGTAAGAAGATGTATGTTTCTCTATATCACCTGCTATAAACTGTTCCTGCCCATTGATGGTAACATATATTTTCTCCTCTCTATTTTCTTCGTCTTTGAAAGTTCTTTTAAAGCGTACTTGCTTAAGGTTCAAAATAATTTCTGGAACATCTTCAATAACGCCTTCGATAGTTGAAAATTCGTGCTCTACACCCTCTATTTTTATGCAGTTAATTGCATAACCCTCCAAAGAAGACAACAAGACTCTTCTGAGTGCGTTACCAATTGTAGCGCCAAAACCGGGTTCTAATGGGCGAAACTCAAAAAGCCCTTCAAACTCGGTTGATTTATGAGCATGTATTTTTTCTGGCTTTTGAAAAACAAGAAGTGCCATATTTAAAGTTAATTATTTGAAAGGAAAAGTAAAACTCAAATCAACCGAAGCCCAACAAACAGACTTTCGTTATGATAAAAGACATAACAAGAAGAAAACATCTCCTACTTAGAGTACAACTCTACAATTAGTTGTTCGTTGATGTTTTCAGGAATCTGCTCTCGCTCCGGAATAGCAATAAACGTACCCTCCATGGCACTTCCGTTCCAGTCAAGCCAAGGATACTTATTGGTAATGTTTCCCGAAGTAAAGATTGACATTTTCTTAGATTTTTCCTTAACTGTAATCCTGTCGCCGGGGCGTAGAGAGTACGAGGGTATGTTAACACTTTGCCCGTTTACCAACAAATGCCCATGTGAAACCAATTGGCGTGCACCTCTTCGTGAGGAAGATAATCCAAGACGGTAAACCACATTATCTAAGCGTTGTTCCAGAAGTTGTAAAAGCAACTGACCGGTTACACCTTCTTTGCGGCTGGCACGCTCAAACGTATTGCGAAACTGACGCTCAAGTAAACCGTAAGTATATTTAGCTTTTTGCTTTTCTCGCAATTGTATAGCATACTCCTTTGAAGCGCCTTTGCGCTTTTTAGCTAATCCATGCTGACCGGGAGGATAATTGCGCTTTTCAAATGCCTTGTCGTACCCGAAAATTGACTCGCCAAATTTTCGAGCTATTTTTGTTGATGGTCCTCTGTACCTTGCCATATAATAAATAAATGAGAGATAGTGTTGAATAAGGTGAGTTTTTGCCGGTAAAGTGGCAATAAATAATTACACACGTCGTCTTTTGGGCGGACGACAGCCGTTATGGGGTAAAGGTGTTACGTCGCGTATTACCGTTACTTCAATCCCGTTAGTACTAATGGTGCGGATAGCAGCTTCACGTCCAGAACCAGGTCCTTTAACAAATACTTCAACGCGCTTAAGCCCAGCATCAAATGCGGTTTTGGCGGCATCGCTTGCAGCCATTTGAGCAGCATAGGGCGTATTTTTCTTTGAACCCCGGAATTTACATTTTCCCGCAGATGACCATGAAATAACCTGCCCTGCTTGATTTGTAAAAGAAATCAATATATTGTTGAAACTGGCTTTAATATATGCCTTTCCGTCTGGTTCAACCTTGACCACGCGTTTGGCTACCACCTTCTTTTTTGTTGCTTTTGCCATGTATTGAGCTGTAAATTAAGATTTAACTAATTTGATTACGATTTCTTTTTTTCTATTCATGCAGCTCTCAGAAAGCATAAACCCTTCACAAACTGACATGAGCAAAATATTACTTCTTAGTTGCTTTTTTCTTACCGGCAACCGTTTTGCGCCGTCCTTTACGTGTACGGGCATTTGTACGAGTGCGCTGCCCGCGCAAGGGCAAACCTTTGCGATGTCTTATGCCTCTGTAACACCCAATATCCATTAAGCGTTTAATGCTCAACTGAACCTCAGAGCGCAACTCCCCTTCCAGTTGATAATCTGTGATTACACTACGCAGACGAATAACTTCATCGTCGTTCCAGTCTTTCACTTTCTTATCAAGTGGAATGTCTGCCTTTTCCAAAATCTCTTTCGCCCGGCTTCGCCCTATTCCATAGATATAAGTTAAAGCAATAGCGCTTTTTTTAAAGCGGGGCAAGTCAACTCCTGATATACGTGCCATAAATTATCCTTGTCTTTGTTTGTATTTCGGGTTTTTCTTGTTAATGATGTAGATACGGCCCTTTCTCCTCACAATTTTACAGTCAGCCGTCCGCTTCTTGATTGATGCTCTCACTTTCATGATTGAAATGATTATTAAGAGTTAAAATTAAAGATGTTATTTGTAACGATAAGTAATTCTGCCTTTGGTAAGGTCATAAGGTGACATTTCCACCGATACTTTATCGCCGGGTAGTATTCTGATGTAGTGCATACGCATTTTCCCCGCAATATGCGTGATTAATTCGTGTCCATTCTCCAAACGCACCCTAAACTTAGCGTTTCCGAGCGATTCGGTTACAATTCCGTCTTGCTTTATTAAGTCTTGTTTTGCCATAAATACAATTTACCAACACGTAAGGGTTATTACGCCACCAAATAGATTTAATTTTTAATAAAATTGAAGAAAACGCCCGCAAATTTCGGCATTATTTTTTACTTTTCCTAATTTAGTTCACCTAATTCGGCATTATTTTTTACACTTTCTTCAATAAAGGCAAAAGTGCTTAAAATTTCAGCCTCTTTTTTCCTGATTACAATGGTATGTTCAAAATGTGCTGATGGTTTATTGTCTAATGTTACTACTGTCCATCCGTCACTAAGATGTTTCACCTGTCGTTTTCCCATGTTAACCATAGGCTCAATGGCAAGTACAAGTCCATCTAATAATTTAACTCCATGTCCACGTTTTCCATAGTTAGGAACTTCAGGGGCTTCATGTAATTGCCGTCCTATTCCATGTCCTACTAATTCCCGAACTACCGAAAACCCATTTGATTCTACATGTTGCTGTATAGCAAAACTAATATCACCCAACCTTGCACCGTTCAACGCCTGCTCAATACCTTTGTATAAAGATGCCCTGGTTACCAACAGTAATTTACGCCTTTGCTCATCAACCTCACCTACACAATAGGTGTATGCAGAATCACCAAAAAAGCCATTACATTTAACGCCACAATCAATAGAAACAATATCACCGCATTTTAATTCCACTTTTCCCGGAATTCCATGAACTACTTGCTCGTTAATAGAAATGCAGAGTGTTGCCGGAAAATTTTGGTACCCTTTAAAGGCTGGTGTAGCATTATGGTCGCATATAAATTCTTCAGCTATTTTGTCTAAGGTCATTGTGTTAACCCCCGGCTTCAAATATTTTGCCACCTCTGCATGAGCTAAACCCACTAATAAGCAACTATGCCTGATTAGTTCAATTTCCTCGTCGGTTTTGTAATATATTTTTTGCGAAGCCGGCAAAAGAGTATATTTTGTTAGAGTTAAAACTATGGGTCAGCTTTTAAGAAAAGAAAATTTCCCACTCCGTAGAATGGGAAATTTCAATCAGTTGGTTACTATTAAAATTACTGGTACGCACCTGCTGCCTGACGGCCTTTAATTCTTGAATTACCCTTTAATAAACCATCATAATGGCGCATTAACAAATGGCTTTCTATCTGTTGTAAAGTATCTAACATCACACCTACCAAAATAAGCAATGATGTACCGCCAAAGAAATTGGCAAATTGGCTATTCACGCCCGCAGCAGTGGCAAAGGCAGGTAAAATAGCTATGATACCCAAAAATATAGAGCCGGGCAATGTAATTCTGGATAGAATGTCATCTATAAATTCGGCTGTTTTTCTTCCAGGTTTCACTCCGGGTATAAAACCGTTATTTTTCTTCATATCATCAGCCATTTGCGAAGGGTTAATGACCAGCGCAGTATAAAAGTAGGTAAAGATGATAATCATCAAAAAGAAAATGATATTATACCAAAAACTCTGTTGAAAACTACCCGATTGCAAACTTTGCATAAAAGGTGAATCAGGAAAAAAAGTAGCAAAGAAGGAAGGTATGAACATCAATGCCTGCGCAAAAATGATAGGCATTACACCTGCAGCATTAATTTTAAGGGGTATAAACTGACGAACACCACCAAACTGACGGTTTCCTACAATTCTTTTAGCGTATTGTACAGGTATGCGACGTGTGCCCTGAACCAGCATAATAGTGCCAAAAACAATAGCCACGAGCATTGCCATTTCTATAACGAAAAAAACCAAGCCACCACCAGATCCACTCGCAAGTTTGGATTCCAGCTCAGCAATCAAAGCAAAAGGCAATCTTGCCATGATACCTACTGCAATAAGCAAGGAAATACCATTACCAATACCTTTATCTGTAATTTTCTCACCCAACCACATACAAAAAATGGTACCAGCTGTGAGCACAACCACAGTTGAAATTGCGAATAAGACAGACCCAATAACAATGGCACTTGATGCAATTGAATGCAGGAAAGTTACATACCCCACTGCCTGAAATGCAGTTACTGCTATTGTAAGTAATCGGGTAGTTTGATTTATTTTTCTTCTACCACTCTCACCTTCTTTCTGTAATTTTTGAAAGTATGGTATTGCTAAGGTCAGCAATTGCATTGCAATAGAAGCTGAAATATAGGGCATAATACCCAAAGCGAAAATGGAGGCGCGTCCAAAGGAGCCACCTACAAAAATGTTAACCAAGCCTAATAAACCACTACTACCCGATGAGGCTAACTCACCCAAACCATTAGGGTCAACTCCGGGCAACACCACGTATGAACCTAAGCGGTAAACAAAAATCAAAGCCAGCGTCAAAAGTATGCGATCGCGAAGGTCTTCAATTTTGAAGATGTTCCGAATTGTATTAATTAAATTTTTCATGCTAAATTGAAAATTTACAGAGCCACCTTGCGGCTGCTTTCAGCTTGGTTTTTTATACTATTACAGTTGCAGTGCCACCTTTTTCCTCAATTGCTTTTTTGGCAGTGGCGCTAAAAGCATGGGCTTTTACTTCCAATGAACGGCTAAGTTCTCCGTTAGCAAGAATTTTAACTTTATCGTTTTGGTCTAATACACGCAAACGACGCATTGTTTCAAAGTCGATAATAGTTAAACCGTGTTTTTCGGCAAGCATTTCTAACTTAGCCAAATCAACAACAGCATATTCAACACGGTTGATGTTTTTAAAACCTCTTTTGGGTACACGCATTTGAATTGGTGTTTGGCCACCTTCAAATGCACGTTTGCGTGAATAGCCCGATCTTGACTGACCACCTTTATGTCCACGAGTACTTGTACCGCCATGACCGGAGCCTTGACCCCTGCCTATACGCTTCTCCTTATGAACTGAACCGGAAGCCGGTTTTAAGTTATGTAATGATATCATGTTAGTGGATGTATTCAACGTTTACTAAATGCTTTATTTTAGTAACCATCCCCTCAATTTGGGGAGTTACAGTATGTTCAACACTGTGGTTGATGCGTCGCAAACCCAAAGCTTTTACTGTTCTTTTTTGACGCTCGGTTTGGTCAATTATGCTTCGCTTCTGCGTGATTTTAATTTTCGACATGGCTTACAATTGTTTTTGTAATCTATTGAGTGTAAGAAATCAGATTACCCGTTAAATACTTTTTCTACCGAGATAGAGCGTCTTTTCGCTACTTCATTAGGATTTCGCATCAAAGATAATGCTTTTATTGTTGCCTTTACTACGTTATGCGGATTAGATGATCCTAATGATTTAGCAATCACATCTGTTACCCCGGCACTTTCCAATACTGCACGCATTGCCCCACCGGCAATTACACCCGTACCCTTAGAAGCGGGCTTCAGTATTACCTTAGCTGCTCCAAACTTGGCAAACTGAGGATGAGGAATGGAACCATTGCGAACAGGAACTTTAACCATATTTTTTGCGGCATCGTCTCGCCCCTTGTCAATGGCTTCTGTTACTTCACGTGCTTTTCCAAGTCCTTGCCCTACTACACCTTTGCCATCACCCACAACTACAATAGCGGAGAAACTAAATGTACGTCCACCTTTTGTAACTTTTGCTACACGGTTAATACCTACTACCATATGCTTGGTTTCGGTTTCAGTAGCTTTAATTTTTTTATCGTTCTGCATAGGTTGCAATGAATTTAAAATATTAAACCGCCTTCTCGCGCGCCATCAGCCACCGCTTTTACTCGTCCGTGATACAAATATCCACCACGGTCAAACACTACACTACTAATACCTGCTGCCAAAGCACGCTCTGCTATGAGCTTACCTGTAAGCTTGGAAGACTCCACCTTATTAGTTTCCTGCGCCAAAACCGTTGCCTCTTTAGAAGAGGCGGTTGCCAATGTAACCCCTTTAGTGTCATCTATTAGTTGACAATAAATATACTTATTGCTACGGAAAACTGATAGGCGGGGGCTTTCGCCTGTTCCAGATACTTTTTTTCGTATTCTGTAACGTATTTTTTGTCTCCTCAATGCTTTGTCAAATGCCATATACTCAAAATACTGTTTGTGAGTGGAATAAATGCGAATTATAAGACCGGTTACTTTTTCTTTCCTCCCTTACCTGCTGACTTACCGGCTTTTTGACGAACAAGTTCTCCCGTGTAACGTACCCCTTTACCTTTGTAAGGCTCCGGTTTCCTTAAACCTCTGATTTTTGCTGCCACTTGTCCTAATAACTGTTTATCTATACTTTCCAAGATAACAGTGGGGTTTTGTCCTTTTTCAGATACAGTAGAGAGTTTAACCTCTTTGGGAACAATAAAGTAAATAGGGTGAGAAAAACCAAGAGCCAGCTCCAAAATTTGACCCCTGTTACTTGCTCGATAACCTACCCCTACCAATTCAAGTTGTTTTTTAAAGCCAGATGAAACACCCTCTACCATATTATTAACCAAAGATCGATACAAGCCATGCAGCTCTCTGTGGCGTTTTTGGTTGGTAGGTCTGTTAATGGTAACCACTCCATCTTCCAATGCAACTTTAATATCGGGGTCAATTGCCTGATGCAATTCACCCTTGGGTCCTTTAACAGATACTTTACTTGCCGATTGATCGTATTTAAAATCTACACCCTTGGGCAGATTAATCGGCATCTTTCCTATACGAGACATGGTATTTGAACTTTAATTGGTTTAATAAACATAACACAAAACCTCACCGCCAATATTCCGGCTACGAGCTTCCTTATCCGTCATCACTCCTTGTGATGTAGAAACAATGGCTATACCTAAACCATTCATTACTCGGGGCAATTCAGATGAAGCCTTATATTGTCTTAAACCAGGTCGGCTTACTCTGTGTAGCTTGGTAATTGCGGATTCTCTTGTTAAGGGATCATACTTCAAAGCTATACGTATCAGACCCTGTCCGTTGGCAGTGTCTTCAAATTTATAGCGAAAAATATAACCTTGTTCAAAGAGTATCTGTGTGATTCGCTTTTTAAGGTTCGATGCAGGTATTTCTACCACCCGATGCCGAGCCATTATTGCGTTTCGCACACGAGTTAGATAATCGCCTATGCTGTCTGTGATTGCTGACATATGAAAATAAAATTGTAGCTATTTGTTAGCAAAAAAACACTTAAATAATTTTGTAGTTACGCAAACAAGAAATTACCAGCTTGCTTTTCTGACTCCGGGAATTTTACCATAAGAAGCCAGCTCTCTAAACTTAACACGACAGATGCCAAAGTGGCGAATATAAGCGCGAGGACGCCCCGTAAGACTACACCTATTCCTCAACCTAACAGGCGAAGAATTTCGAGGTAATTTATCTAATTCATCGTAATTACCCTCGGCTTTTAATTGTGCACGCTTTTCAGCAAATTTAGCAACCAATTTTTCGCGCTTTGACTGGCGGGCTATAATGGATATTTTTGACATAAATGTTAGTCGTTTTTCTTGTTCTTAAATGGCATGCCCAATTCTAACAGTAAGGCATATGCCTCTTTATCACTTTGAGCTGAAGTTACAAAGGTAATATCAAAACCGCCAATACGTGTAATTTTGTCTATCTCAATTTCGGGGAAGATAATTTGCTCTGTTATGCCCATGGTGTAATTACCACGTCCATCAAAACTTTTATCATTTACCCCTCTGAAATCGCGAACTCTTGGTAGGGCAATTGAAACCAAACGGTCAAAAAATTCCCACATAATATCACCACGCAAAGTAGTTTTTACCCCGATGGGCATATCTTCACGCAGTTTAAAATTAGATATAGATAAGCGCGCTTTAGTGGTTACTGCCTTCTGACCTGTAATCATGGTCATCTCTTTTGCAGCATTGTCAATCATCTTTTTGTCTGCAACAGCAGCACCTACACCCTGATTGATACATATTTTGAGTAAGCGCGGTACTTGCATTACCGATGAATAGCTAAACTGCTCTTGCAGTTTAGGCACTACAGATTCTCTGTAGGTTTGCTTAAGTCTTGGTGCGTATGTCATTAGTTAAGTTCCTCCCCAGATTTTTTAGCGTAACGGATAATTTTACCATCTACCACTTTTCTTCCCACACGAGTAGGCTTTCCTGTTTTAGGGTCAATAAGCATTAAATTTGAGATAGCTATTGGGGCTTCCAATTTAATAATCCCCCCATTAGGATATTGAGTTGAAGGTTTAACATGTTTGGTTACCATATTTACACCCTCTACAATTGCCTTACCCTTTTCTGTGTCAATAGACAACACACGCCCGGTAGCACCTTTGTCGCCACCGGCTATTACCATAACGTTGTCGCCTTTCTTTATTTTAAACTTAGGTTTGAAGCGATTTTGCAGTACAAGCTGCTTTGGCTTACTCATGACTTTGTTTTTGTTAGTTGAAACAAACTATATTTTGTACTATACCACCTCGGGGGCTAAAGATGCAATACGGGTAAAACCTTTATCACGGAGCTCTCTTGCCACAGGTCCGAAGATACGCGTTCCGCGCAGATCGCCAGAATTGTTGAGCAACACAACTGCGTTGTCATCAAAGCAAATGTAACTACCATCTTTTCGGCGTACTTGCTTTTTGGTTCTAATGACAACAGCTTTGGATACTACACCGGCTTTAACGTTGCCGGAGGGGAGTGCATCTTTAACACTCACTACTATCTCGTCGCCCAAAGAAGCATAGCGCTTCTTTGAACCTCCTAAAACACGGATGCACAACACTTCTTTAGCACCACTATTATCGGCTACTCGCAGCCGGCTTTCTTGTTGTATCATGGCAATTGTTATTTTGCTCTTTCAATAATCTCTACCAACCGCCAGCTTTTAGTTTTGCTTAACGGTCGAGTTTCCATAATGCGCACAGTATCACCAATGTTACACTCGTTCTTTTCGTCGTGTGCAGCATACTTCTTACTCTTCTTGATGAACTTACCATATATGGGGTGTTTAACTTTTCTTTCCACCAATACGGTAATGGTTTTTTGCATTTTATTGCTTGCAACTACACCGGTACGCTGTTTGCGTAAATTCCTCTCGGTCATATTCTTCAGTTTTTACTTTTTAAAACTTTATGCAGTTACTTGGCTTCCCCCACTTAGTTCTCGGGCTCGTAGTTCTGTTTTCACGCGCGCTATTTCTCTGCGGAGCTGCTTTAAAACATTTGTATTCTCCAAGGGCGAAACAGCGTGGTTGAACCGCAACTTCTGCAAACGAAGACTGTCTTCGCTTTGTTTTTCCAATAAATCCTCTACGGAGAGGTCTTTGAAATCAATTTTAACTTTCTTAGCCATAGCTATTCAGATTTATTATTCTTGAAAATCTCTGCGTATGATAAACTTAGTCTTTATGGGAAGCTTTTGCGATGCCAAACGGAGCGCTTCTTGTGCTATATCTACTGATACGCCCTCTATTTCGAACATAATCCTCCCTGGTTTAACTACCGCTACCCATTGATCGTGGGCACCCTTACCTTTACCCATACGCACCTCAAGCGGCTTTTTTGTAATTGACTTATCGGGAAAAATTCGAATCCAAACTTTACCCTCCCTCTTCATATAACGAGTAAGGGCAACACGAGCAGATTCGATCTGCCGATTAGTAATCCAATGCGATTCTAACGCTTTGAGTCCAAAAGAGCCAAATGCAAGTGAAGAACCACGGTGTGCATCGCCGTGCATCCTGCCCTTCTGCATTTTTCTGTATCGTGTCCTTTTAGGCTGTAACATTGCTTCGTCTGTTTAACTTCTATTCTGTGAAGTGCTTAAAAATGTAGTTTACTATTTACCCCTTAGTATTGCGACGGTTATTACCACCACCACCACCTCGGTTGCGTTTTTTATCTTTGTTCTGTACTTCGGGAGCCAAGTCCTTTTTAACCAGTATTTCGCCTCTGCAAATCCAAACCTTAATACCGATTTTTCCATATACGGTTTGTGCCTCTTTCAAGGAGTAGTCTATATCTGACCTAAAGGTGTGTAGGGGGGTCTTGCCATCCTTAAACTCCTCAGTTCTTGCCATTTCTGCACCACCTAAACGCCCTGAAACCCGAACTTTTATGCCATCAGCGCCAGAGCGCATTGTAGCAGTGATGGCTGCTTTAACAGCTCTTCGGTAACTAACCCGCGATTCAATCTGTTTAGCAATATTTTCAGCTACAATATTAGCATCTAAATCAGGGGTTCTGATTTCAGCAATATTTATCTGTACCTCCTTATTAGAGGTTACCTTTCTAAGTTCACCTTTCAGTTTTTCAACTTCCGAACCGCTTTTTCCAATAATAATTCCCGGACGTGACGTGTGTATGGTTACTGTTACTCGTTTAAGAGTGCGTTCAATAACAACACGAGCAATACCACCCTTTGAAAAACGAGCATTCAAATAATCTCGTACACTTTCATCCTCTCGAAGTTTTGCAGGAAAAGTAGCAGCATTGGAAAACCAATTAGAATCCCACCCCCTGATATAACCTAACCTATTTGCAATTGGATTTACTTTCTGACCCATAACAGCTTTGTTTCTTAAATATTGCTTTTAATTCTCTGATTGATTGATGCCGGCAGACACTGAATGTATTGCGTCAAGTACGATAGTAATATGGTTAGAGCGTTTTCGGATTCTGTGTGCACGACCATGAGGGGCAGGGCGAAATCGCTTAATCATTCTTCCACTATCAACAGTAATGCGTTTAATAAACACACTCCCCTCTTCAAACCCAGCCTCACTATTATTTTGGCGATTTGCTATTGCAGACATCAACAACGCCTGTAAAGGACGTGAAGCATGTTGCTTAGAAAATTTGAGCACTTTTAGCGCATCTTCCACCTTTTTCCCCCTGATAACATCTGCCAATAATCGCATTTTGCGTGGTGATGTAGGATAATTTCTTAAACTTGCACTGGTTTCCATTTAAAATCTGTTTTACCGTGTTTTGCTAATTACTTGCGCTAATTACTTTTTCTTAGCAGCATGACCTTTAAAGTTTCGGGTAGGTGCAAACTCACCCAGTTTATGACCAACCATGTTCTCGGTTACATACACCGGTATAAATTTATTGCCATTGTGCACAGTAAATGTCAAGCCAACACAATCAGGTATGATCATTGATGCACGAGACCATGTTTTAATAACCGCTTTTTTCTTAGAAGCATTAGCAGCCTCAATTTTTTTCAGCAGTTTATGATGGATGTAAGGTCCTTTTTTAAGAGAGCGAGCCATATCTATTTACTTTTCTTCTTGTTAATAATGAGTCTTGAAGAAGGCTTGTTGCGATTGCGTGTTTTTTGTCCTTTAGCATACAAACCAGTTCTTGAACGCGGGTGTCCTCCCGATGCTCTACCTTCACCACCACCCATTGGGTGATCAACCGGGTTCATAACCACGCCTCTCACACGAGGTCTTCTACCAAGCCAACGCTTGCGACCGGCTTTACCTAATATCTCCAAGTTATGGTCGGAGTTAGAAACAGTACCAACCGTTACCATGCAGTCTTGGAGAACCATGCGAGATTCACCTGAAGGCAATTTCAGTACTGCGTATTTACCATCTTTAGCAGCCAACTGCGCAAAAGTACCTGCGCTTCTTGCCATTACTCCGCCTTTACCAGGTACCAGTTCTATATTATGAACTACTGTACCCAAGGGTACGTGGCGTAACTTCAAAGCATTACCTACATCAGGCGATACATTTTCGCCGGCAATAACCTCTTGCCCCACTTTCAATCCTTCAGGCGCTATAATGTAGCGCTTTTCTCCATCAGCATAGAATAATAAAGCAATAAAGGCACTACGGTTAGGGTCGTACTCAATAGACTTAACTTTTGCAGGCACATTGAATTTGTTGCGAGCAAAATCAATAATTCTATACTTCCGCTTGTGTCCACCGCCCCGCTGACGCACTGAACGACGTCCTTGATTATTTCGTCCACCGCTTTTAGATATACCTACCACCAAACCCTTTTCTGGTGTAGAAGTAGTAACCTCTGTAAAGGTATTGGCTATCCGCCAGCGTGTACCGGGTGTAACCGGATTTAACTTTTTCGTTCCCATATTCTCGCGTTGGATAATTATCGGCTATCCTTAAACCATAGGTGGGTTAAATGAATAAAGAGGTATTGGTAGTGTTCTTAATTAAATTTCAGCATAAAAGTCTATAGTATCTGTATTAGATACTGTAACAAAGGCTTTCTTCATTGATTTTGTTCTACCCTCAATAAAGCCACGCTTTGTAAAACGTGAGCGCTTACGTGTAGGCATAATTACTGTATTTACTGACTCAACAGTAACACCATACATTTCTTCTACTGCCTTTTTTATTTCAATTTTGTTGGCTTTTTTGTCAACAATGAAACTATACTGATTACGCTTCTCCATTAAGCCGGCAGTTTTTTCGGTAACCAGAGGTCTAACTAAGATATTTCGCGACATGGAACTAACTTTTTAATGCTTGAACAATTAATTGCTGGCTTATGAAAATGATTTAGCTGCACTTTCGGTTAAAATAAGCATATTGGTATTGAGAAGGCTGTAGGTATTCAGCAAATTTGCCGTAGCAATTTTAGCATTTGGGATATTTCGCAATGAAAGGTGAGTGTTGCGATCAACCTCATTCAGCACCAATAGTGTTTTCTTAGTTTCTAATCCCAAACCTCGTAGAATTTTTAGGTAATCTTTGGTTTTAGGTACATCAAAATGAAAGTCTTCTACCACCACCAACCTATTGTCTTTTACCAAGACAGATAGCGCAGAATTTCGGGCAAGGGCTTTCACCTTTTTGTTCAACTTAAAACTATAATCGCGCGGACGAGGACCGAAAATAGTACCACCACCTTTAAATAAAGGGCTTTTAATACTACCCGCCCGTGCACCGCCAGTACCTTTTTGCTTTTTAATTTTGCGAGTTGAACGAGATACTTCCCAGCGCTCTTTGGTTTTGTGCGTTCCTTGCCGCTGTGCAGCTAAATACTGCTTAACAGCTAAGTACATCACATGCTCGTTAGGCTCAACCCCAAAAATTGAGTCAGGCAATTCAATAGTTTTGCCGGTTTTTTGTCCGCTTATGCTCAGTATTTCTGCTATCATGACTTATTTCACTTCAATTATTACGTAAGAACCTTTTGCACCAGGCACAGCACCACCCACCAGCACAAGATTTTTATCTTCAAGAATTTTTACCAATTTCAGATTGGTTACTTTAACCCTGTCGGCACCCATTCTGCCTGCCATCCGAATTCCTTTAAATACCCTTGAAGGAAAAGAACACGAACCGATAGAACCGGGTGCACGTAGGCGGTTGTGCTGTCCGTGAGTTTGACCACCTACACCGCTAAATCCATGGCGCTTAACAACACCTTGAAAGCCCTTTCCTTTTGAAGTACCTACAACACTCACTTTTTTTACGCCCTGCAAAATGCCAACGTTAACTGTGTCGCCCAATTTAGCAGCAGCATCAAAGTTGCGGAACTCAACTAACTTGTGAGGAAAAAATACTTTTCCTTTTTGGTTTTTTTGTTCAACTCCCGCTTTCTTGAAGTGTCCCTTCAAGGGAGCAGATGTATTACTTTCTTTACGCTCTCCGTAGCCCAACTGAACGGCATTGTATCCGTCTGTTTCAGTAGTTTTCACATGAGTAACGTAGCAAGGTCCCATTTCCAGAACCGTACACTGAACCTGCTTTCCCGAATCGTCAAAGAAGCTGGTCATACCTATTTTTTTTCCAATCAGACCTTTCATGGTGTTTACACTTTTATTTCTACATCTACGCCGCTGGGCAGATCCAATTTCATTAAAGCGTCAATTGTCTTAGGGGTAGAGCTGTATATATCAAGCAAACGCTTGTAAGTACACAACTCAAACTGTTCACGCGACTTCTTATCTACGTGAGGAGAACGCAATACCGTAAAAATTTTCTTTTCGGTAGGCAGAGGGATAGGTCCCGATACATCTGCACCTGTAGAACGCACGGTCTTAACAATTTTTGCCGAAGATTTGTCTATTAAGTTATGGTCATAAGACTTTAACTTAATCCTAATACGTTGTGTTGTTGTCATTCTAATTCAACTTTTACTTTACCTTTAGCCTTAGCAATTACTTCTTCGGCAATAGCTGCCGGTGCGGGAGCAAAGTGCGAGAACTCCATGCTGGAGGTTGCGCGTCCCGACGTTATGGTTCGAAGCGAGGTAACATAGCCAAACATTTCCGAAAGCGGAACTTTGGCTTTGATAACCTGTGCATTGTTTTTCATGTCAATACCCTCCATAATACCTCTACGGCGGTTTAAGTCACCCATTACATCACCAGTGTACTCATCGGGAGTTACCACTTCCAACTTCATAATGGGTTCCAAAATTTGAGGTCCGGCGTTGCGGGTAGCATTACGGAAAGCTAATTTAGCAGCCATTTCAAAAGAAAAGGCATCAGAGTCCACAGCATGGAAGCCACCGTCGTACAAGCGGACACAAAGTGATTCTACTTCATAGCCTGCAAGTGGACCATTTTTCATTGCCAGTTCAAACCCTTTTTGAACCGAGGGGATAAATTCTCTCGGAATAGACCCACCCACAATTTGGTTGAGGAATTGTAAGCCGGGCTTAATCTCTCCGGTTTCGGGGTCGGGTGTAGCAGGCATTACCTCCAAAAGTATTTTAGCGTATTTACCACGTCCACCTGTTTGTTTTTTGTAAACTTCGGTATGGTCGTAAGCTCTTGTGATAGCTTCTTTGTAATTCACTTGCGGCGCACCTTGGTTGCACTCTACTTTAAACTCGCGGCGCAAACGGTCAACAATGATTTCAAGGTGCAACTCACCCATTCCACTGATAATGGTTTGACCTGTTTCCTCATCAAAACGCACTTTGAATGTGGGGTCTTCTTCGGCTAATTTAGATAAACCATTACCGAGTTTGTCTATATCTTTTTGTGTTTTAGGCTCAATTGCAAGCGAGATAACCGGTTCGGGAAAATTCATGCTTTCCAAGACAATAGGATGGTCGGGGTCACAAATAGTATCGCCGGTTTTTACATCTTTAAAACCAACTCCGGCAGCTATATCACCAGCTTCTACCAATTCAATTGGGTTTTGCTTGTTTGCATGCATCTGATAAATACGAGAAACACGATCTTTTTTACCGGTGCGGGTATTGAGTACTTGTCCACCCGCATCTAATTTGCCGGAATATACACGGAAGAATGTCAACCTTCCTACGTAGGGGTCAGTTGCTATTTTAAATGCTAAAGCAGCAAATGGCGCTTTAACATCTACCAGTCGTGAAGTGGGCTCTTCTGTATCGGGATCAGTACCTTCTATAGCCGGTTTATCTAACGGAGATGGCAGGAACTTGATAACAGCGTCTAACATAGCTTGTACGCCTTTGTTCTTAAAGGAAGAGCCGCACATCATAGGAATGATAGACATATCTAAGGTTGCTTTGCGAATAGCTTCGTTTATCTCGTCTTCGGAGATTGAGCTGGGGTCGTCAAAGAATTTTTCCAAAATTTGGTCATCGTAATCAGCAATAGCCTCCAACATTTTTTGCCTATACTCTGCAACCGTTTCAGTAAGGTCGTCGGGAATAGTTATTACCTTGTAGGTCATACCTTGTGTGTCGGCATCCCAAATAATGGCTTCATTTCTGATTAAGTCCACTACGCCTCTGAAAGTTTCTTCGGCACCAATGGGTATCTGAATAGGTATGGGGTTAGCGCCCAATACTTCTTTTACTTGGCGTACTACGTCTAAAAAGTCGGCACCAGTACGATCCATTTTATTAACAAACCCTACACGAGGAACATTATATCTATTTGCTTGGCGCCAAACGGTTTCTGACTGCGGCTCTACACCACCTACCGCACAAAACAAAGCCACCATTCCGTCTAAAACACGCAAGGAGCGCTCTACCTCTACGGTAAAATCAACGTGACCAGGAGTATCAATAATGTTAATTTGGTAGTCTTGACCAAGAAACTTCCATGCGGTACGCGTAGCAGCAGAGGTAATGGTAATACCGCGCTCTTGCTCCTGCGCCATCCAGTCCATAGTAGCACCACCCTCATGCACTTCACCCATCTTGTGAATAATACCGGTGTAGTACAGAATTCTTTCTGTAGTAGTTGTTTTACCTGCATCGATGTGGGCGGCAATGCCTATGTTTCTGGTAAATCTTAAATCGCGTGCCATTTTATACTGAGAATTTGTGGAATTGTCTGAAGAGAAAGTAAGAATGTGAATAAGTTTTTGTGCTGTGCTATGTTATACTCTGAAATGCGCAAAAGCCTTGTTAGCTTCTGCCATACGGTGGGTTTCGTCTTTCTTTTTTACGGCCGCACCTTCGTTTTTAGCTGCTGCTACAATTTCGGAAGCGAGTTTATGTGCCATTGATTTGCCTGATCTTTTGCGTGAGTAAAGAATCAACCATTTCATTCCAACCGATATTCTTCTTTCTGGTCTGATATCGGTAGGAATTTGGAAGGTTGCTCCTCCTACTCTGCGGCTGCGCACCTCTACAGCAGGCATGATATTATTTAATGCCTTTTTCCAAAGCTCATAACCATCTTCCTGCCCCATATTTTGAGCAAGTTCTACGGCATCGTAAAATATACGGTAGGACACACTCTTTTTGCCTTCCCACATCATCATGTTCACAAACTGGGTAACTTTTGTGTCGTTGAATCTTGGGTCGGGCAAGATGATTCGCTTTTTTGGTTTAGCCTTACGCATAACTTATGCTCTGAGTTTGTTTTAAGTTAATTGGTGTGAATTTTGTGCTTTCTGCATTATTATTTTTTTCCTCCTTTGCCCTTAACCGGTGCAGCAGCCACAGCGCCTTTTTTGGGTCGTTTAGCTCCGTACTTAGAACGACCTTGCCTTCTTTTGTCCACGCCACCGGTATCTAAGGTGCCACGAACAATGTGGTAACGCACACCAGGCAAATCTTTTACCCTGCCGCCACGAATAAGTACGATAGAGTGTTCCTGAAGGGAATGTCCTTCACCGGGTATATAGGCTATTACCTCAATGCTATTGGTAAGACGAACTTTAGCTACTTTGCGCAATGCAGAGTTCGGTTTTTTAGGCGTAGTAGTATATACACGTGTACAAACGCCACGCTTTTGCGGGCACTTATCCAGTGCTCTTGACTTGCTAACCGACACTTGAGGCTCTCGCCCGTTTCTAATTAACTGTTGTATAGTAGGCATGAAGTACCTTTGTTTTTTGAGGGTGCAAAGTTAGTAACAATATCACACAATACCAAGCAAGTAAGAAAATACTTGCCCGATATTCTTTTTTTAATGTTGGATTCCGAGGTTAAACGCCTTTTGAATCGGGAAATATATTACAAGAAGGGGCGTTTTTCAAAAGCGAGTGCAAAGATACGCTTTTTATTGCGCCTCCCAAATTTTTTTGGGTAAAATTTATGCTTTGCTACGAACAAGTTTTACAAGTAGTGTCTTATGCAGCAAGGCAGTAATGAGTATTGTGCATACCTTATAAATAATAAGGCAAAAGATTAGAAACACTCCATAGCGCTGAAAAAGAAAGCACCTTCTATGGCGGCATTCTCATTGGAGTCAGAACCATGAACGGCATTTTCTCCTACGTTAGTACCATATAGTTGTCTTACAGTACCTTGTGCGGCTTTAGCTGGGTCAGTAGCGCCTATGAGAGTTCTGAAATCTTCAACAGCGTTATCTTTTTCTAAAATAGCAGCCACAATGGGACCCGAAGACATAAAAGCTACCAACTCGCCATAAAAAGGTCGCTCTTTATGAACAGCATAAAACTCGCCGGCTTTTTCAGCGCTCAGTTGGGTATATTTCATAGCCACTATACTAAAGCCGCCTTTTACAAAGTGGGCTAGTATATTACCTATGTTGTTGTTTTTTACAGCGTCGGGCTTAATCATTGTAAAGGTACGATTACCGGCCATGATGTTACGTTTTGCGATATTAACCAAAGTGTTTTCAAATCGGGCTGCAAAGATAGGCATATTTATGGTTGGTTTCACTTTGGCGGCTTTTTTTTTAAACATTTTGAGAAAAAAAACCGACCTTTGCATGCGAAATGCTACAAGAGCGCATTGATATTTTATTTTTTTCTCAATATAAAGAGGTTGTACGCTTAATTTTTCCACAATGGACATAGAAAGTGTAAGCAATTTATTAAGTAGTCCTCAAAAGGTAGTTATTGTTACACACACTGCCCCTGACGGCGATGCTATTGGGTCGTCATTGGGGTTGTATCATTTTTTAGGTGCATTTGGACACACCGTTAGGGTGATACTGCCCACAGAGTTGCCTGAGTATTTACAATTTTTACCGCACAGCGAAACGGCTCTGGTATATGAAAAGGAGCCCAATGAGTGTACTATGCTGCTTGAAGAGGCTGAAATTTTATTTGTACTGGATTTTAACAGCGCCACACGTGCCAAAGGAATGGAGCAGTTGCTGCCCAATCTGAAAGCGGTGAAAATCATGATTGACCATCACTTACTACCCGAGATAAAGGTAGATTATGCTCTTTGGGATACGCAGGCTTGTTCTACTGCTGAGTTAGTTTACCGTTTTATTGAGCGGCTGGGGCACAAAAAACAAATTAACCATGCCGTTGCAAGTTGTCTTTATACCGGAATATGTTCTGATACAGGGCGGTTTAAATACAATATAAATCCCGATGCGCTCATGATAGCTGCATTTTTAATGGAGCGTGGCGCTTCGGCAGAAAAAATTAACGATGCCTTGTTTGACAATTTCAGCGAACAGCGATTGCGGCTTTTGGGATACTGCCTTACTGAAAAGTTACAGGTTTTTGGGCAATATTGCACAGCTATTATTGCTCTTAGCAGCACTGAGTTGGCACAATTTAACTATAAGCCGGGCGATTTAGAAGGAATTGTAAATTACCCGCTCAGTCTTGCTAATGTGCGGTTTAGCGTTCTCATTAAAGAGGATAACAAAGATGTGCGGCTATCATTTAGGTCTAAGGGTGATTTTGCGGTTAATGAACTGGCATCGGAACATTTTAGCGGTGGCGGGCATAAAAATGCAGCCGGCGGCAACTCTAAGTTATCACTTGCTGATACGGTTCAGAAATTAATAAGGCTGCTGCCGGCTTATGAAAGAGACCTTTCGGCTGCTCATTTAGCTGTTTAAAGTTGCTGTTTGTTGTTTTTTTGAGGCAAATCATGCAAAATTTACTTTTTACCACAAACAAATAGGTTCTGCACTATACATTGGCGTATTGAATGTTTGTACCTTTGCAACCAATTTTTAAAAAGCCAAAATTCCCCTGTAAAATGAAAAATTTAGCTATTTTAGTAGTGGCATCTCTAATGGTGTTTGGTTCTTGTACGCAGAAAGCTGATAATGCAAATGCAGACACAGCAAAATCGGGTCAAGAAACCACCGAGCAAACGCCACCACCTCCGCAGCCCCAAACTCAAGCCATTGACCCGCAAGAGCAGGCTCGCATAGATGCTGAGTTAATTACCAAGTTTGTTGCCGATAACAAACTTACTGCCAAATCTACCGAATCGGGTATTTTTTATGTAGTTGAAAAAGAAGGTAAAGGTGCTAACCCTACCATTGATAACACAGTAAAAGTACATTATAAAGGTACGCTGCTCAATGGCACTACGTTTGACTCTTCATATGACCGCGGCGAGCCTATTGAGTTTCCTTTGCGTGCAGTTATCAGAGGATGGCAAGAAGGTATTCCTTTGCTGAAACCGGGCGGAAAAGGTAAACTTATTATTCCTTCGGGTTTGGCTTACGGTCCGCAACAGGTTGGTCCTACTATTAGTCCTAACTCTGTGCTGGTATTTGACGTTGAGTTGTTGGAAGTAAAATAATTGCAACAACCATTAACCAAACAGCCTTTACCCCGATAAGAGGAGAAAGGCTGTTTTTGTTTTTTTGTGTTCATTCCTTCATTAAAAAATCATAAACAATATGCGATACATTTTTGTAACACTGGTGTTGCTTACCGCTTACCTTGCCGGTTGTAAGAGCGGCATGAAAAAAAGCGGTGGCGTTTCTTACATCGTACACACCAAAAGCGCCGGCAATAAGGCAAAATTAGGTGATTTTTTAACCCTACACCTGCAATATGCCACGTCAAAAGATTCTGTTATTTTTTCTTCTTACAAGAATAATCGACCGCTGTCATTTAAATTTCAGGAATCACTGTTTAAGGGTGTACTGAATGAATGTTTAGTGAATATGGCACCGGGCGACAGTGCTACGGTCTTTACCCCTATTGATTCTATTTATGGCGACAAACTGCCTGTGTTTGCCAAAAAAGGAGACATAATAAAATATACCATTAGCTTGCAAAAAGTGCAAACGCAAGAAGAATACACAAAAGAGCGCGAGGACCAAAGACGCAAACAGAACGAAGAGGATAAGAAAATAATTAATGACTATCTTGCTGCAAAAAATTTGACTATGGAGGAAACGCCCTCCGGTTTGCGCTACAAGATTGACAGACAAGGTAAAGGCAGTTTAGTAGATAAAAATGCTATTGCCAAAATGCAATACAGCATTAAACTTTTAAACGGCACCGAAGTGGAATCAGTAAAATCAACTACCGATATTTATATTGACCGTCAGCCTATGGGTATGCGTGAGGCTATTAGCATGTTGCAAAAAGGTGGTAAGGGCACTTTCCTTATTCCCTCTACGCTTGCCTATGGCGATAAACAAAGGGGAAATATTCCGCCAAATTCTATTTTGGAATATAACCTTGAGATTTTTGATATAGAAATTGGTAAGGGTCCCGAACAGTTGAGGGGCACTCAACCTGCTAAGTTAGAGGCACTTACTCCTAAAGCCGGTAATGCTAATCAACAGAATGCTTCGCAGGAACAACCCACCAAAGAAGACAAAAAGGATAAGTAATCCTTTATACTACCTGACTGTTAAAAAAAAGCCGTCCTCTATTGTTGGGCGGCTTTTTTTATGCCATGTTATCGCACTTGCTAAAGGGCAGGTTATTCGCCGGTAAAATTAGGGGGGCGCTTTTCAATAAAAGCACTCATGCCCTCTTTTTGGTCTTTGCTGGCAAAGGTGAGGTAAAAGTTTTTTCGTTCAAAAACCAACCCCTCTTCAAGGGTGCTGTTAAATGCCTGTAATACCGATTCTTTAGCAAGTTTTACCGCAATGGGCGACATTTGGGCTACCGCCCGAGCTAATTTTATGGCTTCCTGCATATATAGTTCTACCGGCACTACTTTATTTACCAAACCTGCGGCAAGGGCTTCGGCAGCGGTCATAAACCTACCTGTCAGTACCATTTCCATAGCTCTTACCTTACCAATGGCGCGGGTAAGGCGCTGTGTACCACCGGCACCGGGCATGGTTCCTATTTTAATTTCGGGCTGACCAAACTGGGCTGTTTCGGAAGCTACAACCATATCGCACAACATCACCAACTCACAGCCGCCACCTAAGGCAAAACCCGATACGGCTGCTATGATAGGTTTTTTTGTTTTTTTTATTTGATCCCAAGTACTAAACTGGTCAATATTGAGCATGTCAATAGCGCCTTGTCCTGCCATTTGTTTAATATCGGCGCCGGCGGCAAAGGCACGGTCATTGCCGGTAATAATAATTACCCTTACATTGGGCGTGTTATCTAAGGTATGCAGGGCTTCTTTCAGTTCACCCATCAACTGTAGGTTGAGTGCGTTTAGCTCTTTGGGTCGGTTTAATTCAATGAGGGCAATGTTTGTTTCGTAGGCGGGGTTTACTTTAATAAATTCCATGACAGCAAATTAAGTGTGATGAGTAGTAAAAAGAGATGTGATAAAATGCCAAAAAGAGTTGCCCGATAAACCTGCCTGCTTAGGCTTGCTACTGCCATAACTAAAATTCATGGGGTGTGAGTGTAGCATATCGGGTGGGTATTACCTTATTTCCCCTATACAAGTAAAGCGCTTTGGTAAACTCGGCTCCCCAGAATAAAATGATAGAGGTATAATAAATCCAAAGCAGTAGCAGCACAACAGAACCGGCAACACCGTAAACACCGGTTATCATTATAAGTCTGCTAAGGTATAGCCCTATTAAATAACGCCCGATACCAAATAAAAGAGCAGTACACACAGCGCCTGCAAATACGTGCTTCCACTTGAGCTGTACATCGGGAATATATTTAAACGCAAAAGCAAAAAGCAGAACAGCCATGCCATAAGAAACTAAGAGGTTTATAAGCTGCATAATGTACATGGAAAAGTCTGTTAAATACAGTTCTAAAAAATCCTTGAAGTAGCTAAGCAGCATACCATAGGCTAAGCCTATGAGCATAAATACCACAATAATAACCATAATTAACAAGGCTACTAATTGGTCTTTTAGAAATTTTTCCACTATATTTCGGGTGCCGGCTTTGGGTTTTACTCCCCAAATATAATTAAGTACCCACTGCAACTGCACCCATACGCCGGTGGCGCTAAAGTAAGTGGTTAGAATACCTATAATGGTAAGGCTTAGCCCGGCTTGGTAGGTAAATGCACTTTTGGCAATGCCATGAACAATTTCGGCGGCATCGGTGCCAATAATAATGGTCAGGTTTTGGTTTATTTGGTCTTCCAGCTCGGTAGGTCCTAAAAAATTACCCAACAGCAACAAAATAACCATGAGTATGGGAGGAAGCGACAAAATGGTGTAAAAAGACAATCCCGCTCCCAATGAAGTTACGTGGTCTTTTGAAAATTCGTTGAATGTATTTTGCAATACGATGATTGCCGGCTTAAAAAAGTTTAGCAATTGCATAACCTTTTACTGCAAAAATTGGGCATATTTGCACTATTAATAAAGTTTTTGGCGGAAGGTTACTTTTTATCTCTGAATTTAAAATTGATGGCATCGCACCGTTTCATATTAGAGGTAAGGGCAACTTTGTTTACTGTTTTACCATCAACAATGGTGAGCGCGGCTGTATTGGGTGGGCGAGAGCCTTCGTTGTGTGCATATAATATAAGGTAGTTATCGGCATTTCTGTTTACCTTAACTTTGAGTTTTAGCTTTTTGTTGGTAAGCAGGTGTTCTCTTAAAATCCACTCATCGTTAAAGTATAGCGAAATAATATCGCCGTCTTCGTATTCTTCATCCCACACCCACAGTTCCAGTTCTTCATTATCTACCACTACTCGGCGGCCGGGTGTAACCTTGCGGTCGCCCAGCGAATCGGGGATATTGCGGGTGGTATAGGTGAGCTTCACCTCTTCTAAATCGGGCACTGCCGGTTTAGCGGGCACCTTGTTTTGGGCTACCGGTGGTGTAGGCGTTACGGGCGGTGAAGGGGGTGTGGGTGATACAGGAGGTGTGGGGGTGGGTAGTTCTTCATTCTCCAATAATTTACGCCATTGCCACATTTTAATTTGGTCATCATTTCCACCCGTAAGAATAAACTTGCTGTTGGGAGCAAAATAAACACTGCGAACAGAAGCCTGATGCCCGGTGAGGTCGGAGTTTATATCCATAGTGGACATGTTCCATACTTTTACATGGTTTTTGGTATCGCCGGTTACCAGATATTGCCCATCGGGCGAGAAAGCTAATTGTGTATTGGGTCCGGGTGTGGTAACTTTCCATGATTTGACCAATAACCCGGTTTGCACATCCCATAGTGAAAAAGTACCGTCTTTACAAAGGCTGCCGATGCGGTCGTTTTGGGGGGTAAACTTAACACTGATTACCTCATCGGGACAAGCAATGAGGGTTTTTACCACCTTTTTAGTAAAAAAATCAATTACTTTAATACCCTGTTTACTGCCGGCAATCAGGTAGTTACCTGTGTTAGAATAATCGGCGCAGTTAAAGGGTTGGGCATTGTTGCTAACAATTACGCCGGGTGTTTGATTGGGCAAAAAAGGACGGGTGGCAGAAATAACACCATCAGTACCGCCATACAAAACCACATTGCCATCGGGGCTGAAAAAAGCAAAATTGGGGTAAATGCCGGCATTGATGTTTTGTGTTTTAGTGTTGATTTCATATACTACTTTATTGGTAGCCAAATCCCAAACTTTTAAGTACCCATCGCGCGAGGTGCTTACTATAAAATTACCACTGGGGTGATAATGGAGGTGGTTAATTTCGGCAGTATGCCCTCCGGTGCGTAAAACGTGCAAAATATCGCCGGTTATGGCATTTCTGATAAGTAACATGCCCTGCTCATTTCCACTGGCAAAAGAATTGCCATCGGGGTTGTAACAAACGGCGGTAATTGCGCCTTTACCACTGCTGAAGGCTTTAAAATCATCAAATTTTTGAGCGTTGAGCGTTGTGGCAAAAAGCGCTATAAGCATAAAAAGGGAAGCTATTTTTTTCATTTGGGAGTATTTTGTGGGGTTTGACTTAATGGCTGACCATAAGTTAATGGGAGCAAAGGATGAGAGGCATCTAAAAAGTGGTGAACAGATAAAAGCAGCGCGCATTTTTGTGTAAAACCCGCAAAAACAGGGTAAAACACAAAGTTTAACTCTTAAAATGCGGGTAAATAGCGTCTTTTAGCCTGTATTTGTCAAACTTTAGTCAAAAAAATTGTTGTGGTCAATTAAATTTAATACCTTTGAAACAAATAAGGGTGGCATTATGGTTGAAAAAAAGCGAATTGCCTTATTTGTGTTTTTATTATTGTTAATAATAATTCACTTGCTGCTTATGTTTTTCCACGCAGTATAACTGTGAGGAGCGGTGGCGTGTTTTTAGTTGTACTTTTTTAGTAACTACTCTGTTGATTTTGAATAATGCCTCTGCAAGGTAAAATGTTGTTTGAGGAAACAAAAAACAACTGCAAGCCCGATGATAGTAGTTCAGTGCCATTAACCCGATATTACTTACCACCTTTGTTTTCAAAAATTGGCGCTAATCAGCGGCATCTGTTTTATCTATGCGCTATTATTTTGCTTATTTTAGAACCCACTTAAACTGTTACCTTTATTCAATCGGTATGTTGTTTTGAATCGGGCGGCGGTATGTTGTTTGCAGCGGTTTCTGCTTTGCCGTTTATGGTAGTACCCAAGTAGGTTTCGAGGGTAAGCAGCAGGTTGATAAATAGGTTACTTATTTGCTTCATCAGCATAGCCCGTTTGCGCTTTCTTGCAGCAATAGCTTGCATTTGCTCTTGTGTGGCTTGCCCCGATGCCAGCAGGGCATTATCATCAACCGATTCCCAAAATAGTTTACCGGCATATTCTACCGGGCTAAACTGGGCTTTCAGGTGCATCAAACTTTTTTGAATTTCCAGCTCCTGCTCTTTCATTTTAAGTTTGAGGCGCTGTTTTTCAAGGTCTAACTTATAGGCATTGCGGCTTTTAATCATGGTCTTCCTGTTCTTCAATACTTTCTAAAATAAAGGCAAAAAACCGGTGGTCTATGAATCGTTTTATCCGTTTCCAAAACAAAACAATGAGGAGGGTAAAAAGCAGGTAGGAACCGGCAAAGATGCCAAACCCCAATGGTAGCGACTCAAAAGCATGAGCAATGAGTACTGCCACAAAGATGTTGGCAAATAAAAAGGTAAAAAAAAGCAGCAGTATTACTATTACTGCCAGCAATATGAAAGAGGTGGTAGAAGCGGCTTTTTCCATACCGCTGATGCGATAGTACTCAAGCCGTAGCTCTACGTATTTATGTAAATCTGAAACCAGCTTTTCGGCTGCCGAAAAATTATCTGTACTCAAAAGCCTGTTGGTTTGTGGGTGTAATAAAATGAGAGCAGGGCAAACACTCCAACAATTTTTCTGCTTAACGGAGGGTTTAAGCCCTCTGCTATGCAGAAAAAGCAGGTTCATATATAAACCCAAAAAGAAATAAATTGAAAGTGCAGGCAGATGGCAGCGCCATCAACTTTATTTAAAAAAAGCATCGGGATAGCTATTAGATATTACCACCGCTAACGGCATCTACATCTAACTTTCCGTTGCCATTCATTTGTTTAGCTGCATCTTCGGCAAGTTCTTCTACAGAAACCTTCCAGTCATTAAGAGCATCTATGCTTTTTTCGGCTTTGGCTTCCAGCTCTAAACGCAGTTTTTTAGCCTGACGGAGCAGTCTTTTTCGGGTTTTTTTACCACTTTGAGGAGCAAAAAGCAGGGCAACCGCAAACCCCAAAGCAAAAACAATCAAAAACCAAAGTAGTCTTTTCATGGTTTAATGTGTTATGTTGTGAACCGATAAATAATTGTGCAAAGTTAGCGTTTAGTACTGAAATTTATGCACTTTTGTGCTGCTAATACCGCTTTTAAGCTGTATTATGGCGTAAGTTTAAACGCAGCGAACTTACTAATACAACGCAAAAAGCCGTTTTTTAGCTTATTTCATTAGCTCATTTTCTTTGTTTTTTATGGATTTACTGATTATTGACAATGTGGTAAAGTATTTTGAGCAGACTAAAGCCGTTGACCACATCAGCCTGCGAGTGCCCGAAAAAACTATATTTGGGCTGCTGGGACCTAATGGCGCAGGTAAAACTACGCTTATAAGAATGATTACCGAAATTTTGTATCAGGATAGCGGCACCATTCAACTAACCAATTTACCCGCAGGAGCAGAGCGCAGTTTGTATATTGGTTATATGCCCGAAGAGCGGGGTTTATACAAAAAAATGAAAGTGGGCGAACAACTCTTGTATTTAGCGCAGTTAAAAAACCTATCGGCAAAACAAGCAAAGGAACAACTGCAATATTGGTCAGACAAATTAGGTATTACCGATTGGTGGAACAAACAAGTGGGCGAACTTTCAAAGGGTATGCAGCAAAAGGTGCAGTTTATTGCCACCGTTATACACCAACCTCGGTTAATTATTTTAGATGAGCCTTTTTCGGGGTTAGACCCTATTAATACCAACCTCATTAAAGACGAAATATACCAACTCAAAGAAAACGGCGCTACTATTTTGTTTTCAACCCACCGCATGGAACAGGTAGAAGAAATTTGTGAGCGCATAGCGCTGGTAAATAAAGGTAAACTTGTTTTAGAGGGTGGTGTAAGCGAACTAAAAAACCGGTTCAAAGAAAATAAATTCAGGCTGGCTTATAGCGGTACGCTGCCCAATATAGGAGCAGATGCCCCCTTTGAAATACTTGCTACGGGCAAACGCTCTATTACCCTCCACATTAAAGAGGGCTTTACCCCTAACCATACCTTGCAGTTTTGCATTGAAAACGGGCTAACAGTACGAGCATTTAATGAAATACTGCCTTCTATAAACGAGATATTTATTAACCAAGTACAGCAGGAAAACACTGCTAACTAACCGGTTTGTGTAATTTTGTATTTTATGGACAAAAAAGCTCAATACTGGCGCATATTGCTAACGCTACAAGGCATTTTGCTCTTGTTGATGGCAATACACAGCAGCATAAAATCATTGGGCATTTTGGGTGCATACGTAGTGTTGCTACTGCTTATTTGCAGCCCCATGTTATTAGTTTTGAGCGCTATGCAGCTTTTTAAAAAGGCAAAACCCATTTACAAAGTAGCCGCTGCCGTTGGTATTTTAGCCTCATTGGCGGGGTCAGTAGCAGCGGTGAGTTTAGCCTATATTTACGTCACTTATCTGAACAAATAGCTGAAAATACGGGAGCATACCCTATTGTACAAAAAAATAAACGCATTTTCTACTTCAAACCAATTATTTACTATGCGAAAAATAGCGCTTATAATACAGCGGGAATACCTTAGCCGCGTTAAGAAAAAATCATTCATTATTACCACCCTGCTGGTTCCCATAGGTTTTTTACTGCTTTTTGCGGTGCAGTTTATATTAGTTGCCTTTAATGCCGATACGCTGCGAATAGCAGTAAAAGACGATTCGGGTAATTTTGCGCACCGCATAAAAGATACCGAAACGCTGTATTTTAAAAAAACAAACGATAGTTTGGAAATCCTTAAACAAAATTACCTTGCCAGTGGGTTTGACGGCGTATTATACATACCCCAGCTAAATTTTGATAACCCAAACGGCATAACCTATTATTCCGATAAACTATTAGGATTATCAGCTAAATCTTATATACAAAACGAGATAAAAGACGAACTGCGCAAGCTGAAACTTGCACAAATGGGCGTAACCGATGAGGTGTATGCACGGGTGCAGAAAACGCAAATAAACATATCGGAAGAAGCATTAAGCGGCAATACTGCCAATACGGGTTTAGCCACTGCGGCAGGATTCATTATGGGTTTCCTAATGTATATGGTTATTTTTATTTACGGCGCAATGGTAATGCGCGGGGTAATGGAAGAAAAAACCAACCGCATAGTAGAAGTTATGCTGTCATCGGTACGTCCGTTTCAGCTCATGATAGGTAAAATAGTGGGCATAGGAGCAGTAGGTTTAACCCAGTTTTTGATATGGATAGCGCTGATGTTTCTTATAAATTTGGGTTTGGGGGTATTTGTAGGCGGTTCGGCAAGTAAAATGCCGGGGGGGTTGGGCAATTTGAACGATAATGAGCTGCAAATGGAACAAGCTATGCAAATAGCCCAGAGTATTCAGGGGCAAATAGACAGTTTACCATTAGGCATGTTAATAGCCGGATTTATTTTTTACTTCCTTTTTGGCTACATTATGTATGCCGCCTTGTTTGCTGCCGTAGGTTCGGCGGTAAATGACGAAAGCGAAACCCAATCACTCACGTTTCCGGTATCACTGCCCATCATTATTTCTATATTTATCCTCAGCGCCATTATGGAAGCGCCCAATAGCGGCTTGGCGTTTTGGTCTTCGCTCATACCGCTTTTTTCTCCTATTATCATGCCTTTCCGCATTGCTTTTGGCGTGCCGGTTTGGGAGTTACTGGCATCTATGATTTTGCTTGTTTTGGGCTCCTTGGGTATGGTTTGGCTGTCGGCAAAAATATATCGCACCGGCATCCTTTTATACGGTAAAAAAGTTACTTTTACCGAAATAGGACGGTGGATGATAAGAAGCGGTTCGTAACTTACAAGGGGGCGCGGGGCATTTTGCGCCATTTAAATTTCCGATGAGTTGGTTTGGGAGATTATTTTGTAACTTCTACGGTAACAGTAGCCGTAGAGCAAGCGCCGTTGTAATCGCAAACGGTGTAGGTAAAAGTATCGGTGCCGGTAAAACCGCTGTTGGCAGTATAGGTAATGGTTTTAGTAGTGCGCCTTACCTTACCATTTGTGGGCAGGCTAACTTTGGTTATTTTAGGCTCTAAAGTATCATCGGGGTCAGAGTCGTTCTCTAAAACCTCTATGGTAACCGGCTGCATTTTTTTAGTAGTAACAAAATCATTGGTAGCATTGGGAGGTCTGTTATCTTTTTCGGCAGGAATAAAATGCGCTTTCATATTAACAGCTTCCTGAAACTGAATACCACAAACCCCATTATCCTTATAAACCGATATTTCAAAATTGACTGTACCGGTAAAACTCTTTTCCAATTTAAAATCGGCAGCGCTTCCGTCTTCACTCAGTACTAATTTACCGGCATTGGGTTCTTTGGATATTTTGATAAAACAGCCCGGGTAGTCAAAATTAAGGGCTGATCCCCTAAGCACAATTTTTTCTACCATTTGGGGGAAAGCCGGCTTACTTGGCGGGCATTTTATAACAATAACCGTAGCCATGTCGCACTGCTGCTGCTCATCACAAATCTTATACACAAATCGGTCGTTTTCGGGGTCGTCATAATCGGGTTCATACCATATTTTGTCTAATCCTTTGTCGTTCCGTACTTCTAATTTAGCTTTTGCAGCCTCTATAATGGTTATTCGGGTTTGTTTATAGTCAAACGAAATGTAGTCGTTTACCAATATATTGTGCAGTTGCCCATTTTTTTGACTCACCAAAATAGTATCATCAACGGCTTTTGGGTGAAGAGCTCCCGTTTGCGCGTATAACTGCACCACGCTTAAAACCATTGCAGCAGCCAAAACTACAACAAAACGCATAAAAAAAGCGATATTAAACATAAATTAGGCAGAAGTTTAGAAATAGTATTAAACAAATGCTTGTAAAGTTACAAAAGATATTCATAGGGCAACCAACCTGCTGTGTATTTTTTTCTTTTTAACCGTTTTTTTACCCCCTAAAACGGAAAAAGCCCGGCTTAAACCGGACTTGTGCAGCAGCAAAAAACTACTAAAAAGCGTTTTAGCCATACAACTATGGCGCTACTTCCTGCATCATGTAATCAGAAGCGTACAGAGCCACTTTGGCATACAAGTACCCTTTCCCAACAAGTTCGCGGTATTTTTTTTCGGCATCAGCTTTGTTTCGGAAAAAACCTACGCTGTATGCGTAACCGGTATTAGAAGAAGTAACCGATAAATCGTTTCGCACCTCCAACCAATAATCCGATTCAATGGGAATGCGATGGGTAAATACCCCCAAAAGTACCCGATAGTTTAAATCCTGCGGGTTAACATTTGCGTCATTATCGGCTATTATGGAAGATGGAGTTGTATAAGAATTTAGTTTTTCGTTTACCGCATAAGGAGCATTAGCCGTAAACATGGCATAACTGTTTTGGGCTGAGGCTGTAAACAATCCGCCCAAAAGCAGTAAAACAATTGCAAAGGCTTGTATTTTCATACCATTCTGTTTTACCTATTATTTATCAATAACTATGCCCAAAATGGCTAATTGTGGCTTGGAGGAATAGCTTGCCTTGTTTGTTGGTTTATTTCTGTTTTTGCCTTTACTTAGCAGTAAAGGACTGGAGCTTACATCGCTTTAAAAATGGCTCTTTATGAAATTGGTTGC